>SVGA01000035.1 GCA_015056575.1 Butyrivibrio sp.
CTTTTCGCGAGATAAAAATAAAGCCGTAATCCTAGATATAGACTGGGATTGCGGCTTTTTAGGTGTCAAAAACGGGAATGTATTACCTGTTATTATACAGCATCATTAACTTGTGCGGAAGTATCTGATTTTTGTATCATAAATTGTTCATTTTCTGATATTTTAGATTACTTTTATAATTGAACCAAAAATTTATCTACCGATACCGGGTGCACTCATTTACAATATACAGTAGAATTAGTTTTTGGATTTTGTTATTTATCTCTTTACGGAGGTAGGCTGATGTCAGACCTTAACTATGAAAACTTTAAAACCATGGTAAATATGTATACAATACCCGCTGCCGTTCTAAAGGTCCATAAAAATGCGGACGGAACCTGCGGAGATATTATCATGTATGCCATCAACAAGCTGATCGAATCAAACTATAAGGCGCTGTTTTCCGGAGGAGAAGAACGAAGCGTTGAAGGCCAGCCCTACTACGCCAACATGCCAAGGGAACCGAAGTTTGAACTTATCTGCTTCGATGCAGCCTTCAAAAACAGAAAAAGCCATACCTATGTGGACACCACCATGATGTACGGGTACTGGACAGAAAACATCCTTCTTCCCCTGGGGCTTTCTCAGGACAGAGAGGACACAGACGTAGGCTACTGTCTGTTCATGTATACCCTGAACAAGGAAATGGACGCCGGCAAATATGCCACGGTTTCTCCTGATATAGCAAGCTTTGTTATAAAGACCTGTCTCACTCTTCGCAATGAAGAGGATTTTGCCAGCAGTCTTGATACCGTTACCAAAGACCTACGGGAATACACCAACTCTTTTGCCACCTGTATCATGACCGTCACTCCGGATCTGTATAAATTCGATATCTTAAGTGAATGTGTCAGAAATAATGAGCTCTCCATAAAAGAGATCTTCGATCAGATTCCCTACGAGGTTGTAGAGACCTGGGAAGGACTTGTGGGCGAGACCAACGACATCATCATACAAAGCGAAGATGACATGCTGTTCTATGAATCCAAGGCCCCTGAATGGGTTGCGACATTGCGGGCCAATAAAGTCCGCTCTCTTATCCTGGTTCCCTTCATTCGTCAGAATGCGATCATTGGCTATCTCTATATCACAAACTTCAATACGGACAATCTCCCAAGGCTCAAGGAAACCATAGAGCTTGTGGCCTTCTTCCTCTCTTCCGAGGTAGCAAACCACATGTTTATGGAAAGGCTTGAGTATCTTAGCAATATTGATCTTTTGACAGGCGTCTATAACCGTAATTCCATGAATGTGAATGTTGACGAGCTCTCCACCAAGCTCAAGCTCCATCCAAAGCCCTTCAATGTTGCATTCTGTGACCTTAACGGACTTAAATCCATCAACGACAACGACGGACACGCCAACGGAGATCAGCTCCTTAGGGATGCCGCAGGTGTTCTCAAGGATATCTTCCAGGATGACAAGATATTCAGAGCAGGCGGCGATGAGTTTACCATTATCTCCTTCAGCTCCCGCCTTGATTTCGAGGAAAAGATCCGGATCCTGCGGGAGGAGGCCTCCGACCCGGACTGGCTGTACTTTGCCATAGGCTACTATCACGATGCCAAGGACGGAAACCTGCGCCTTGCCATGCGCTATGCGGATGAGGAAATGTATAAGGACAAGGACAAATACTACGAGAAATATCCTAACAAGAGAAGATAGAAAAAAGAGCTGCCCGAAAGGACAGCTCTTTGTATATACCGGTTAAAATGGAATTTCCGGGATTAGAACTTCCCGGCCTTTGCAGCCTCTTCGATAGAAACGGCTGTAGAAACAGTCATACCAACCATAGGGTTGTTACCTGCGCCGATAAGACCCATCATCTCAACGTGAGCGGGAACTGATGAAGATCCTGCGAACTGAGCATCAGAGTGCATACGTCCCATGGTATCTGTCATACCGTAGGAAGCAGGGCCTGCTGCCATGTTGTCGGGATGAAGTGTACGTCCTGTACCACCGCCTGAAGCAACTGAGAAGTACTTCTTGCCTGCCTCGTTTCTCTCCTTCTTGTAGGTACCTGCAACGGGATGCTGGAATCTTGTGGGATTGGTTGAGTTACCTGTGATGGATACGTCAACGTTCTCCTTCCACATGATAGCAACACCTTCCTGAACATCGTTGGCACCGTAGCAGTTAACCTTTGCACGAGGTGAGTTAGCATCTTTGGAGTAACACTTTCTGGAAACTTCCTTAACAGTGTTTGTGTAAGGATCATACTCTGTCTCTACAAAAGTGAATCCGTTGATACGGGAAATGATCTGAGCGGCATCTTTGCCAAGACCGTTAAGGATAACTCTAAGAGGCTTTGTACGAACCTTGTTAGCCTTCTCAGCGATACCGATAGCACCCTCAGCAGCTGCGAATGACTCGTGGCCTGCCAGGAATGCGAAACACTCTGTATCCTCCTCAAGAAGCATCTTGCCAAGGTTACCATGGCCAAGACCTACCTTACGTGTATCAGCAACTGAACCGGGAATACAGAAAGCCTGAAGGCCTTCACCGATAGCTGCAGCAGCATCAGCAGCCTTTCTGCAGCCCTTCTTGATAGCGATCGCAGCGCCTACTGTGTAAGCCCACTTAGCGTTCTCAAAGCAGATAGGCTGAATGCCCTCAATGAGGCTGTATACATCAATACCTGCTGCCATAGTGATATCTTTACACTCTTCGATAGATGAGATCCCATACTGTTTAAGGCAAGCCAGGATCTGGGGCTCTCTTCTTTCATATGATTCAAATAAAGCCATTTTTATTTCCTCCTTCTTACCTTATCACTGTTTTCTGGGATCGATGAACTTAACTGCATCAGCAACACGGCCATACTGACCCTTAGCCTTCTCTATAGCTGTGTTAGCATCGTCACCGGCCTTAATGAAGTCCATCATCTTACCAAAGTTAACATACTTATATCCGATGATCTCGTCATTCTCATCAAGAGCAAGGTCTGTGATGTAACCATCAGTAAGCTCAAGATAACGAGGTCCCTTATCAAGTGTTCCGTAGGTTGTACCAACCATTGAACGTGTTCCCTTACCAAGATCCTCAAGACCTGCACCGATCTGAAGTCCACCCTCTGAGAAAGCGGACTGTGTTCTTCCGTAAGCAATCTGGAGGAACAGCTCTCTCATTGCAGTGTTGATAGCGTCGCACACAAGGTCAGTATTGAGAGCCTCAAGAACTGTAAGTCCGGGAAGGATCTCAGCTGCCATAGCTGCTGAATGAGTCATACCGGAGCATCCGATAGTCTCTACCAGAGCCTCCTGAATGATACCATCCTTAACGTTCAGGGAAAGCTTACAGCAGCCCTGCTGAGGAGCACACCAGCCGATACCGTGTGTATAGCCGGAAATGTCCTTAACCTCTTTGGACTGAACCCATTTAGCCTCTTCAGGAATGGGAGCAGCGCCATGATGTACCCCTTGGTGTACGGGACACATATTTTTTACCTCTGTTGAGTAAATCATGTGAAAATCTCCTTTCGTATTGTAAAGTAAATATTTCATTACTCACGCACAGATTTCAAGCGCATTTTGCGCCGTGCCAATACCTATTTTTGCATAAAACAAAGGACTTTTCAACAAGTCTGACAAAATTTACACAATTTTTACAGTGGGCTATCTTCTCCTGTCTATACCGTTTTCCCTGTAGAACTTTTCCTTCTGTTCGTACATGTCCGAATCGGCGATGCGCTCCAGCTGATCTATGGTAACATCGGGATGATCCCCAAAGGATGCGTATCCTACAGAAACCACAAGCGAATCATTAAGAGTTCCCTTCCAGCCTGCAGTCCTCTCATGGATCCTTCTTCGAAGTTCTTTTGGATCATTGGTATGTACAATGCTCATGAACTCGTCTCCACCGGTCCTGTAAACTTTGCCCTTATTGCCGATGGAAAGTGCCAGACAGTCGGCGGCGCCCTTGATGAGCTCGTCCCCGGCAGCATGGCCCTTGGTGTCATTGACCTTCTTAAGTCCGTTTATATCAATAGAGAAGATCACAAAATCATCCGACATACCATTGTGTCTGTGCATCTTAAGATCCTCATCGTAGCACCTTCGGTTAAAGAGCCTTGTCATCTCATCTGTCATGGAGATCCTGATCAGGTTTTCTTCTCTCCTCTTTTCGTCATCAACATTTCTGGTGGTGTAGATGACTTTAGTAGGAATACCGTCTGCCGTGGCTTCTACAGTAATGTACTGAGCTCTGAACCAGCCTGCGACCACATCGATGAAGTCTGCACTGATAAGCTTTTTGTGAGAGAGTCTTGATCTCACCGTTGTGATATTGGTGAAATTTTTGAATTCCTCCAGCTGATCCGCCATTACACGCAGCCCCAGTTCCTGGTTCATGCGGGTCTGAGTCTGCCTGGTCATATCAATGGAATACAATTTCTGCTCGGGATCTCGAAGGGACATCTCGGTATTATTGACAAAATCTATAAGATTCACATTATCGTAAATCTCTGTCATGGATTCCTGGATCTCCATTTTTTCCTTCATGGCTATCTCATGCTCACCAATGACTCTGTACTGCTCAAAAAGTGTCTCGAAACGTCTAAGGCCCAGTTTTACTATTGCATAGCCTGCGGAAGACATAATGATACTCTCAATAACAAAGCCGCTCATTCTGTCGGCAAAACACTCAAATGCAGTTGCGTATTTTAAGCTTTTTTCTGCATAATATGGAGCCGTTACCCAGGTGGTTCCCAACATTAATATGAAATTTGATGCAATGGCGAAATAATACAGTGATCTGCTGCAAAAGAGTATGCTAAGAAGAGGCACAAGAAACCATGTAAGATAAATGCTGACATGGGAATAGTTCATGTACACAATAAGAGCATTCAAAGACAAAAGTGCATAGACACAGGTTAGCTTGGAACTGGGATGGGCCTTCATAAGTATCCTGTGAATGGCTGCCAGAATAATAACACCTGCGGATATGGCTATACAGGTGGCGTAGGTTATATCAGGAAATATACCGCCTTTAACCCCAGATGCTATTGCAGGTCCGGTAAGAACAAAGCTCCACAGCACAATATTGAGGTATCTGTTTACTCTGGCTCTGTTGCTCTTGAGGAATTCACCGTAATCTAAAGATAAAGCATTATCCATATCTATTCGTCTCCCTCCATTTTTAGAAGCGAAGGATCACACTACTTTTTGAATTATTATTCAATAAGTCTCCAGTCTACATTGATTATACCTCATAAACGATATTAAGCTAATTAAATAACCATAAAATAAAAGAGGCATTCCTGCCCCTTTTATTAAAATTCCTGTGAAGGAATAAATAATTATTCAAAATTAAATACCACTTTGCAGTTCTCATCCAGCGCCAGTTTAGCGTCAAAGGTGCTGCCCTTCTTGCTGGTAAAGCCTGCGATCTTATCTGTAATCTTGTCGGTCAAAAGCTTGGTTACGTCCTCTTTTGACAGGGAAACCCCAGCGACCTTGCCGATGAAGAAATCGCAGCTGTTCTCATCGTCCTTCCTGTTGTCTTCGCACTTATATCCCCAGTGGTTTTTGATGATTGGTTTGCCACACTTTGGACATTTTACGCCTTCAAGGACTTCCTCTTCGTTCTCAAAGACAAATTTTACACCGGTGACTTTCCCGGCCTCATCCTTAGCCAAAGTGAGTTTGGCATCAAATGACTTACCGGCCTTAGACTTAAAACCATTGATTGTCGAGGTGATTCCATCTGTCAACAGTTCTTTTACCTGCGAATCATTCAGCTTCTTACCTGCTATCTGTCCCAGGTTGAACTTACAGCTGTGCTCAGGATCATCCTTGCTGTAGTTCTTGCAGCCATAGCCAAATGGCGTCTTTACAATCTCGCCTCCACAGACAGGGCACACTACGCCCTTAACGGTCTTAGCTTCAACATTTTCAAAGTCAAAAGAGATCTCGGCCTTGCCCTCTTCGTTTTTCTTAAGCACCAGGCAGGCATCGAAAGACTTTTTATCCTTGTTCTTAAATCCCCTTATGGTGCCGGTCTTTCCTTCTTTGAGAAGCTGAACTACATTAGCCTCGGAGAGCTGCTTCTGAGCAACCTTTCCTATAAAGAACCTGCAGGACTCGGGGTCATCCTTCTTATTGTTTTCACAACAATACCCTACTGAAATCTTTATTATCCTTCCGCCGCAATCAGGACATACAACATCCTTTAGATAGTCAGGCTCAATTCCCTCAAAGTCAAAGACAACCTCCGTCTTGCCCTCTTCGTTCTTCTTAAGAGCAAGCTTTGCATCGAAGTTAGTCTTAGACTTGGACTTGAATCCCCTGATAACATCAGTACTTCCATTTGTGATCAGTGTCTTCACCGTCTCATCATCCAGCTTCTTACCTGCAATCTCACCTATGTTAAAGTAGCAGCCATTTTCTTCTTTGCCGCGATTCTCACAGGCTATTCCGAATCCGGTCTTTACTATCCTTCCGCCGCAAACAGGACATGTAACGCCCTCAAGATACTCATCAGGGACATCCGAGAAATTGAAACCGATATTATACTTGCCGTTCTCGTCCTTATTCAGCACCAGCACAGCCTTGAACTTCTTTTTGTTCTTGCTGGTGAATCCCTCGATCACATCAGTCTTTCCTTCTGTGATGAGTTTTTTGACCTCTTCCTCGGAAAGACTCTTGCCTGCAATCTCACCAACAGAGAAGCCGCACTTGATGTCCTCTTTAAAGTAGTTGCTGCAGCCATAGCCAAAGCTTGTAGTGGTTATCTCGCCGCCGCACTGAGGGCACTTAACACCGATGGGACGTCTTCCCGCAAGCCCCTTGGCGTCCTTACCTGCGAACTGACTGATGTTGGAAGCGATATCGCCGGTATAGTCCGAACTTATCATCTTCTGGGTCTCGCGCCTTATGTAGTCCTCGAGCTTCCTTCGATATTCGTTAAAATCAACGGTGCCGCTGTAGATTCCCTCAAGACCTCTCTCCCAGCTTGCTGACATCTCGGGATTCAGAAGAGACGGTATATGCTTATTTACAACTTCATACACCATTTCTCCCAGGTTCCCGGGAGTCATTACCTGAGTTTTGCTCTGGTTGAGGTAATGTATATTTACAAGCTTTTCGATTATCTGGGCTCTGGTAGCCGCAGTTCCTATTCCATTCTTCCTGATCTGCTGCCTGAGCTCCTCATCCTCGATAAGGTTACCAGCATTTTCCATGGCGGAGATAAGGGTTCCCGAAGTATATCTCTTGGGAGGTGAAGTCTTTCCTTCTCTGATATCATATCCGTTAACAGCGATCTGATCACCCTTCTTCACGGTAGCTACAAATTTCAGGAACTCCTCTTTGGAGATTCCAACGTCCTCTTCATCCTCTCCCCCTTCCTGGCCGGAAGCGCCCTTTTCCTGGGACATGCCCGCAACCTTCATGTATCCGGGGTCTGTAAGCACCTTGGCAGAGGCAAAGAACTTCTCGCCGCTGACATCTATCTGCAGCTTAGCGGTATTATACTGAGCCGGAGGATAGAATATGGATAAAAATCTCTTTGCTATAAGAATATAGACATCCTTAGCCAGGGGAGACAGGGAATTCAGCGCTCCTGTCACACCTGTGGGAATGATCGCATAGTGGTCTGTAACTTTGGAATCGTCGGTATACATGGTCTTCTCGATTCCTTTGTACATACCGTTCTTCATGATATTGCCCGCAAACTCGGCAACTTCACTTACCTTTGAGATACCGCCTATGTTCTTCGTTATCTCTTTTGCCACTGCTGTAGTCAGAACTCTGGCATCTGTTCTGGGATAGGTGGTGAGCTTCTTCTCATAGAGCTCCTGGGCGATATCCAGGGTCTGGGCGGGGCTTATCTTAAAGCGCTTTGAGCACACTGCCTGAAGCTCAGCCAGGTTGAACAGGAGCGGCGCTTTCTTCTGGGTCTTGCCGGATTCTATGCTGTCGATCACAGCCTCTTTTCCCTGAAGCTTATCTATCAGGGCCTTTGCGTCCTCCTCCTTCTTAAAGCCGTTTTCCTTGTACAAAAGAGGTGACTCAAAATAGGAAGATCCCTTGACAGCCTTCCACTCAGAAGAAATATTGGCATCGGAAAAAGACCCGACTATACGATAGAAAGGGGTCTCGACAAAGCCGCGTATCTCACGTTCGCGCCTTACAACCATGCCAAGAACGCATGTCATAACACGACCCACGGCAATTGCAGTGTACTTCTTGGTGCCTGCAGCGTCATTTACAAGCTTTCCGTATTTAACTGAAAGTGCTCTGGAAAAATTCATGCCAAGACTGTAATCTTCAATGGCACGCATGATACCCGAATTTCCCAAAGGGGCGTAATCTGACATGGGCTTTGCCTGTTCGATCCCCCTTCTGATCTCCTCATCAGTCTGGGAGTCGATCCAGACACGCAGCTCCTTCATGCCATCGCGAACACCGCCGAAGCTTCTGATATTCTCCTCGATGGTCTGTCCTTCTCTTCCCGAGTCGCCGGCCCAGTAAACTGTATCTATATCTTCGCGGTGAAGACATTTATTGACAAATTCGTACTGGTCTTTCACATTGGCGATCACGCCATACTTATATTTTTCGGGTAAAAAAGGCAAGTCTTCCAATCTCCACTTGCCATACTTTTCGTCATATGCTTCGGGGTAGAGCATTTCCACCAGGTGACCTACGCACCAGGTTATTACGTACTGATCGTTCTCTATGAATACCCTGTTTCCGCCGGAAACGTTCAGCACCTTTGCAAATTCTCTTCCCACCGAAGGTTTCTCGGTGATAATAAGTTTTTTAGCCATTCGTTAATTCATCTATCCCAATGAGCTTAAGCTTGCAACCGGGCTTAAGTGC
This sequence comes from Butyrivibrio sp., assembly GCA_015056575.1. GTDB lineage: Bacteria > Bacillota > Clostridia > Lachnospirales > Lachnospiraceae > Butyrivibrio. The sequence goes on from SVGA01000035.1 coordinate 8,862, forward strand.
TGCGTCCAAAAGCCAGTTGTCAAAACCGGCTGTGGAAAAGAGATAGATCACATCTCCCTCAAGTCTTGCTTTTTTCGCGCAGTACTCCAGCTTCTCAAGGTCGGCATGGGTCAGCGTCCTTTGAAAGCCGCATAAACCAAGGGCTGTATCTCCCATCTCGCTCTGGGCGATGATGTCGATGTTGCCCTCCTTGCCGATCCACTCTCCCTCTTCCTCGATCTCAAAAGGGAAAAGGCCTCTCTCTTCAAGCCTTAAGATGTACTCGCGGCACACTGACCTGAAGTAGGTTCCGGCGTAATTCTGGATCCCTGCAGATATAAATATATCATAAAATCTATCCGCAGGCATCTGTAACAAACTGCTCTCATTTGGGAAGATAAACCTGAAGTAGAAGTCGAGAAGGGGATCCGAAATCCTGTAAACTCCCTTCATAACATTCTCTCTTCCGGCATTTCCGAAGGAGTAGGCTTTTTCAGCAAAATCATGATGTATCAGTGTCTTCAGATATACAGATATCTTGGCCCTTGAAAAGCCCGTCACATGATAGATGTCATTGAGCTTATTGGCTCCTCTTGCCATCTCGGACAAAAGAGTGTGATAAACCGCGGTTTCCCTGAGGCTGTACTCTGTGAGTCTCATAGCCTCTCCGTAAAGGAAGGAACCCGGATCCAGAATATTCTTAATGACATTCTCCCTGAAGGACAAAGAGTCATCGAAGTATCTCCACAGAAGTGTCTGTCCCCCCAGAACCGAGTAGGTAAGAACAGCGTCCCTATAGGGCATGTTCTTAAAGTATGCCCTCATCTCCGCAAAGGACAGGGGCTTGATCTTCCGAAAGCCTGCAATATGGGCGGAAAGTGCCCCAAGGCTTGAGACCATGTTGTTCTCAACCCAGGAGACATCGCTGCTCATAAGAAGCACCAGTATCTGCCTGTATTTGCCGTTCTTCTGTACAAAGTCCGTCAGTTCCTTCATAAAGGTGTCGGAGCTCTTTACGATGTACTCAAAATTCTTGATGACGAAGATAACAGGATTCCTGCCTGTGGCTGCAAAGGCGGTCTCGAAGATGTCGGTGTAGGTGGGTGTCTTTGCAAGAACACTTCCCTCCTCCATCAGCTCTCCGGCCCACAGCAAAACCTGCTCGGTGCCTGAACAGCTCCGGGCAGTATAAAAGACACTTCGTCTGTTTTCTATGAATTTGAAAATAAGAGAGTTCTGTTCAATATTCCTGTGGCCATAGACCACAAGAATATTGGAACGTCCGCTCTCATAAAATCTGTTTAAAAACGCAAGATCTATCTTTCTTTGTTCTTCCATATGTGGATCACATTTTCCTGCAATTATTTTTTGTTGATATATCCGCTGGCCTTAAGAAGCTCTGCACATTCAACAGCTCCGCCTGCGGCACCTCTTAAGGTATTGTGTGAAAGACCTACAAACTTCCAGTCGTAGATCGTATCCTCTCTGAGTCTTCCGATGCTTACGCCCATGCCGCCCTCATAATTGACATCAAGAGCAACCTGAGGTCTGTTATCCTCCTGCATGTACTGTATGAACTGCTTGGGAGCGCTGGGAAGCTTAAGCTCCTGAGGTACACCGGAGAAGCTCTCAAGCTTTTCGATAAGCTGCTCCTTGGTAGCTTTCTTTTTAAACTTAACGAAAGCAGCTGCGGTGTGGCCGTAAAGAACAGGGATCCTGATGCACTGGCAGGTGATCTTCACATCGTCAGCGGGAACGATAACTCCGTTCTCGATCTTACCCCAGATCCTGAGGGGCTCCTTCTCTGACTTCTCTTCCTCTCCTGAGATGAAGGGAATAACGTTGCCAACCATCTCGGGCCACTCCTCAAAATTCTTGCCTGCACCGGAGATAGCCTGATAAGTTGTAGCCACTACCTCGTAGGGCTCGAACTCTTTCCATGCTGTAAGAGCGGGAGTATAGCTCTGGATCGAGCAGTTGGGCTTAACTGCGATGAAGCCGTTTGTTGTGCCAAGTCTCTTTTTCTGGAACTCGATAACATCCATGTGTCCGGGGTTGATCTCCGGAATGATCATGGGAACATCGGGAGTCCATCTGTGGGCACTGTTATTGGAAACAACGGGAGTCTCTGTCTTGGCGTACTCCTCCTCGATAGCCTTGATCTCGTCCTTGGACATGTTTACGGCTGAAAGCACAAAATCAACGTCCTCAGAAACAGCCTTAACGTCCGTAACATCCTTGACAACGATATCCTTAACGGAAGCGGGGATCTCCCCATCCATCTTCCATCTGCTGCCCACTGCCTCTTCATAGGTCTGACCTGCGCTCCTGGGGCTGGCTGCAATGGTCTTAACCTCGAACCAGGGGTGATCGTTTAAGATTGAGATAAACCTCTGACCTACCATTCCGGTTCCGCCAAGTACTGCTACTTTCAACTTCTCGCTCATAATTTTTCTCCTCTTTCATATTATAATTTGCAAATGGATAGGTTATTATCCACTAATATACTTTGGAAATTATCGCTTTTCCATAGAGAAATCTGCGATAAACTTATCATTAAGTGCTATGACCTCCCTCATCCTGACGGGACTGGGGGCCCCGATGGTAAGGCGCTTTTCCACACAGGTCTTAAGACTTATGGCATCATAGATGTCCTCATCAAAAAGCTCCGAGAATTCCTTGAGCTCCCCTATCTTAAGAACATCAATCGCGCATCCTCTGTCAATGCAGGCAAGCACCAGTCTTCCGATGACCGAATGGGCATCCCTGAAGGGCATTCCCTTATTTACCAGATAATCTGCCGCGTCGGTAGCATTGGTAAATCCCATCATGGCACTCTTTTCCATATTGGCCTTGTTAAATCTAATGGTCCGAAGCATGTCGGTAAACAGGGTAAGGCAATGGCTTACCGTATCCATGGCATCAAATGCCGCCTCCTTGTCCTCCTGCATATCCTTGTTGTAGGCCAGGGGAATTCCCTTCATTGTGGTCAAAAGAGACATCAGATCGCCGTAGACTCTGCCGGTCTTGCCCCTTACCAACTCCGCGATGTCGGGGTTCTTCTTCTGGGGCATGATGCTGCTGCCTGTAGAATAGGCATCATCTATCTCTATAAATCTGTACTCGTTGGAATTCCAGATGATGATCTCCTCACTGAATCTTGAAAGATGCATCATTACCGTGGAAAGTGCAGACAGAAATTCGATAAGATAATCCCTGTCGGATACAGAATCCATGCTGTTTAGGGTGGGGCCGTAAAAATCAAGAAGAGAAGCCGTATACTCCCTGTCGAGAGGATAGGTGGTTCCCGCAAGAGCTCCGGCTCCCAAAGGACAATAGTTCATTCTGTGATAGATGTCCTGCATTCTGAGTGCATCTCTTTTGAACATCTCAAAATATGCCCCGAGATGATGGGCAAGAGTCACGGGCTGAGCCTTCTGAAGATGGGTAAATCCGGGCATATAGGTCTCGACATTGTCTCTCATGGTGTCATTAAGGACCTTCAGCATGTTGATAAGAAGCTCAGAAAAAGCAAGTACCTGCTCTCTTGCATAGAGCCTCATGTCCAGAGCCACCTGATCGTTCCTGCTGCGGCCGGTATGTACCTTCTTGCCGGCATCACCGATCCTGTCGATAAGATTTGCCTCAAGGAAGCTGTGAATATCCTCATATTTGGAGGTGATCTCAAGCTTCCCTCCCTTTACATCCTCAAGGATCGAGTCAAGTCCCTTAACAATGCTATCTCTCTCCTCTTGGGATATGATCCCCTGCCTGGCCAGCATCCTTGCATGAGCCTTGCTTCCTGCTACATCCTGCTCAAGGAACCTTTGGTCAAAAGAGATCGATGCGTTAAAATCCCAGGCCAGTTCGTTGATACTCCCTGTGAACCTGCCGCCCCATAATTGTGCCATTAAGCGATTCTCCTTCACTGCAATGTGGTAAAGTCAAAAAAATTATAATCACAACTTAACATAATACAAATTTAAAAACAACATTGTTTTTTCACAAAAAAATACTGCCGATTTGATTCTCGGCAGTACATTTGCACTAATATTCAGATAGCAATGATCCTCTCCCTCTGGGCGTCCGTCCTGTAGGTGAGCTTGTCGTAGGTCTTCCTGTCCTCCGTGACCTTGTAGATGACTCCGGAGATGATAAATATGGTATTGGCATAGACGTACTCCGTGACCACGACGCTGGCCCCGTTTCCCTTGTCTATCTCTTCCTGAAGAGCTGCCTTCTCTCCCATCAGCTCCTTTATCCTTATCTCCTTACTGGAAACAGCTGCGTTGATCTTGACCTTCCACTGCATCATCTCACGGTTGCCGGCGCCTGCCTCCTTCAATCTTTCTTTTTCCTTGGTTAGTACTTCAAGCTGCTCGGCCTCACGGTTTATGGCCTTCTGAATGCTGTTGTACTGATTGAGGATATTGGAATTCACACCTATGTTCACTATGGTCTTGGCTCCTGTCTTGTTGCCAAGCTGAGCCACTTCTACTCCGTACAGGGCATTGATGGTTCCGCCGTAAAGAGTACCCGAACGCCCCAGAGTCTTTACAGAGCCCCTGGAATCTATCTTACAGTTAAAAAAGTAGTTGGCGGATATATTCTCTCCGGAAATGGTAGAGCCTTCAAAATATTTCGCCGTGATATCTCCGCCGGCAGTAACGCTGCCTCTTATGGGTGCAGTAACTCCACCCTTTATAAGAACTCTTCCTCCTGCGGTAATGTCGGAGCTTTCCATATGTCCGCCTATGACAATGTCCCCGGTGGCTTCCACCACGCTGCCGGAATGAACGTCCCCTACAACATATACGGATCCGTCGTACTTGATCCTCTTATCGGTTATCTTAACATCCTGAACAACCATCAGTTTCTTGATGTCCACCTTGCCGTCAACCATGCTGATGGCACCGGTGATGGTGGCAACATAAGTAACTCTGTCGTTCATTATCATGAAGCCGTTTCCCTTAAGGATCGGTGTCTCTTTTCCCGGGTGAGACTTAACATAATTGCCGAAAATGTCGTAACCGTCTATTCCTTTGGTTGCCCTGTGATAAAAGGCTATCTTGTCGCCCACCTTGACCTGCTGGAGATTTCCCACATCAGTAAGGTCTGCGGTTCCATCCTTAAGGACCTTGGGCTCATTCCTGCCCTTGATGTCAAAAAAGTAATCATAGAATCCGTTGGTGCCGTTGATGACCTCTTTGCCGGCAGCTATAATATACTTCTCGTTCGGATCAAAATCCGATGCGATCCGCTCTACTGCGTCACTGTTAACTCCGTAAACAATGCCGCATTTTTTCAGAAACTTCTCTATGACGTTCTTAGTGTATTTCTGTCCATCGCCCCTTAAGGGGAGCTTCAGCTGAGCAAGCATCTTATTGTCGGATATCGTCAGGTAACTGTCTTTTTTGTCATACATTTCCTGGACCAGATAGTCATCCCCGGTAAGCCGGACGCCTGCTGATGCAGCATTTATATTTTCTATCCAAACAGTCTTATCCCTGTCGTAATCGCCATTGATGAGCTTAAGCCTTATCCTGCGCATATCTCTGGCCGTATACATCAGGGATGAATACCTGGATATATCCAGACCGTCTTCAATTCCAAGACGGATCTCCCGCATCTGGTCGGCCCGATAAAAAGGGTTGCGATAGTAAGCTACATCTATCTGATGCTCAAGTCCTGTTCTAAGCTCAAACATCTGCTGCCAGTTGTAGGCCGCATCGGCGTACTGGTGAACATCAACACCGGACTCAAGGCCAAGCCTTATCTCTCTTATGGCATCCCCTCTCATATCACCGGTGATGTAATCATCTATAGGCAGCCCCTTCTTTATGGCTATCCTTACTTCTTCAAGCTGCTCTTCATCAAAACGTTCAGCTATGTATTTGGAGATATCTATGCCATCCAGGAAAGCCTTGTGAAGCTGATTTAAGATTTCAGCGTTATACCTTTCTATCTGGGCAACCGTAAATACCAGACCATCCTCAGCACTCTCTCTGATGGCTCTCATCTTAAGGAAAGGAGTAGAAACGGATGCATAGGATGAAATATCGATCCCCGCCTGAAGGCCTTTCCTTATCTCACGCATCTGAAGGCTGTCAAAGGCAGGATCAAGATAAAAGATAACCGGAATAGGATTGTCTATATTAAGGCCAAGTCTGACCTCGCGCATCTGATCTGCAAAGAAATCCTTTCTGGCGTACTGGGATACATCGACACCGGCAACCAGGCCCTGTCTGATCTGCGCCAGCTGAAGGACGTCAAAGCCTTTTTCCCTGTATTCTGTCATGTCTATCCCCTGATACATCTCGAGGCGCATTTCCTCCATGGCAGTCCAGGGCATGGAAGGATCCATGTATCTCTTGACGTCAACCTTATCGTTGATGCCCTTCCTTATCTCCGCAAGTTGAAGAGCGTTGAATTTCAAAGCCTTAAGCTTCTCCACATCAGCGCCCAACTTTTTAAGCAGTTCAAGTTCCTTTTCAACGGAGTTCTCATTAAAGGACTTCAACCCGGAATAACTGTTTCGTGCAAGCTTTTCTTCTTCGTCAAAAATTGCCATAACATCCCCTGTTTTCAAGATTGTACGGTTACTATTATGATATCATAGTTTTATGAAAAAACATAACTTCTACGTGAACAGACAGCTGTTCTTTTGTGTGAATTGTACAAAAACTTATTTTTACCGTCCCTTTTTTCCGATATAATGCACCAAGAAATTGACATAGAGCCTACATTCCATTAGACTAATTTATAAAGAATTAACATTTAAATTAAGGTAGGAGAATCAACTAGTGAAAGACTTAAAACATCTGATCTACTTCGAGAATCTGCTTCTTGAAGCAAACAACGAGCTGGTTCAGAGAGCCCAGGCAGATGGCAAGATCTGCGTGGCCTATACCTGTGAAAACACCCCCGAGCCTTTACTTAACCTTGAGGGTGCTTTTTCTGCGAGACTTCGTGCCCCGAGAACAGGTTCTTTGGACATTTCAACTTATTACATGACCAGTTTCCTATGTGAATACAGCCGTGCGCTTTTGGAGCGTGCCATCGAGGGCGGTTATAACTTTGCCGACTGTATCATCACTCCCGACGGCTGTTCCATGATGAACCGCTGCATTGAGAACATGGAGCTGTTAAAGACCATGGGACAGGGCAAGGATAAATTCTTCTTTGAGTACATGGAGATCCCCATGAAGGCCGACGACAACGGGCTTAATCTCTATGTTCTTCAGTGCAGGAACCATATCCTTACGCCTCTTCATGAGAAATACGGAATCGATATCTCCGATGCAGCCATCAGAAAGGCTGTTGCTGAGCACAACGAGATCTGCGAACTGATCCGTGCCATCGGCGACTACAGAAAAGAAGCCAATCCCAGAATAACCGGATATGAATTCAACGTCATCACCCTGGCAACCTATGTTGCTCCAAAGTACCTCATTAAGGACAAGCTTAAAGAGACTCTTGAAGAGCTTAAGACCCGCGAGAGCGACGAACACAGTAAATTCAGAGCAAGAGTTCTGGTTGTGGGGTCCGAGGTTGACGATACGGATTTCGTCAAACTGATCGAGGAATCCGGAGCCTTCGTGTGCGCCGACAGATTCTGCTACGGCTCTCTTCCCGGAAGAAATCCCATTGTCCTCAATGATGATGAGGATGCTCTTACGCAGATCTGCAGAGCCTACATGAACAAGGGTGAGTGCCCGAGATTCATGAATACCGACAAGATGGATCACCGCAGGATCTACGTGGATGAGCTGGCAAAAGAGTATAAGGCTGACGGTATCATCTACGAACAGATGAAGTTCTGCGATCCCTGGGCCTATGAGAAAATGATGGGTTCCCACATCCTCAACGAGAAATACGGCTATCCTGTCCTTACCGTAGACCGCCCCTATTCCATCGGTAGTTCGGGTCAGATGCAGACCAGAGTACAGGCTTTTGTAGAGAGCATCGAGATTAAGAATATTCAGAGAGGTAAAGCAAATGGCTAAACAGGTTGGCGCCGATAGACTTGGCGATTTTTATAAAGAGGGCTCCAAGGTCCGTAAACGCCGTGAATGGCGTGGCCTTGCAGACACAATGTATGACTACTCGAGATGGCTTAAGATCATGATGACTCTTGGTAAGTTCGTCATGAAGCCAAGAAATGTAAAGGCCATGTTCCGCTACAGATGGATGGCCAATTACCTTGCGGTTCCCATGATGGTAGACAGACATACTCAGGGACTTAGAGGCGAGTATCTTCGTATTTGTCACGAGGAGCAGGACCTTGTAATCGATGACGTAGCCAAACTCCTTGATTCACTTTTCAGAGGTGACCGCAGGATCGGTAACGACAAGAAATTCTCCGACAAGGTTGTTCTTGTGGATGAGAACGAGATGACAGCCGTAATGATGGGCTTCCCCACTCTTAAATGTCTCTCAAGAGAAACTCCTTCTACCTATGTATCCGTTCTTCTTAACCAGTACGCTGCCTGCCACTATATTGATGTGGCTCAGGAATTCGGTCTTGCAGGAGACGTTTGCCCCATGCCCGAGGCCGAGGCCGGTGTTTCCATCGACGATGATGCCCCGGTCCTTGGTGCCTGTGCTATCCAGTGCAACACCACCTGCGACGGTTCACTTCTTGGAAACGGCGTAATCTCCCAGCGCCTTGAGCACGAGGACGGGATCCCCGTATTCCAGCTGGCTGCTCCTCTTCGTCACAGAGAGGACGACGTTCAGGAATACGCTGCTCAGGAGATCCGAAACGCCATCGCCTTTATCGAGAAACACACAGGCGTTAAATGGGATTGGGACGCATACTTCGAATGTGCCAAGCGTGTCAACTACGCTACCGAATGCCGTCAGGAATGGCTTGAGATGAACCGCACACCTTATCCTCAGGTATTCGGATCGAATCTGGCTCTTTATACCGAGACCAACTACATGGCTATCTGCGGAAGAGTTGCCGCCTTCGAGAAAGCAGACCGCAAGATCACAAAGCTGGCCCGTCAGGCTTACGCCAAAAAGAAAATGGCTGCTAAGGAATACAGACACAGGGCCATCATATGGGGAGTTCAGTCTCACTACTACATGGATTTCCTTGTATGGCTTCTTAACTGCTGGGGAATTGTTCCTCTTACAGATATGCTTTCCATGGTATCGACCAGGAAACTGGTAACCGAGGATACTCCAAAGAACAGAGAACAGGCCATATACGATATGGCATGGCTTACCGAAAACATGATCATGAGAAACCGTACCCACGGCGGATATAAAGTACTTCTTGATGAGCTTTGGGAGTTTGTTGAGATGTTCAACGCTGATATGGTCATCCTTTGGGAGCACATGAGCTGTAAGGCTCTTGACGGAATGCACGGTCTTTTCGAGGAGAAGGCCCGTGAAAAGGGCATCCATCTTGTATGGGTAACCCACGATCTGTTTGATCCCCGTATCATCTCACGTCAGGGGGTTCGTGATCAGATCAATTCCTACATGAGGACTGTATTTAACGAGGAGCCAATCGATCCTTCACTTGAAGTGCTTCCCGATGATAAATCATGGTAAATCCATGCCAGGGTCCTAAATTAAAATATAAGGAGCATTCTTCTATGACGACATTTTTACATATCCTTAAAACTATAGTTATCGTGATCGCAGCACTCTTTGCTCTCACCTTCACGGTATATATCTTCAATCTTGACATGAAACTGACAGCGGCCATTGAGCCCTGGCTTCTTAAGCACTACGACAAGATTGACAGAGATCAGCATCTTTAATGTACTAATTAAGCAGCAAATGCCCGGTTTCGAAGTTGCTTGGAACAACCGGCATTTGCTGCTTTTTTCGTTTTGAAGATCATCTTCCCAGTCCGAGAACTGCCCATTTCCGGGCAGCCGTCTAGGAAAGTGAAGTGACAAGCTATTAATCTAAACAAATTTACAGTCCGCAAAGATGGCATTTACTGCGGCAGTATATTCACCCCTGGTCTTGGCTTTGCGGATAGCTTTCAGGTGTTTCTCACAGTCTTTGAAGTGAACGTGAAGAAATGCCCAGTGCTCAAGCATCTTACAGATGACGTTGCGATCCTCAGGAATATACTCAGAGTAGCCTCGGTAGAGTTCTGACAGATATTTACGAAGTTCCTCCGGATTAAGACTGCTTCCGCCTGTGAGCCTTCTTGCAAGAGCAGGGTCGTATAACAGTCCTCTTCCCATCATCACGGCAGATATCTCATCTCTCACATCCCCAAGGCCTTCCATAATCCTCTCAAGATCCTCCGGAGAATTCACATCGCCGTTGTAACAGATATCAGCCCTTCCCCCAAGATCTCTATAGACCCTCACAGCGTCTTTAAAGGCCTCTATCCGTGGTTTTCCCGAATAATAGTCCTCTCGTACCCTGGCGTGGATTATCAGCTCTTTTACAGGAAAATGAGAAAAGCTCTCCATGAGATCTTTTGCCTCATCAGGATCGTAAAACCCGAGTCTTGTCTTAAGAGAAATATCGATATCATCCTCTGAAAGCTCAGAATAGATCCCCTTAAGCATCTCTTCAAGGTAATAACCGTCCGTAAGAAGTCCCGCTCCCTTATGCCTGTTGATAACGGTGGGGGCAGGACAGCCAAGGTTAAGATTAAGATCTCTGTAACCAAGCTCTCTTATCTGCCTTGCTCCCCAGACAAAGGTCTCGACATTTCCCGACATTATCTGGACTGAAATCTCTTTGGAATAGTCCTTAAATCCTTCAATATTTTCCGGCAGGATATCTTTCTTTTCCCGTTTCTTGAAATGCAGGTTCTTGGGAGTCGTAACAAAGGGCGTGAAGTACTTGTCCACGCCCTCGCCGAATATCTTCTTATGTGTATTTCTAAGTGGATAGAGGGTGATCCCCTCCATTGGTGCATAGTAGTATCTCATAATCATGGATTATATCACAATGCAAGAAGCCGGGCGAGTGCCTGCACTCATTCGGCGACCGTAAGTTATCACAGGTACTCTGCATCTGTGATTCCACAATTAGTTATAAATTCAGAATTCAAATTCCGAAAGCGGAAGTAATCCAAGATCTGTGTATACGCTGTCTTTTTCACGGGCTTCGTTGAATTCATCCTCGGTTACCGGCTCCCACACCTCGTCTCCCCAGGATTTAAACCAGGGATTTTCAGCATCCTCATAGCCGTCATATTTATAAGCCCACTGAAGAAACATCTCTGTGGAATTGCACTCCAGATTATACACGTTCCATCCGTATTCATCGTCGCCTTCGGAATATTCGTTAGCAATAAAGCTGCCATTATAAACAAAGTACCTGTCTTCTGCTGATCCGCTTACAACCTGGGTAGGATGACGATCCACCATGGTATAAATGCCAAATACAGCTCCGTCCGATCTTCTTCCGATAAAGAGCTCGTCTATACCGTCAACATTTGCATCGAAGAACGCATATCCTATATCCTCAAGGGTTGCTCCGCCCTCAAGCATAGCGTAAAACTCTCCCGAATACCCACTCTTTTCCAAAGCAACAGCATCTGCTCCGCTCTCAAGAGCATCCTTAAACTGGGAAAGGGTATATCCATAAAGTTCTTCTCCCTTTGTTCCGGCGCCGTACATGAATGTTCCATCGCCTGTTGCTCTCATATTCTCTATAATGCTGTCTGCGGCATCATAGAGCTTCTTAAAGTCCTCAGGCTCATCCTCATTGTAATCCCACTGGACTTCTGTAGCCTCTCCCTTTACAACGTCGTAGTACCTGCCATCTGAAATAAGCTCTCCAACCTTCCTGTAGGGTCCGCCCGCATACTGCGAGGGTGTCTCTCTGGCCCATATGATAAAAGCAAGTCCTGGAAATCCAGCTTCCCTCGATGCCTTATGGTAGATACTTATCATGCCGTCTTCCGTCTCAGCCTCATATATACCGCTAAGCTCCTCCGGAATCGTGATCTCAAAAAGATCCGTGGCCACCGTCTCAGTCTTGGGCTTTCCGGGCACAGAGCACGCCGAAAGCGCAGCAGTCATAGCCATTACAGTCACAAGCAACAATACAATCTTTTTCATTTTCATTTCTCCTCAAACACTTATTTAACCACTATTTATTTTATACGAACGACTTTACAAAATGGCAAAATAAATTAAAAAATCCCGGACAGATTTCTCTGCCCGGGAAAAACAAGCTTAAATATTCAGTTTATGATAGTTCTGATCAGTTAATAGTCTGATCTCCGCGAGGTGCTGCATACTTGCTGCCGATAACACCATGGAGCTCTTTTACAACATATTCCATAACTGCCTCATCCATAACTATACCTGTATCGAACTGAGAGCTTGCGTTCTGGAATACAAAATAAGTATCTCCACCTGCTGCGCAGAAGTTATTTGTTACAACAGCGTAGGTGTCATTAACATTGAAGGGCTGACCGTTGATGCTCTCAATGGTCACTCTCTTAATGCTGGCGGGCTTGTAATAAGTTGATGCAGGATAAGCAGCCCCCTTTGCAAAAGGTGTAGCGGTATTAAGTGTGAACTTAATGCCTGCAGTCTGAGGATATCCGCCGATAGCACTGGGTGTGCAGTAAGTGGAAGCCTCAAGAGCCTCAAGGAGCTCTGCACCGGTTACATAAACAACAGATACTGTGTTTCCAAAAGGAAGAACCGTATTAATGTCAGCCTTGGTAACAGGGCCGGCTTTGATGGAAGCTCTGATTCCGCCACCATTTGTAATGGCAACAACGTGGTCTGCAGGAACGTCAAGAGAGCCTTCCTTGGCAACTGACCACAGCAGTGCATCTGTGATAAGATCTCCAAGGTTTGTCTCCTGTGTTCTGTTACCGGGATCCTTTGCACCGTTTAATTCAACTTCGCTCGTTGCGAATACAACACCATACTCGTTCTGAACTCTCTTGATGATAGCATCTGTAACAGCCTGGGTGATAACTTCCTTCTGAAGTCCGTCAAGAGTCATAAGATAGCTGTCTTCGCATTTCTTGGTAGCATTATCAAGAACGAGAACACCGATAGTCTCAAGCTTGGTTCCTGTGGAGCTGATGGGATCAGCCTTAGGCTCAGCACTCATGATGGTATGTGAATGACCGTCAATGAGAATATCGATGCCCTTAGTGTTCTTGTAAAGATCTACACTTCTGTGTCCGTCGGGAGCTGATTCATCATCTACACCAAGGTGTGAAAGACAGATAACAAGATCTGCACCCTGACCCTTTAAGGTATCAACCTGACCCTGTGCGCAGGTGTAAAGATCGCCCTTTGACAGGAAAGTAATTCCCTTGATCAGTGCCGGATTAACCTTAGTCTGAGTCTCCGGAGTCTCCATTCCGAAAAATCCAAGCTTCATACCGGACTTTGTTGTATACATAGTGTTAGGGGTGAATGCTGAGTTGCCGTTGGCGTCAAGCACGTCTGCACATACGGTTTTGAACTTTGCCACAGCAAGATTAGCCTTGAGCTGAGTATAACCATAGTCAAACTCGTGGTTGCCGAGAGTAACAATGTCATAGCCTGCAGCATTCATGGACATGATGGCATCAAGGCCCTTTGTTGTACTTACAAAAGGAGTGCCCTGGCTGAAATCGCCTGCATCTACAAGAATAACCTCTGCTCCCCTTTTCTCGAAGTTCTGCTTAACAGATGCAATGTAAGCGTAACGTCCAATGGCACCGTGAACGTCATTGGAATGAAGAATGATTGTTTTGCCTGAAAGATCGGCAGGAACATCAGCAATTGTCTTGATCTCGGCTACAGGATCGTAAGCGTATGCTGTCAACGCTGTGGCACCTGTGGTCAGCACCATTGCCAATGCTAGAAGAAATGATAGTGCGCTTTTTAGAATTCTTTGTTTTTTCATAAAACCACTTTCCTCCTAAGAATATTAAATTGGATCTCAGAACTATATTATATTATCAATCCTATGGGATTTAAACAGATTTCTTAAGAAATAATTCCCTAATTTTTTCTGTAATTTTTATTGATTTTTTTTTGCGGCAAATGTATTTGTATGCAGGCATAAATTCCCTTGCCGGTCTTGTGCAATAAAAAAGAGCTGCCCCCTAAGGGGCAGCTCACAGACTGTAGACAAAGTCCACGGCATGGCCGTGGATTTTTCTTTAGAAAAGTGTCACAAGCCCAGTGTTTATCTGGG
>SVGA01000036.1 GCA_015056575.1 Butyrivibrio sp.
ACTTTGGATAGCGCACTGCGTCGTTTTAAGAGAAGTTGCGCAAAGGCTGGTATCCAGCAGGAGATCCGTAAGAGAGAGCACTACGAGAAGCCTAGCGTAAGACGCAAGAAAAAGTCTGAAGCAGCAAGAAAGCGCAAATATAACTAAATCATAGGAAGTCCCCGACTGGTTTCAGTCGGGGATTTTTTATTTTATGATTATGTGCTAAAATACTTCATGTTGTTTTGATTTTGAATTGAAAGATGATAATTTATGAATAACGGATTACTGATCACGATCCTCATAATCATTGCCCTGGTGCTGGTCACATGGCATGATATCCACAATTTCAGAATATACAACTATGAGGTTAAAACAGATAAGATCAAAGGCGATATGACCTTCGTATTCCTGGCGGATCTTCACGGATACACCTATGGACCCGGCAACGAAAGGCTCATTAAGGCCATTGATGATATAAAGCCTGATGCCATCCTGTGCGGCGGCGACATGATGAATGCCACCAGGGAAAAAGGTGTAGTCCACATAGAAGAGGGGGAGCATGTTCTTAAGGAGCTTGCGACCAGATACCCCGTTTTTTCCGCCAACGGCAATCACGAGAAGAAGCTCAAGAAATATAACAGGGAATTCGGCAATCTCTACGAGAGGTACAGGGAGAGCCTTAAGAGGGCAGGCGTTGTCTATCTTGAGAATGAGTCAGCTCTTTTTCCGGGGAAGAATATCAGAATTTCCGGTCTTGAACTTGAACTCGAGTATTTCAGAAAGTTTGTGAAAAGACAGATGGATCCCGGTTTAATGGCTGACAAACTGGGAGAGATAAAAGATAAGGACAAAGATGTATTTCAGATCCTTATCGCTCATAATCCCCAATATTTCAAAGAATATGCTGATTGGGGTGCGGATCTTACGGTTTCGGGGCATGTCCACGGAGGCATAATAAGACTTCCTCTTCTTGGAGGAGTGATATCGCCTGCGATGGCTCTTTTCCCAAAGTATGACGGCGGGAAATATCAGCATGACGGGAAGACCATGATCCTCAGCAGGGGACTAGGTACCCACACCATCCACGTAAGAATGTTCAATCCTGCGGAGATTTCCGTTATTAAGATCAAGGGAGTACAAGATGTCACTTGAAGTGAAGCTTCAGGTTTTCGAGGGACCGCTGGACCTTCTGATGCACCTGATAGAGAAAAACCAGATAGATATATACGACATTCCGATCGTCACCATCACAGAGCAGTATATGGCGTACATTGCTGCCATGCAGAGAGAGGATATGGAGGTCACCAGTGAATTTTTGGTAATGGCTGCAACTCTCATGAACATCAAGTGCAAGATGCTGCTTCCCAAGGAGGTCAATGAGGACGGTGAGGAAGAGGATCCCAGAGCTGAGCTGGTTGAGAAGCTCCTTGAGTACAAGATGTACAAATACATGGCCTACGAGCTCAAGGACAGACAGCTTGATGCTGACCTTCAGTGGTTCCGGTCAAAAAATATACCGAAGGAGGTCAGGGAGTACGAGGCTCCCATTGATTTTTCAGATCTCATCGGGGAGACTACCCTGTCCAAGCTCAATGAGATATTCCAGGAACTACTAAAGAGGCAGGAAGATAAAGTCGATCCTATCAGGAGTAAGTTCGGAAACATTGAGAAGGAAGAAGTGGACATGGATGCGAAGACTCTTTTCATCCAGGCCTACATTCGCGAGCATAAGAGGTTCAGCTTCAGGGCATTATTGGAGAAGCAGCACAGCAAGACGGAGATCATCGTGGCGTTTCTTGTGGTGCTTGAGGAGATGAAGCTGGGTGAGATCGAGATCGAGCAGGACGGAACGTTCGGCGATATAACTATTATTTCAAGGAAGGCAGGCTGATATGACCAGAGAAGAAGGTGCGGCCATTGTTGAGGCCATCCTCTTTACCATGGGGGATTCGGTTGAGATAAGCTCCATTGCCAAGGCTATGGAGACTGACGGCAGAGAAGTTAAGGGATATATAGATTATCTTAAAGAGAAATATGAAAAGAGTGACAGCGGTATAGGAATTTTGGAGCTTGAGAAGTCCGTGCAGCTGTGCACCAAAAAGGAGATGTACGAGTACCTGGTGAAGATCGCCAAGGCGCCCAAGAAGGCTGTCCTTACGGATTCACTTATGGAGACTCTTTCGATCATTGCCTACAAGCAGCCGATAACCAGGCTTGAGGTTGAAAAGATAAGGGGAGTAAACTCTGACCATGCCGTTAACAGGCTTGTGGAGTTCGGACTGGTCCAGGAGCTGGGAAGACTTGATGCTCCCGGTAGACCGCTTCTTTTCGGAACCACAGAGGAATTCCTAAGAAGCTTCGGAGTAAGGAGCCTTGATGAACTTCCGACAATAGGCACGGTTCAGGTGGAGGAGTTTAAGGCACAGGCCGAACAGGAAGTAAATGTAAAACTGGATATCTGATGATCGGGCGGGAATACTGAATATTTTTGGTATTCTCCCTTTTTTTTGCCGCCTTTTATGGTATACTATACTGTGACTAAAGTTGCGGTATTATAGCATGATAATATATTAACGGAGGTAAAGAAATGAGTAGTTCTTCACAAGCGAGTCAAAGAATCAATGCTTTGCTCGATGAAAACAGTTTCGTTGAAATTGGTGCTCTTGTGACAGCCAGAAACACAGATTTCAATCTGAAACAGGAAGACACACCCTCAGACGGCGTAGTTACCGGCTATGGTGTGATCGATGGCAACCTGGTCTATGTTTACAGTCAGGATGCTTCAGTTCTCGGCGGCTCCATCGGTGAGATGCACGCCAGGAAGATCGTTCGCCTGTATGATCTGGCTATCAAGACAGGTTCACCTGTTATCGGTCTTATCGATTCAACGGGACTTCGTCTTCAGGAAGGAGTGGATGCCCTTAATGCATTCGGAGAGATCTATCTCAAGCAGGTTGAGGCATCAGGCGTTGTTCCTCAGATCACCGCTGTATTCGGTCCTTGCGGTGGCGGACTTGCTTTGATTCCTTCAATTACCGACTTTGCGTTCATGGAGTCAGACAAGGCAAAGCTCTTTGTTAATTCTCCCAACGTACTTGAAGGAAACTATAAAGAGAAGTGTGACACTTCCGATGCTGCATGGCAGGTTAAGGAAGTGGGCACAGTAGATGCGGCTCTGGATGAGGCTTCAATCTATGCGGAGATCAGACAGCTGGTATCTCTTCTTCCTTCCAACAACGAGGATGGAGATTCCTTCGAAGATTGCGCAGACGATCTTAACAGAGCCTGCGAGAATCTTGACGGTGCTACAGGCGATCCTGCTCTTATTGCAAGACAGATCTCCGATAACGGCGTATTCTTCGAGACCAAGAGAGAGTATGCTAAAGAGATGGTTACAGGCTTTATCAAGCTCAACGGCGCTACAGTAGGATTCGTTGGAAATCGTACCGAGGTATTCGATGCCGAGGGCAAGGTTTCAGAGAAATTTGATGACAAGCTTACAGGACACGGATGCGATAAGGCAGCTGATTTCGTGAACTTCTGCGATGCATTCGATCTTCCTGTACTTACACTTACCAATGCTACAGGCTTCGGTTCAACAAAATGCGATGAGAAGCACGTGGCAAAGGCTGCGGGAAGACTTGTTTATGCCCTTGCAAATGCTACTGTTCCCAAGGTTAACCTGATCACAGGCAAGGCTTTTGGAAGCGCATATGTTATCATGAACTCCAAGGCTCTTGGTGCAGACATCACCATCGCATGGCCGGATGCACAGATCGGCACAATGAATGCAGATATTGCTGCCAAGATCATTGCCGATGGCAAGGACGCTGACACTGTTGCCAAGACTGCTGCCGAGTACGCTGCTCTTCAGAACAATATAAAGAGCGCAGCAGGAAGAGGATATGTTGACGAGATCGTTGAGCCTGCTGATACAAGAAAGTATGTAATAGGCGCATTCGAAATGCTTTATACAAAAAGGGATGAGCGTCCTAACAAGAAACACGGCACAGTTTAATGAAGGGAGCACTCAGGATGAAACATAAAATTATTGTTTTGGGTCTGGCTATAAGCTGTCTTCTTGGACTGACTGCCTGCGGCAAGGAAGTTAAGTACAACACTGTTGAAGGAAGCAGATATTATCCCGACCTGTTTACAACCGAGCAAATCTCCGGATTTGCCAAGTCCGTGGAGGACGATCTGTTTGAGCAGTGGTATCTGGGTGGAGTGACTCCTGATAACTTCGAGCAGACCGAGTATTTCCGTCTTGCTATGGACAGCAGCACCGGCTCCATCGAGTTCCATGATGATCTTTATGAGACCCTTGCATCAGGATATGACAGCTGGTACAAGGCAGTAGAAGATATCGGATACAGCTCACTGGATTCACTTCAGACAGACATCAATGTAGAGGATGTGGTTTACTACATCAACAATGACGGCGAGCTTGTGGTTGATGCCACAATTAAGGGTACCAAGCACTCCGCAGTTATGGAGATGTATATGAGTAACGACTTTATGCCTACAGACATGGGTGTTACCGTTAATAAGACCACAGGTGAGAAACTTGAGAACGCAGGTCTTAACACACTCCTCGGCATGGGAATGGCTTTCGCTATTCTTATAATCATTTCTCTTATCATATCTCTTTTCCCTATTTTCTTTGGCGGAAACAGGAAGAAGAAAGAGAGTGACAAGGAAATCGCCCAAAAGGCTATGGATAACACCATCAGCCAGATCGCTGAACAGGAAGATCTTTCAAGCGATTCAGAGCTCGTTGCGGTTATTGCGGCAGCTATTGCGGCTTACGAGGGAAGCGGTTCAACTGACGGCTTCCGTGTAAGATCCATCAGAAAAGTAAACACAAACTGGAAAAAATAATAAATGGCATTGAGCCGGAAAGGGCTCATTGAAAGGAGAAACAATGAAGAATTATACAATAACCGTTAACGGAAACGTATATGATGTAACAGTAGAAGAAGGCGCAGGAACAGGTGCAGCTCCCGCAGCTGCAGCAGCACCCGTAGTTAAGGCTCCCGCAGCTCCTGTTAAGAAGGCCGCAAGCGCAGGTGCAGGCTCCATTAAGATCGAGGCAGGTGCAGCAGGAAAGGTTCTCAGAGTAGATGCCAACGTTGGCCAGTCAGTTAAGAAGGGCGACACAGTTATCACTCTTGAGTCCATGAAGATGGAGATCCCCATGGTTGCTCCCGCAGACGGAACAGTTGCCAGCATAGACGTAGCAGCAGGCGATGCAGTTGAGGCAGGAAGAGTACTTGCAACCCTGAACTAACGGAAAGTCAGAGAAACCAAAGTTTGAAAAAACAGAAAGAGGATAAGAATGGATTACATAGTTAATACATTATCTAATCTCTGGCAGCAGACCGCATTTACTACCATGGAACCGGGCAACTACATTATGGTGGGCGTTGCTCTGGTATTCCTGTATCTGGCCATTGCCAAGGGATTTGAACCATTGCTTTTGGTACCGATCTCATTCGGTATGCTTCTTGTAAATATTTATCCGGACATCATGGCTGAACCTGTTGGGGACGCAGCAGGCGGACTGCTGCATTACTTCTATATCCTTGATGAGTGGGCTATCCTGCCTTCACTTATCTTCATGGGCGTAGGTGCTATGACAGATTTCGGCCCCCTTATTGCCAATCCTATCAGCTTCCTTATGGGAGCAGGAGCTCAGTTCGGAATTTTCGCAGCTTACTTCATGGCTATTGCCTTCGGTTTCAATGACCAGCAGGCAGCTGCAGTTTCAATCATCGGTGGTGCCGACGGCCCTACATCTATTTTCCTGGCCTCCAAGCTCCATCAGACATCAATCCTGGGACCTATCGCTGTTGCGGCTTACTCCTACATGGCACTGGTACCCATGATCCAGCCGCCTATTATGAAGGCTCTGACAACACATAAAGAGAGAACCATCAGAATGCAGCAGCTTAGAGAAGTTTCCAAGCTGGAGAAGATTCTTTTTCCTGTGATCGTTACGATCGTTGTCAGCATGATCCTTCCTTCAACAGCACCTCTTATCGGTATGCTGATGCTTGGTAATATTTTCAGAGAGTCAGGCGTTGTTCGTCAGCTCCAGGAGACAGCTTCCAATGCGCTTATGTACATTGTAGTTATTCTCCTTGGAACTTCAGTTGGTGCTACCACCAGTGCTGAGGCTTTCCTGAACAAGACAACTCTTATCATTGTAGCTCTCGGTCTGATCGCCTTTGCCTTTGGTACCGCAGCGGGATGTCTTCTTGGTAAACTTCTGTGCTTTATCACGGGAGGCAAGATCAATCCCCTTATCGGATCAGCCGGAGTTTCAGCCGTTCCTATGGCTGCCCGTGTATCACAGAAGGTCGGCGCTGAATATGATCCTTCGAATTTCCTGCTGATGCATGCTATGGGACCTAACGTTGCCGGAGTTATCGGTACTGCGGTTGTGGCAGGTACTTTCATGGCAGTATTCGGAGTATAAAAATAGAGAATAAAGAGAGGATAAACAGATATGGCAGAATTAGAGAAAAAACCGGTTCGCATAAATGAGACCGTCCTTCGTGATGCTCATCAGTCTCTTATCGCTACCAGAATGCCCACAGAGAAGATGCTTCCCATCATCGAGACTATGGACAAGGTCGGATATAACGCTGTTGAGTGCTGGGGCGGTGCGACATTCGATGCATCAATGAGATTCCTTAAGGAAGATCCCTGGGAGAGACTTCGTAAGCTTCGTGCCGGCTTCAAGAACACCAAGCTTCAGATGCTCCTTCGCGGACAGAATATTCTTGGATACAAGCACTATCCCGATGATGTTGTAGAGTACTTCGTTCAGAAGTCCATAGCCAACGGTATAGATATCATAAGGATCTTTGACTGTCTGAATGACCTTCGTAACCTTGAGGCTTCCGTAAAGGCCTGCAAGAAGGAAGGCGGACATGCTCAGATCGCTTTGGCATATACTCTTGGTGATGCTTATACGGAAGAGTACTGGATGAGCGTTGCCAAGGATATTGAGAGCATGGGTGCAGATTCGATCTGTATCAAGGATATGGCAGGCCTTCTTCTTCCTTACGAGGCAGAGAAGCTTGTTAAGGCTCTCAAGAGCGCCACAAAGCTTCCTATCGATCTTCACACTCACTACACTTCAGGTGTTGCCAGCATGACCTACATGAAGGCTGCTGAGGCAGGTGTAGATATCATCGACTGCGCAATTTCACCTTTTGCCCTGGGTACATCTCAGCCCGCAACAGAAGTTATGGTTGAAGCATTTAAGGGACAGCCCTTCGAGACAGGTCTTGACCAGAAGGTTCTCGCAAAGATCGCTGATTACTTCAGACCATACAGAGAAGAGTGTCTTGCCAGCGGACTTATGGATCCTAAGGTTCTTGGTGTTAATATCAAGACTCTTATGTATCAGGTTCCCGGCGGAATGCTTTCCAACATGGTAAGCCAGCTCAAGGAGCAGAATGCCAGCGACAAGTATGATACTGTGCTTGAGGAGATCCCTAAGGTTCGTAAGGACTTCGGTGAGCCTCCGCTTGTTACACCTTCTTCACAGATCGTTGGTACTCAGGCCGTTATGAACGTACTTATGGGCGAGAGATACAAGGTTGCCACAGACCAGACCAAGGATCTGCTTGCAGGTGAATACGGCAAGACCATCAAGCCCTTCAACCCTGATGTTCAGAAGAAGATCATCGGTGACAGAGAAGTTATTACCTGCAGACCTGCAGACAGGCTTGCTCCCGGACTTCCCAAGTTTGAGGAAGAGGTTAAGCAGTGGAAGCAGCAGGATGAGGATGTGCTTTCATACGCACTGTTCCCTCAGGTTGCTACAGACTTCTTCAAGTATCGTCTTGCTCAGCAGGAGAAGGTTGATGTTTCTGCAGCTGACACCAAGAACGGTGCATACCCTGTGTGATATAGGGGTTCAAGAACAAACGCGCCCGTGCTTGCACAGGGCGCGTTTTGAATTTGAAGACCGTATATCACATAATAATTTTCAATGCATTTATTAGAAAACCTCGGCAGTTTTTGCGGGGTTTTCTATTTTTTAACAAATATTTTATCTAAATCGTGATAAAATAAGTATATGGATGATTACAGACGTCACAGACCGAGTAAAAAACCTGTAGAGATTGGTGAGAGGCAGGTCAGAGAGCTAAGAAAAGCCGAGTTGGGGAGACAGCTCCTTGCTCTTGATGAGGTCAATGGCTTCAGAATAAGACCCGGTTTTTATAATATCAACGGCGCCACCATGCTTACTGATGGCGTTAATTTTACTGCCTATTCCAACGGCGCTACATCCATAACTCTTCTTTTGTTCAATCGCGGTGAGAGTAAGCCTTACGCTCAGATTCCCTTCCCGGAAAGCTATAGAATAGGAAAAGTATACTCCATGATCGTTTTCGGCCTTAATATAGAAAACCTGGAGTATTCTTACAGTGTTGACGGCCCCTGGGATCCTGAGAAAGGTCTTTTGTTCGATAAAAATCATATGCTTCTTGATCCCTTTGCAAAAGCTGTTTCGGGACAGCGTATCTGGGGGCAGAGCCCCAATAAGGACGGAGCCTACAGAGCAAGGGTGGTAAGGGATAACTTTGAATGGAATGATACCAACAGTCTCAAGACTCCCATGAGTGATTCCGTTATCTATGAGATGCATGTGAGGGGCTTTACAATGGATCCTTCTTCCGGAGTACGCTTCAGAGGAACCTTTGAGGGGATCAAGGAGAAGGTTGATTATTTAAGAAGACTTGGGGTAACGGCGGTAGAGCTGATGCCCATATTTGAGTTTGACGAAACCAGGGACAAGAGAGAGGTCAACGGGAAAACCCTTCTGGATTACTGGGGATACAACACCATCAGCTTTTTTGCCCCAAATACAAGTTATGCTTCCCAGAGCGAATACAACAAAGAGGGCGTTGAGCTTAAGCACATGATCAAGGCCCTTAAGGACGGCGGGATAGAAGTCATCCTTGACGTTGTGTTCAATCACACCGCAGAGGGTAATGAGAACGGCCCGTTCATCAGCTTTAAGGGCTTTGACAACAATATCTATTATCTGCTTACTCCTTACGGCCAGTACTATAATTTCAGCGGCTGCGGCAACACTATGAACTGCAACCATCCCATGGTTCAGGAATTTATCGTTGAGTGCCTCAGATACTGGGTTGAGGAGTATCGTGTGGACGGCTTCAGATTCGATCTTGCCAGCATTCTGGGGAGAGACCAGGACGGCGCACCCATGGAAAAGCCTCCTCTTATCCAAAGACTTGCCTATGACCCCATCCTTGGAAACGTCAAGCTGATCGCGGAGGCCTGGGACGCCGGCGGAATGTATCAGGTCGGTAATTTCCCAGCCTGGAAGAGATGGGCTGAGTGGAACGGCAAGTACCGCGACGATATCCGCTCATACCTTAAAGGCGATATCTGGAGTGCTCCTGAAGCTGTGAAAAGAATCACCGGCTCCATGGATATGTATGGCGGAGCGTACATGGGATATGACTCCTCCGTGAATTTCATCACCTGCCATGACGGCTTCACTCTTTACGATCTTTATTCTTACAATAACAAGCACAACGAGGACAACGGCTGGAACAATACAGACGGTGCCAACGACAACAGAAGCTGGAACTGCGGACAGGAGGGTGAGACAAACGACCCCGCCATTCTTGACCTTAGATATCGCATGATGAGAAACGCCATAACTGTGCTTATGTGCAGCCGGGGAACTCCCATGATCTATTCGGGAGACGAGTTCTGCAATACACAGTTTGGCAATAACAATGCATATTGTCAGGATAATGAGATCTCCTGGCTTAACTGGGATCGTCTGGATAAGAACAAGGACTTTTTTGACTACTACCGACATACCATCCAGTTCAGGAGAAAGCACCCCTGCATCAGAAAGGACCTTAGGCCTGCAGAGTGCGGTTATCCTTTTATTTCAGTACATACAGAGAACCCCGACAACGGAAACATCACCAAGGACTCAAGGGTCATCTGTATCAGATACGCAGGGTATATTAAGAAAAAAGGCCACGACGACATAGTTTATCTGGCTATAAACGCCTACTGGGAGGATATCCAGATCATGCTTCCCAACCCTCCCGAGGGGGGATACTGGTCACTTTGCATGGACACAGGAGATGAGGAAGGTAAGTTCTTTTTTAACAGGCCAAAGCCCCTTACCTGGAGAAACAAGACCATGAAGGCCAGGAGCGTAAGCGTGTTCATAGTGTCTTACGGAGCTGAATATGGCGGATGATGAGAACAAAAAACAGGATAATACAGTCGGTGGATTTGAGTTTGTTTCTGAGAATGATGCCCAGAAGGGGCAGATGGACCTTTCTAAGATAAATCTTTTGGAATCAAGGGTTAAGGCAAGCCGTCCCGGTGACATCAAGGCGGTTTACGAAAAGGCCATCGAGAACAAGATCTTTAAGACACCAATCGGGTGGGGATATCTTTTGAATCTTCGAAAGAAACTGCTAGAGAGCGGCTTTAAGGAGGAGGATCTTATCCCTATTCCTTTGAATGTGTCTATAACAAGGCATTCTGCCATGGAGAACCTGACGGTGCGTCAGAGGATCATTCCGGACGATTCCAAAAAGGTGTCTCCCTTCAGGCGTATTTTTCCCATTGTCCTTGATATAGTGCTGGCTATCCTGGTGGTTGTCATGTTCCTTATCGCGGCTTCGGGAGAGAATGATAACATCATCAATTACAAAAGAAATGTGACTAACCGTTATTCAAGCTGGGAACAGGACCTTACAGATCGCGAGAAAGCCGTCCGTGAAGCCGAAAAAAGACTTGGCATCGAGGACACTTCAAGCTATTATGAGGATAATGGAAATTAATCAGGAGGTTCTGTATAAATGGATGATCTGAAGATACTTGTAGTCGATGACGAGAGCAGAATGAGAAAGCTCGTTAAAGACTTTCTTACAAAGGACGGATATATAGTACTGGAGGCAGAGGACGGACAGCAGGCGCTGGACATGTTTTATGAGGATAAAGATATAGCGCTTATAATCCTGGATGTCATGATGCCAAAGCGTGACGGATGGGAAGTCTGCAGGGAGATCAGAGAGACTTCAAAGGTTCCCATCATCATGCTTACAGCCAAGGGCGAAGAGAGAGATGAACTCCTTGGTTTTGAGCTTGGAGTAGATGAGTATATCTCAAAACCCTTCAGCCCCAAGATCCTTGCAGCCAGAGTTTCGGCAATCTTAAGAAGGACCAACCAGTCCGTTGCCAACGAAGTAATGGAGCAGGGCGGAATCGTTATTGATAAGATTGCTCACTCCGTAAAGGTCGACGGCAAGGAAATAGACCTTAGCTACAAGGAGTTTGAGCTCCTTTCATATTTCTTTGAGAATAAGGGTGTTGCTCTTTCCAGAGAGAAGATCCTTAATAACGTATGGAATTATGATTATTTTGGCGATGCCCGTACAATCGATACCCACGTCAAGAAACTCCGCAGCAAGCTGGGAGACAAGGGCGAAGCCATCAAGACCATCTGGGGCATGGGATACAAATTCGAGGTGTGATGATAAAGATGCGGTAAACCATGATTTGCCGCATCTTTATATAATTGACGAAAGATAAAGAGAGTCAGTGAGACTGTATTTTGAGGAGTAATACTATGAATGACTATATACCTGCGCCTATGGATGTGTCAGATATAGAGCTGCCCAAAGAGCTGGATGGGCTTGTTGAGAAAATGGCGGAAAATGTTCATGAAGTATGGGCTAAGGCCAGAATAGAAGAGGGATGGCGCTACGGCGAAGAGCGAAATGACGCCCTGAAGACCACACCGTGCCTGGTCCCTTACGACATGCTGCCTGAAACAGAAAAGGAGTATGACAGAAATACGGCGATAGGGACATTAAAACTGATAACCAGAATGGGATATACCATAAGTCCGTCTGCTGAATAAATATAGTTTTACGGAGAAGACTAATAACAAATGAGAAACGTTAATATCTGGAAAAAAATAGTACTTGTACTTGTGATCATTGCTGCCTTGGCTATGCTTGTAGGCGGTTATACTTACTATGATTTTATCTATCCGGGAAGTTTCTGGGTCAATATCGCTATGGCCATGGAGAACTGCATGGAGTCTTTGCTTTTTAATCCTGTCTTACCTATTCAGGATATTATTTTAAACGAAGAATTCATGGCAGGCATTGATGCGGGAAAGCGCATTATAATCCTGTTTTATTCACTGGCAATGGTACTGGCTCCTTTCGTGGACATCCTGATCATTTTCAGTGTTATGGACAGTCTTTTACACCTGTTTGTCGGTGTTGGATTTAAAAAGAGACGGATTCTTATAGTCGGCTACAACGACAAAGTCAGAAAAGTAATAGAAAGAAAAAATGAAAACGGAAAAGTGTATCTTTGGACGGATTATTTTTTGTCCACCGAAGAGGAGAGGGACCTTTATTTTAAGAACGTTATCGTAAAAATGAATGGATTTTCTCTTGGGGACAGTCCGGAAAAATATGAGAAACAGAAGAGTAAGTTCGATAAATTCATGAAACGAAAAAACATCACCGATGTTATGCTTCTTGATGAATCCGATGCCAAAAATCTCCAGTACTATATGGCGCTGTCGTCCTGCGAAGTATGCCGTCAGAGAACTATTCATTTTTACGTTCATAACAAGTCCTTCGAAGCCGAAAATATGCTTCGGGAATTCTTTGATGTGAAGCTAAGAAAATCCCTGAACCTTGCTGAAGATTCAAAAGCTCATAACACCCATATGGATCTTAGGATTTTCAATTACGATCAGATTCAGGCAGAAATACTGTTTGATAAGCTGCCTCTTTATACGGGAAATGACAGCGGAACCGGAGATGTTCATCTGTTGATTGCTGGAGGTGACAGCCTTTGCCGGTATATAGCCCTTCACGCAATGAATCAGGGTGTGTTCTCACCGAACAATAAGATTTTCATTGATATTGTAAATGATGATATAGATGAGATACAGCGAGGATTAAGCAGCCGGTTCAATAAGGAACTGGTTTCATATGTAAACAATGAATTCTCGATAAACAGCGACAAGATAGACGGTAGTCTGACAATACGACTGACTGAATGCAGTCTTATGTCTCCTGAACTTATTTCCGTACTTCACAGTCTTCAGGAAAACGGTGCAGGTGCATTTACCTATGTTGTCCTGGGCTCGGGAAATGCGGACGAGAACCTTCATACCTTTAGAAGTATCGGCGCAGATTATATGTTTGCTCTCGGCGGAGGAGTTCCGGTTGCCTTGAGGATGTCATATTCTGCAGAGCTTAAGACATATTTGTCTTCCTACGGCTGGTGCAGGCAGATTTACCTGATGGGAGAAAACGAGGAATACCTGGGACTTGACAGTATCATCAATCTTGATGAAGAGGCTAAGATCAGAACATACCACCGCACATATGATGATATAACAAATGCGAAAGTATTTGCTGTCAGCAAAGAGTCGGATAATCCTGCGGAAAATGAGATACTGTGGAATAAGCAGAAGTACTTTGCACGAGAATCCAACAGGGCTTTGTATCATCATCGAACTGTGAAGAGTCATCTCTACTCGGATTACGAAAACAGCAAAGAGGAAATGCAGCGTTTCTGGGCACAGACTGTGGTTGATAATGATAACAGAGACCGGGCCTGGTCGAATTATCTTCTTGCTGACGGAGAATATCCGGCACTACTTGATATGGCGAAAACAGAGCATAGAAGATGGTCCTATTTTATGGCCAGCGATGGCTGGAGATACTCCCCGGAAAAAGATACAGATAACAGAATGCACGACTGTCTGTGTAACTGGGACAATCTGGTTAAGAAGCGACCGGACACGGTGATCTATGATCTGATCTCATCTCCGCTGATCATGAACGAATAAAACTATGTGAGGGATTGTATAATACAATCCCTCACATAGTTTGTTACTGAAAAGTATATACATATTTACTGTTGTCAATAGAATCCAAAGTGAATGAAAAAGCTCTTTTTATGGTAACAGGTACAGATATTTCTTCTACAATCAGCGGTCGTTCAATTTACATTATTTATTTGATGCCTGATATAAGCGTGGGTATAATGAAATTATTGATATATCACACATATGTACATGAGGAGCTGTAACGGGGGCAGATATGAGCATTACTATTAGTTACGACATATTAAGGGAACAGTTTTCATCTTTGCAGTCAGAGGGATCAAGAGAATACGAATTAGCATTAACAAAATATGCAGAATTGATTGCAAAAAATGATGGGATGGGAGTGCTTAAAGAACTTATCGATTCCGATCTTGATTGTGCTTATGAAGCATTTTATTGTCTTTGCATCATTTACAGAAGGAACAAGGATTTTGAGCTTTTTAAGGCACTTCTTGATGATAACGTAAAATTTCAGAACAGGATTACATATAATCATCTGGTTGTTCAATATCTTGTGAATAGTGAGACGTTCTATGATTTTGATAGTCTGTTGAATATGGCGTACAGTGATACAAAAGTGTTTGATGGAAATGCTGGATATCTTCAGGCCTTTTGCAACGCATTTGCAACTATACTTGATCAATGCGATGAAATGAGTAAGGAAGATCTGGTGAAGGATTGGTATGATGTGGCATTGGACTGCATAAATAAGGCAATCGAACTTGATCCGAATTATGCCAAGTACTATTGTACAAAAGCGAGAATAATCAGTTTAAAAAATGATTTTGTCAATGCTGACAAGCTTATAAATATGGCAATAAGTAAGGAAAAATCCTCAAGACCGGATTATGTTCTGACAATCCAAAATTATCAGTATTACAGAGCAAAAATAATGATACAGAAATCGCAATACGAAATAGAAAAAAAGCTATCTCTATTGCAACAGAAGATAGATGAACTACAGATGTATTCCTCCGAAAAAGATGCGGCAGACCGGGATGATGATCGAAATGAGCCACATGCTTACGAGGGCAATAGTAAATATTCATTTGTCAGTTATGCGCATACTGACAAAACTGATGTTTATAGTATTATTGGGAAATTACAGAAAAAAAGCATAAATATCTGGTTTGACGAGGGAATACAGGCAGGAGAAGAATGGCCTGAAGTTGTGGCAAAACGCATTGTAGACAGCGATACGGTATTGGTAATGCTATCATCCAATTCGATACAGTCAGCAAATGTCAGAAGAGAAGTGAATCTGGCAATATCTGAGAATAAAACCGTAATAGTCGTAAGGCTTGATGAGGTTCCCCTTTCTCCGGGAATGAAACTGCAATTCAGCTTGTATCAGATGGTAAACAGAGATTCGGATGATGAGCGGTTTCTTGTTGAAAAGCTGGCATCAGCTATTATGATGGAGGAAG
This sequence comes from Butyrivibrio sp., assembly GCA_015056575.1. GTDB lineage: Bacteria > Bacillota > Clostridia > Lachnospirales > Lachnospiraceae > Butyrivibrio. The sequence goes on from SVGA01000036.1 coordinate 15,358, forward strand.
GCAATGGGTGAAATGAAAATACTTGAAAAGTTTTGCAAATCCAAGTCTCGGGACGAGAGCCTGAATGAAGACGGATATCTGATTAATGATAAATTCATTGCTGTGGTTGATGGAGCAACCAGTAAAAGTAAGCAGGCCAGCGGTCAGAAGACAGGAGGCCAACTTTTAAAAGAGATTATCCTTGAGTCATTAAATGCTATAGATGGAAATATAGATATGAAAGATGCTGTTCTTACAATACAGAGGAGTATTTTGAGTAAGGCGCCTGAAGAAATGATAGGACACGCTGCTGCTTCATCAATAATATATTCCCCGGCCCGTAATGAAGTCTGGATGATCGGCGACTGCCAGATGCTGATGAATGGGAAAAGATATAACTATTCACTTAAAGTTGATGATCTGCTGTCACAACTCAGGTCTTTTACAATAAAGTGCCTGATAAAACAGGGAGCTACTGTAGAAGAACTTATCGAGAATGATAAGGGCAGAGAGATGATCATGCCTTTTCTGAAGTTTCAGGCTTTGCTGGAAAATACAAGCGATGACCTGGGATATTGTGTATTCAACAACGCTACTGATGTAAAAGATTTTCCCTTGGATAAAGTTATTAAAATCGATGTTCCCCAAAATGCAGAGATAGTTTTAGCATCAGACGGATATCCTGAACTAATGCCTACTCTGCAGGAGAGTGAGGAGAGACTGGCTAAAATATTGAAAGAAGACCCGATGTGTTACCAATTATATGTGGGAACGAAGGGCATCAATGGAGACAATGAAAGTTTTGATGATCGTACATTCGTAAGATTTCAGATAGAACAGTGATTGTTCATGCGTAATTTTGAGTATCCGAGGTGAAAGACATGAGTGATAACGTTAAGATGGTTCCTGCTCTTTGCACACAGTGCGGAGGCAATGTAGAAGTTGATCTGTCAAAAGAGACAGCTAAGTGCCCCTACTGCGGCATGGAGTTTATCGTTGAGAAGGCAGTTAACAATTACAATGTTAAATATGCCCATGTTGAGCATGCCGACAACGTGAATATCGATGTCACCGGCGCGGTAAAAGAGGTATTGGATTTTGCAGGGGAACAGCTCAAGGAAGGACGAGAGGACAGGCGGCAGCGGGAAAAAGAGTTTGCTGAGCAGTCCAAACAGTCCAGCGCAGCGTTTCTTAAAATAATGGGAATCATGTTTGGGGGAATGTTCGTTTTTGCCATAGTGGCTTTCCTCGTCATGTTCTTTAGCGGCAAAATGGATGGAGATGAGTCTGCATCTTCGAATGATGAGGGTTCCACCATAGAATGCCGCCTGGAGGATGGTTGTCTTTATACGGATGTTTTAGGGAAGGATGTCCCTGAGTGGAGGTATCTTGAATTTGACAGCATGGGCACTGTTCTTCAATATGAGTACAATGACGAGTCAGGTTATCACAACTGCGTTATTCCTGAGGAAAATGTGACAGATGGTGTACGCTATGTTGTTGCAGGGGCCTATGAGGACGGCTTCGAGATCGATGAATACACAAAACCCATGTACTACAGCGTGATACGGGTAATCATCGAGGGACATGATTTTACAGAGGCCTCAGACCCTGTGATCGTGGATGATCTTTCTGAATACGACTACAATTGACCAAAAAGGGCGGGTTTATCGCAAACCTGCCCATTTCTTATGCTATAATGATTAATATGAACACTGGGGAGAATAGAAACACAAAAGTACATTCCATAAGATTTGAAATAAGTGCGGTTTTCCTGGTAGTGATGGTTGGCACCTTTATCTTTTGCCTTCTGGTCAATATCTTTTTCATGGAAAGCTTCTACGTTCGCAACAAGAAGGATGCGATCTTTGCAGCTTACAGGAGTATTTCACAGGCTATCGGAAGCGGTGATATCGCTTCTTCCGAGTTTGACGAAGAGATCAATCACATCTGTGAGAGATACAATATCGAGATGATCGTTCTGGACGCGGATTCCAAGACCATCAAGACCTCCGCCAATAACTCCGAGATGCTGGCAAGGATCCTGTGGGAAAACATGATCAATTCCGCCTCGGGCACCATGGACGATCCGGGGAGGACTATCATAGACAGCGGCGAAGACTACACTCTGCAGATGAACAGAGAACCCACCACCGGGAGACAATACCTGGAAATGTGGGGAATAGTAGGAAACGGCAATCTTGTTCTGGTGCGCTCCACCATGGAGAGTATCAGGGACAATGTTTCGATATCCAATACATTTATGATCTATGTGGCGCTGGTTGCCATCGTAGTGGGATCGATAATAATTCTTTTTATATCCAAAAAAGTGACAGACCCGATCAAGAAACTGTACCTTATTTCGGATGAGATGAAAAAACTCAATTTCGAAGCCAAGTACACGGGAAATCAGTCCTATAAAAATGAGATAGATATCCTTGGACAGAACATGAACGAACTGTCCGAGACATTGGAGACATCCATCAAAAATCTCAAAAATGCCAATATTGCCCTTAAACAGGACATTGCTCAAAAGGAGCAGATCGATGAGATGCGTAAGGAGTTCCTCTCCAACGTATCCCACGAGCTTAAGACACCCATCGCCCTTATCCAGGGGTACGCGGAAGGTCTTAAGGAAGGCATCAACGAAGACGCTGAGAGCAGGGATTTTTACTGTGAAGTAATCATGGACGAAGCTTCCAAGATGAACATCATGGTCAAGAAACTCCTTACCTTAAATCAGCTGGAGTTTGGCAATGACAGCGCCAATATGGAGCGTTTCGATATCGTGGAGATGATACAGAACTACGTGAAATCCGCTCAGCTGCTGGCCAAACAAAAAGAAGTAACAGTAAAGTTTGACGATTATTCGCCGATATTTGTATGGGGAGACGAATTTAAAATAGAAGAGGTATTGCAGAATTACTACAGCAATGCCATAAATCACATAGACGGTGAGAAGATCATCGAGATCAAACTTGTTCAGAAAGAGGGCAAGGTCAGGGTATCCGTGTTTAATACCGGCACTCCGATCCCCGAGGACAGCATAGACCATATCTGGGAGAAGTTCTACAAGGTCGACAAGGCAAGGACCAGAGAATATGGCGGCAGCGGTGTCGGACTTTCCATCGTAAAGGCCATCATGGAGGGCATGCACCAGGATTACGGTGTCATCAACTATGACAACGGCGTTGAATTTTATTTTGAGCTTGAGACCAAATAATCACTTCTAAAGAGGGCGTGGCATGAGGGTTAAAAAGTATTTGGGAATGGCACTTTCTATAGGACTTGCAATCTGCACTGCAGGCTGCGGCGAAAAGTTTCCTGAGCTTACGGATCAGGAATATGCGCAGACTGTGGAATACGCAGCAGGTCTTCTTATGAAGCACTCCAACAACGGACAGGAGAGGCTTGTTTACGTTGACGCCGAGGCTGTAGAGAGACAGCGGGCAAAAGAGGCAGAGGCTGTGGCCAAGGCTGAGGAGGAGAAGAAGGAGCAGGCAAAGCCTGTGCAGCCTGCACCTGTACAGCCCCAGGTTCCGGAGGAAAGCGAGACCTTGGGTGAAGAAGGGCAGGACCTTACTACCGGTGATGAGGCAACAGGCGAAGGTTCTTCCGAGAGCGAAGCAGGCACAGAGGAAACCGGTGAGACAGAAGTTGCCGGAACCGAGGAAGACCCTAATGCCATAGTTCTTTCTGACGAGGATACTCAGGAGATAATTGACGATATTTTCCTGTCATATCAGGGATACATGGTTGCCAGCACTTATCCTGAGAGCTCCAAGAGCTATTTTGTCAACGCCGATAAGGGTAAAAAGCTGTTGGTTTTAAGGTTCGATCTCTATAATGGATCGGACAGCTCAAAGCCCGTCAATATCATACCTTTGCACCCGCAGTTCCAGATCATCTTTAACGGAGAGAACATAGGTTATTCTTCAGTAACAGTTCTTCCCAACGACCTGTCCACCTATTCGGGCACTATTGATTCAAGGGCTCACGAGAGCGTAGTAGTCCTGACACAGATCAGTGCCGATGATGCCAAGAATATAGATTCTCTTGGGATGATCGTTACTCTGCGGGGCGAAACTCAGAATGTTGTTCTCAAATAAATAATTACTCTTGCGAAATTTAACGCGTTGAAGTATTATCAATAAGGTCAATTTGTAAAACGGACTGGTGTACCGGCCAAAGATGTCGGTACACTGGTTTTTTTGTGGGAGTTATTTATGAAAGAAAGAGAATCAATAGGCAGCAGACTGGGCTTTATCCTTCTGTCTGCAGGCTGCGCGATAGGGATTGGAAACGTATGGCGATTTCCGTATATGGTGGGAGAAAACGGCGGCGGACTTTTTGTCCTGGCATACGTGATATTTCTTTTGATGCTGGGTGTGCCTGTCCTTACCATGGAATATGCTGTGGGTCGTGCCAGCAGACTCAGCATATTGCCGGCTTATAAGAAACTGGAACCCAAAGGAAGCAAGTGGCATATATTCGGATACTTTGCCATGGCAGGTAACTACCTGCTTTTAATGTTCTATTCAGTGGTATCGGGATGGATACTCAGGTACTTTGTTCTGGAAACTCTTGGGCGTTTTGAAGGACAGACAGCTGCCGGAATAGAATCAATCTATCAGGACATGATGAATAAGCCGGGAATCCTTGTGCTTTACATGGTCATCACCATGTTCATAACCATAGGTGTTACCTCCATGGGACTCCAGAAGGGTGTAGAGAGGGTAACCAAGATTATGATGCTTGCCCTTATAGTGATCATGATAGGCCTTGGCGTCAGATCCCTTACGCTTCCCGGTGCCGCTGAAGGTGTTAAATTCTACCTTATGCCCAATGCACAGAATGTCAGGAAAGTAGGCCTTGGCAATGTACTGTACGGTGCCCTTAACCAGAGTTTCTTTACCCTGAGTCTCGGTATCGGAAGCATGGAGATATTCGGAAGCTATATCAAAAAAGACAGAAGCCTTGTGGGAGAAGCTCTCCTTGTATCGGGACTTGATACTTTCGTTGCTATTGTAGCGGGACTTATTACAATTCCTGCATGCTTTGCCTACGGAGTGGCACCGGACAAGGGACCCAGCCTTATATTCCTTACTCTTCCCAATGTCTTTTCATCAATGGTAGGGGGAAGATGGCTTGGATGCCTGTTCTTCTTGTTTATGTATTTTGCAGCACTGTCTACCATGATAGGTGTATTTGAGAATGATGTAAGCTTCTCCATTGATATCTTTGGCCATGACCGCAGAAAGGCGTCGCTTTTTGCTGGGCTGGTGATAACCTTCGGGTCAATCCCCTGTGCCCTGGGCTTTAATATGTGGAGCTTTATTCAGCCTCTTAAGGCCGGTAATACCATTATGGATCTTGAGGACTTTATAGTAAGCAATATACTTCTTCCCGGAGGATCCCTGATCTGCTGTCTCTTCTGCACCTGTAAGTACGGCTGGGGATTTGATAACTATATCGATGAGGTAAACCAGGGAGTAGGCATAAAGATGAGCAAAGCTCTTAAGTGGTATTTTAAGATAGGACTGCCTCTTATTCTCTTATTCCTCACAGTATATGGCCTTGTAAGCTACTTTAAATAAGTCACTTTTTATTTGTGTTGTTCGGAATAGAATAATGCAAATATGAGTTATATACATAATCATGGCTGGTAAAGACTGGCCTGCAGATTGCGTAATTGGATATGTACGGCAAACTTACAAGTAAAGACTGGTCTGCAGATTGCGCAACTGGATATGTACGGACAACTCATAAGTAAAAAGTGGCCTGCAGACTGCAGGATTGGATATTTGTGGCAAACTTACAAGTAAAGACTGGCCTGCAGATTGCGTAATTGGATATGTACGGCAAACTTACAAGTACAGAGTGGCCTGCAGACTGCGCAATTGGATATGTACGGCAAACTTATAAGTAAAGACTGGTCTGCAGAATGCGTAATGGGCTATGTATGGCAAAATTACAAGATTTCGATGATTTCTGCAAGGTGGTTCCGACGCAATTGCCTGTGATGGGGATCTGCGTCGGTGATATTTATGAAATAACATATGGAAAGCGCAGAACGAAAACGCTATCCCGATAACCGGGCGCTCAAACAGGCTATTTACCGATATAACGTCAAGTTTTTGGGCTATTTTACCGACTCAATCAGCTTGTAGAATGATTTGCGTCGGAAAGGTCTCGATTCACATGCTCTTTAATAATTATTGCCACGATCCGGACTTGTTCGTATAAATTTATAACGAGCAAGTCCTTATTTTATGCGGGTTTGCCAGTGCATTTATAAATTATTTAAAAAAATTTGAAAAAAGTTGTTGACATTGTTTTGTGTGAGTGATAAAGTAATATTCGTTGCGGCGCTGACACATAAAAAGTGCCACAAACGCAGTACTGGAGCGGGTTCTAGGCTCCAAGCACCTTGACAAATAAACAGTAATGCAACCCTGAAAAATTCCAAGAGAATAATTCAGAAATGTAACAAACCAAAGTAATAACGGACAGAACAAAAAGCCAAGCTTTAGTTCTGAACAGAATCAAACTTTTAAACGTGAGAGTTC
>SVGA01000008.1 GCA_015056575.1 Butyrivibrio sp.
AGAATACACAACTGTCCAGGAAATAGCAGACTTCACAGAACTGATAAAGATACTTATGACACAACCATGAGGAACAATTTAAAGGCTTTTGCGATAAGGTGGCAAAAATGAGAAAGAAACTGGTTTTAGCACTGATTATGATGTCAGCTGTCTTATCGTTTACGGCATGTGCTTCGTCCGGAAGCACCGGAGGGAGATAAAGCTACACTGGCAGAGCAGATAAATGCATTCAGGACAGAATTGTTCTACAAGCTCATCAATAATGAAACTGAGATCAAAATCCAGATAGGCAGCCAGGAGATGAGCATAAAGGAATGGGATAAAGAACTTGAGACTATTCACGAAGCACTTCTGGAGAAAGAAGAAAAGCAGTCTGAAAAAGAGCAGGAAGAACGGATCAGGAAGCTTTTTGAAGATAGAAACGCAAATGAAGAAATGACTAATGTGGTTGGCGCATAATTTACGCCATTGAAAAAGCGTCCCCAAATGTCACCCAGATGACACCCAAATGGTAGTTTCCATGCGATTTTGGGCATGATATTATTATAATGAGCCAAGGAATGAACGAGAGAACAAAATCGATTCATTCTTTGGTTTTTCTTTTGCAAAAGAATAACTGTTGTGAAGCGCTGCTTCCGGTATCTGTACCGGGGTGGCGCTTTTATTAAAGATGCTACACAAAAAGAACCGGAAGCGCCTAAAACAAGGCATTTCCGGAACTTTAACCTTAGTAGCGAGAGGGGGACTTGAACCCTCGACACCGCGGGTATGAACCGCGTGCTCTAGCCAGCTGAGCTATCTCGCCATATTCATTCGGGAGTGACTGCTTGTCACAGCCGACTAAGATAATATACCGCGAAGAAAGCATGTTGTCAACACAAAAATTAAAATTTTCGGAAGTTATCCCGGGGAGTGATTCGCGTACACTTTTTATTGTAAAATATAGATATGTAATGAAGTTAACAACAAGGAGGAAACAATGCATGTGGGCTTATGAAACTTCTTTTTATCAGATATATCCCCTGGGATTTTGCGGAGCTCCGTTTGAGAACGACGGTAAGCTTGAACACAGGATTCTGAAGGTCATCGACTGGATCCCGCATCTTGAAAAGCTGGGAGTTGGAGCAGTGCTCTTTAATCCTGTATTTGAGTCCGATACCCATGGCTACAACACCAGGGACTACAGGAAGATCGATGTGCGCCTTGGAACCAACGCTGACTTCAAGAAGGTCTGCAAGGCTCTCCACAAGAAGGGAATAAAGGTTGTACTCGACGGTGTGTTCAACCATGCGGGCCGTGGATTCTTCGGCTTTAAGGATGTTCTTGAAAAGAAATGGGATTCCCCCTACAAGGACTGGTTTCATATAAGCTTTGACGGAAACAGCAATTATAATGACGGTCTGTGGTATGAGGGGTGGGAAGGCAATTTCGATCTTGTAAAGCTTAATCTTCGAAATCCTGCGGTTACCGATTATCTTATGGAAAGCGTCAAATACTGGATCGACGAGTTCGGTATTGACGGTCTTCGCCTTGACGTGGCTTACTGCGTAGAGACTGATTTCCTAAGGCACCTTCGTCATGAGACCGCTGCCTGGAAAGATGACTTCTTCCTTATGGGAGAGATGATAGGCGGTGACTACAACCGCATCATGGGGGATGAACTGTGCCACAGCGCTACCAACTATGAGTGCTACAAGGGCATGTTTTCTGCCATGAACAGTATGAATATGTTTGAGATAATCCATTCTCTGCTTCGTCAGTTCGGACCGGAGAACTGGACATTGTACAAGGGAAGGCACCTTCTGAGCTTTGTTGACAATCACGATGTCAGCAGGATTGCGAGCACACTGAATAATCCGAATCACTTAAAGCTCATTTATACAATGATGTTTGGCATGCCCGGAATCCCCACCATTTACTACGGAAGTGAGTGGGGCGAAAAGGCTGATAAAAAACAGGGAGATCCGGCTCTAAGGCCCTGCTTTGAGAGTCCGAAGTGGAATGACCTCACAGACCACATATCGGCGCTGTGCAAGGCGCAGAGCGGCTCAAAAGCGCTTAACTACGGCGGTTTCAGATCTCTTGTGCTTACAAACCGCCAATGTATTTTTGAGAGAGAAGCAGATGGTGACAGGGTCCTTGTTGTGATAAATGCTGACGAGAATTCCTACCACGCTCATTTTGACGCAAGAGCCGGAAGGGCGAGGGACCTTATTACGGGCAAAGAGATAGATTTCGGCGGAGGTCTTGAGATTCCGGGATACACTTCCTACCTGCTTCAGATTTAGTTAAAGTTGTTGTTGAATGCTTATTGTAATATAATAAATTTATGGAAATACGCACACCTATTATTGCAATAATGGTATTAACAATATTGGTTCTTGTTTATATGAGGAACTCTATGCCTCAGGTTTTTTCTACCAGGGTGTTCTTCCTCTTTATTGTTGCGGCCTATATTAATATTATTTGTGAGATAGTAGAGTGTGCTGTTTTTTTGTATCTGGTTAACGTTAACAGTGAGTTTTCCTCTTTGAAACGAACGTCCCAGAACCTGTACGTGGCATCACTTCTGGTATGTGCAGCAATTATATCGGTGTATGTTTACGCCAAGATCAAGTACGGCAGGAGAGTGAGAAAAGAAGTTGTAGCTTTTATATGCACTCCGGCTGTAATAGGGATCATCGTTATAATGGTCAGCAGGGTTTACTACGCCACCAATGATTTTGGAGACTATTACAATACCGGTCCCGGAATAACCTTTTGCTATCTGATCGGTTTTCTTTATATCTTCGCGACCATGGTAATTGCGACAGCCTACAGAAAAAGGCTGAACAAGAACGACGCCAGGGCAATAATCCTGGGACTTGTCATGTGGGCTATTCTGGCTCTTTTCCAGTTTGGATATAAGGGACTTCAGGTCTCATCCATAGCGATCATGCTTATGGCTCTGACTCTTTTCCTGACCATGGAGAACCCCAGGGAATATTATGAGAAGAGCATACCAAAGATCAGAAATAGGGATGCCTTCCAGATGGTTCTTATGGATCGGTTTTGCTACAGAAACCATTTTTTCATAGCATCCGTTATATTTACAGGCAAGACCAATGTCCTTTCGGGAGAGGACAGGCAGGCGTTTTATGACCTTCAATCCGGAGTGGCACAAATGGCAGACATGTGCATAGGAGAGGCAGCATATCTTTCCAACTGGAACACCTTGAGCTTTTTCATCACGGATCCTGCGAAGGTTGAATCCCTTATGTCAATGGTAAACAACTACAAGGATGAAGTGGCTAATTACAAGCTCACCTTTTCGATCCTGGAAATACCAAAGAACACCTCACAGTTTGATGAGGCATTGCAGGCTCTGACTTATGTTTCTCAGGAATACGTGCTTGCCCAGTCATCTCCGAATCTTGTTATAGATGAGAAGATAATCGATAAGATGTCTTACAGAAACACCATAGAGGATGTGGTAAGGCAGGCTATCAAAGATAAGGCCTTTGACGTATACTATCAGCCTATATTAAGCGTTGCGGATGGGAAATTCCGTTCGGCTGAGGCTTTGGTAAGACTAAGAAGCCCAAGCACGGAAAGCTTTATTTCTCCCGAGGATTTCATTCCCATAGCGGAACAATGCGGTCTGGTTCAGGATATTGACGATCTGGTATTTGAAAAAGTCTGCTCCTTCATTGACAGGGAGGACATTTCAGATTACGGGATAAAGAGAATCGAAGTTAACCTTTCAGGCAATGAGGTTGTGGACCGTCAGACCTTCGGAAGGCTGAGGGCCAAGATGGAGAAGTACCGCATTCCGCCGGATTTTATCAACTTTGAGATCACCGAGACGGCATACATCAACAACGACGAAGTGTTCAAGGACAACGTCAGAAAACTTAAAGAACTTGGCAGCTCTTTTTCCATGGATGATTTCGGATCCGGATATTCAAATCTTCTGGAACTTCTTAAGATGGATTACGTACTGGTCAAGATGGACAAAGAATTCATCTGGAACTGCCTGGATAAGAATAAGCCCGAGAACCTGAGGATGCTGGAATACTCCATAAGCTTCCTTAAGGATTACGGACTTCATGTGCTGGCTGAGGGAATTGAAACCCTGGAGCAGGCGCAGACCCTGATAGATTTTGGAGTTGAGTATCTGCAGGGATTTTATTATTCGAAACCGCTTCCCGAGAGCGAATATATTGAGTTTCTCAAGGTACAGAAAGGAGACAGACAATGAACGAAGGACTCTATGAGGCAGTTTTTTGCTACGGAGAGAACAAGGTTGACCCCTTTGCAAAGACCTGTGTGGATTTTGACAGGATCATCGGCGACATGAAACTGGTGGGGTACGAGCTCAATTCATTTAACATTGCTCATCATATCATGCTTGAGCAGATCGATTCCATGATCAGGACCAAGGGTAAGATCATTGAAGAGACCATGGACCTGGAAAACAGAGACGAATTCTGCCGGAATAAATACGGTCTTTCCTTCAAGGATATTGATGCGCTGGATCCCAGGAACGACATCGAGTGCGATATCAAGAGCGGAAAGGTTATCTACTACCTCACTCACGAAGCGAAGTACAAAGAAGCCCAGTATTCTGTACTCTTTAAGAAATCCTTCGATGCCTTCACGCAGAAGACCGGCTTTGAGTATGTGAGCCAGTAAAGGAAAAAGAAATGGTGCTTGAAACCGACAGATTGATACTTAGAGGCTGGAGAGACGATGATGCCCCCAGCCTCTTTGAATATGCAAAAGATGAGAGAGTAGGGCCTGTTGCAGGCTGGGAAGTCCACAAGAGTGTATCCTACAGCAGAGCGGTGATAAGAACTATTCTTGGGAGAGGGGAAACCTATGCCATCTGTCTTAAGGGCACGGACAAGCCGATCGGCAGTATAGGGCTGGTGCTTAAAGGAAGCCCCGAAAGACCGTTGGGGCCGGGGGAGGCAGAGCTTGGATACTGGCTGGGAGTTCCTTTCTGGGGGAAAGGCTTTGCCACTGAAGCGGGAAAAGAGCTGGTGAGACACGGTTTTACCGATCTTAAGCTCAAAGGCATTTTCTGCTGCTATTTCGAGGGTAACTTAAGGTCGCAAAAAGTGCAGATCAAATGCGGGTTCAAACCCCATCACGTAAACCCGGACTGTTATATCCCCATGCTGGGACAGACTCGTGTGGAATACATAAACTACCTGGCTTTTGATGACTGGAAGGGCTTATAAAAATCACAAAAAAGTCACACTTTTTATGGACTTAAATATTACAAAAATTGTAATAATGTGATATAATAAATCTTGTTCCTGTCAATGAAAGCACTTACTTTAGAAGCGCTTTTATGTCGGTATTGCGTATAGTTTTGTTTGTAAGGAGGAACAAGATGCTGGGAATTGGTGAGTGCGTGATTTACGGAAGTCATGGTTTATGCAGAGTGCAGGATATTCTGGTGCCTTCTTTCCTTGAGAGAGGCAAAGAGAAGGAGTACTACCAGATGGAGTCTGCGGTAAATACAGGAAGTGTACTTTATGTTCCGGTGGACGGAGCAGAGGACAAGGTCAGAGAAGTCATTGCAGCTGATGAGGCCGAGGATCTTATCGAGGAGATCGAGGCAGCTCCTGAGCTGGAGCTCCCCGAAGGCAAGAAGGCAGAGCCTGCCATTATGGAGGTTATCAAGAGGAATCTTACCGATGAGATGATGAGCCTTGTGAAATCTCTTCGCAAGATCAAGGCAGTAAGAGAGGCACATGGTAAGAAGTTCGCCGCTCTTAATGAGAAGTACCTCAACATGGCTGAGAAGCTGCTTTATACAGAGCTTGCATTTTCCCTTAAGTCCGATAAGGACGTGATCAAGAGAAGAGTTCTGGACGAACTTTCACAGCTGCCTTTGGAAACCGCATAAATTCGCATAAATTAGGGAGACTGCTTAATGCAGTCTCTATTTTTTTGTGGTACAATGTGTTCTATGGTTAAAACAAGAGAGATTTATTACGAAGACGCATATATATCTGAATTTGACGCCACTGTTCTTGAATGTACCCAAAGGGACAAGGGCGGATTTTCTCTGATCCTTGATGCCACAGCCTTTTTTCCCGAGCAGGGAGGACAGAGCAGCGACATCGGAACTTTAAAAGCCTCTGATGCGGCGCAGGTTTCTGTCTCCCACACCGCCATAAAGGACGGTATCATAAGCCATATAACCGATGCTCCTATAGAACCCGGAAGCAGGGTTCATGGCGTTATCGACTGGGAGCACCGCTTCTCCAATATGCAGCAGCATACCGGAGAGCATATTTTTTCGGGGATTGTCAACACCAGGTTTGGATACGACAATGTGGGCTTTCATCTTAGCGACTCGGAAGTTACCATGGACTACAGCGGCCCTATGAGCGGTGAAGATATCAAAGCGATAGAGCTTGCGGTTAATGAAGCCATCTGGCAGAATGTTGCCGTAAGATGCGAGTTTCCCACAGATGAAGAATTGGAGAGCATAGATTACAGAAGTAAAAAAGAGCTTTCCGGTCAGATCCGCATCGTGACTGTGGAGGGCTATGATGTATGCGCCTGCTGCGCACCCCATGTTCTAAGGACAGGAGAGATTGGACTTCTTAAGGTCATCAGCTGCCAGAATTACAAGGGCGGTGTAAGAGTCAGTATTCTATGCGGCAAAAGAGCTATGGATTACCTTTCAGACTGCCAGAAACTGGTAAGCGAACTCACAGGCTTTTTTACCACGGAGAGCTCCAAAGTTATGGATGCCGTTATACGGCAGAAGGATGAGATATATGAACTGAAGGGTAGACTTTCAGAAACGGCACAGAAGCTTCTCAAGTACGAGGTGGATGAGCTGGCAACAGCTTCTCGGAAAGATGGAGTGTTTCTTGTAAGAGACTATGTTCTTGACGGAAACGAAATGAGAAAAACAGCCAATGCCATCACAGAGAGATTTCCCGGGATATCCGGAGTATTTGCTCCGGCCGGTAGCGGCGGCTACAGATATGTACTTGCATCGGGAGCGTATGGCTTGAATGCCAAAGATCTGCAGCAAAGGCTCTTTGAAGCCTTCGGTGCCAAGGGCGGGGGGAGCCCACAGATGGTGCAGGGGAGTATATACTGCGATGATATAGCAGAAGTTATTAAATGGTTAGAGGAAACAAAGGTATGAATGGTGGGAGTAAAAAGGTCTTCAGGCAGGGACTTGTCGACGGTATTCCGATATGCCTCGGATATATAGCTGTCTCTTTTGCTTTTGGGATTGAAGCCTCAAAGATTGGCATGACCACGTTTCAGGCGGCAATGACATCTTTGCTTAATGTTACAAGTGCGGGGCAGTTTTCTGCTTTGGAGATAATAGCTCAAAACGGTAGCTTTATCGAACTGGCTATTCTTCAGTTTATAATCAATCTGAGATATATGCTTATGAGCTGCGCTCTGTCCCAGAAGCTTGACAGCAATGTGGGAACTCTCCACCGAATGGGAATTTCGTATGGCGTTACCGACGAGATATTTGCTCTGAGCGTGATGAAGAAGGGGAAGCTATATCCCGCATATTCCTACGGACTGATAGTGATCTCTGTTTTCGGCTGGGTATTCGGCACGGTTCTTGGGGCATATTCGGGACAGATCCTGCCTCAGAGGCTTATAAGCTGTCTGGGATTGGCTATTTACGGTATGTTTATTGCCATTATCATTCCTGACACCAGGACCGACAGGGCGGTTATGGCGGTTGTCCTTTCCGCTATGGGGCTTAGCACGGTGTTTACCTACGCACCTTTCCTGAAAGACCACGTGTCATCGGGCTTCAGGATAATTATAATAACGGTTGTTGTGGCTGCGGCCGCTGCCCTTATTGCTCCCAGGAACGATGAGCTTCAGATCCCGGAAGAAACAAAAGGGGGTGAAGGCTGATGGCGAAGATATACCTTTACATTATCCTGATGGCAGTGGTGACTTACCTCATCAGAGCACTTCCGCTGACTTTGATCAGGAAAGAGATAAATAGCACCTTCATCAGGTCTTTTCTCTATTATGTGCCCTATGCGACCCTGGCAGCCATGACATTTCCGGCTATCTTAAGCGCCACGGATTACCTTGTTTCGTCTGTGGTCGGCTTCATAGTGGCTTTGGTGCTGGCGTTTAACAGAAAGAGTCTGATAGTGGTGGCGGCCGCATCCTGCGGCGTGGCTTTTCTGGTTGAGCTGTTCCTGCCCTATATATTATGATAGTAATGACGATTATTCAGCGAGGTAAAATATATGCGAGTTGGAATGGGATATGATGTCCATAAACTTGTTGAAGGAAGAGATCTTATAATAGGCGGCGTGAAGATCCCTTATGAGAAGGGACTTCTTGGCCACTCCGATGCGGATGTTCTTCTCCATGCGATAATGGATGCTCTGCTTGGGGCAGCTGCCCTTGGAGATATCGGGAAGCATTTTCCTGACAGCGATGAGAAGTATAAAGGGGCCAATTCCCTTGAGCTTCTTAAGGAAGTTGCTTCGATCATCGACAAGGAGCACTATGTGGTTGAGAACATAGATGCCACGATCATAGCTCAGGCCCCCAAGATGAGGCCTTATATAGACGAGATGCGGATCAATATAGCTCAGGCTCTGAGGATAGAGATGAACAGGGTGAATGTGAAGGCAACAACGGAAGAGGGCCTTGGATTCACCGGAAGCAAAGAGGGAATTTCCTCACAGGCCATCTGCCTTTTGTCTAAACCCACAGAGGGCAGCGACGGAGGATCTGCACGATGTACAGGCTGTGACAGAGGATGATGGCACGGTTTTTATAAATAATTATGGCGAGGAGTAAAAAATGGCACAGGATTTTAGCTTTTATAATTCACTTACAAGAAAGATAGATAAACTTGAGACCAATGAACCCGGCAAGGTGTCGATCTACACCTGCGGACCTACGGTTTATCACTACGCACATATCGGAAATATCAGGACTTATATTATGCAGGATGCTCTGGTTAAGTCTTTAGAGTACGCAGGCTATCGGGTAAAGCGTGTCATGAACATAACCGATGTGGGCCATCTTTCATCGGATGCCGACACAGGTGAGGACAAGATGCTTGCGGGAGCAAAGAGAGAGCACAAGTCTGTAATGGAGATTGCAAAGTTCTACACAGATGCATTCTTTAAGGATTTCAGAGCAGTGGGCAATAAAATGCCGGATGTTATTGAACCTGCCACCAATTGCATTCCGGAGTTTATACACATGATTGAGGTTCTGCTTGAGAAGGGCTTTGCCTATCAGGCGGGTGGAAACATTTATTTTGACACCAGCAAACTGGATGATTACTATGTCTTTTCCTCAGCTCTGGAAAAAGAGCAGCTGGAAATAGGCGTAAGAGATGATGTGGAAGAGGATACCAACAAGAAGAACAAGACGGATTTCGTTCTCTGGTTTACCAAGTCCAAGTTCGAGGACCAGGCTCTTAAGTGGGACAGCCCCTGGGGCGTCGGATACCCCGGATGGCACATTGAGTGCTCCTGCATCTCCATGAAGCATTTGGGGGATAAGCTGGATATTCACTGCGGCGGCGTGGACAATATGTTCCCTCATCACACCAACGAGATCGCTCAGTCCGAGAGCTATCTGGGACACAAGTGGTGCGGCTACTGGTTCCACAGCAATCATTTAAATGACAGAGCAGGCAAGATGTCTAAGTCCAAGGGCGCGGTTCTTACCGTATCCGTTCTCAAGGAGAAGGGCTATGATCCGCTGGTTTACAGATTCTTCTGTCTCCAGTCTCATTACCGCAAGCCTCTGGAGTTTTCCTTCGATGTCCTTGACAGCACTGCTTCTGTATACAACAAGCTTGTAAAAAGAGTCGCCGAGCTTAAGGAAGACGGCGCTGTAGATGAGAAGGTCAAGGAAGAGTTTGAGGCAAAGTTCAGAGAGACTCTCTCAAATGATCTTAACACCTCCATGGCCATCACGATCCTCTACGATGCCCTCAAGGCAGATACCAATGATGCCACAAAGCTGGCTATTGTAAAGAGTTTTGATACGGTACTTTCCCTTGATCTTGTGGGCCATGCTGCAGCTCTTTCAGAGGAGGCTGAGGTTGATCCCGAGCTTCTTAAGTACATTGAGGAGCAGATTGCCAAAAGAACAGAGGCCAAGAAAAACAAGGACTTTGCAACAGCCGATGCAATCAGAGAGGAACTTCTTTCTAAAGGCGTAGAGATCAAGGATACTCGCGAGGGCGTTAAATGGCAGCTGATCTGAACAGATATATAAACGATGAATTCGGAATAGAGGCCAAGGACATCAGGACTTATTCGCCTCTTACGCTGGCCTATATCGGAGATGCTGTGTTCGATCTTGTTATCAGATCCGTTCTGGTGAACAAGGGTAATACCGCAGTGAACAATCTCCATAAAAGAGCAAGCGCTATTGTTAAAGCTCCCTCCCAATCTGCCATAGCAGCTGCTATCATGGATGATCTTACGGAGGAAGAAAAAGACATCTACAGAAGAGGCCGCAATTCCAAGCCCCACACAAAGGCCAAGAATGCTTCTACCATGGAGTATCTTGAGGCAACCGGGTTTGAGGCGGTGATGGGATATTTGTACCTCTCGGGAGATATGGACAGGGCTATGGAGCTGATTAAGCTGGGAGCCGGAAGGCTTGGGCTTGATATCGTCTGAGTTAATGATTTGAGGATTTAAAATGGATAAAGACAATAAAGAAATACTAAGTTCAAACGAAGAAAAGATAGAGGGAAGAAACGCTGTCATAGAGGCTTTTCGCTCAGGCAAGACTGTAGATAAGATATATATCCTTGACGGATGCCAGGACGGGCCTGTGGCTACCATCAGGCGTGAAGCCAAAAAGCAGGGAAGTCTTATAAAGTTTGTAAGCCGCGAGAGACTGGATCAGATGTCTGAGACCGGTAAGCATCAGGGTGTCATCGCCATTGCCGCGGCTTACAGCTATTCAGAGATGGAGGATATCTTTACTCTTGCCGAGAACAGAAATGAAGATCCCTTTGTCTTTATTCTGGATAATATAGAAGATCCCCATAATCTTGGGGCTATTATCAGAACCGCCAATCTCTCGGGAGCTCACGGAGTCATCATTCCAAAGAACAGGGCTGTGGGGCTTACCGCCACTGTTGCCAAGGCGTCGGCCGGAGCACTCAATTATACTCCGGTGGTAAAGGTCACAAATATTGCCAAGACCATTGAAGAACTGAAGGATAGGGGACTGTGGTTTGTTTGCGCCGATATGGGCGGGACCACTATGTATGAGCTCAATCTTAAAGGACCTATAGGTCTTGTTATAGGAAATGAGGGAAGCGGCGTAGGGCGTCTTGTAAAAGAGAAGTGCGATATGATTGCTTCCATTCCCATGAAGGGAGATATCGATTCCCTGAACGCGTCGGTGGCAGCCGGGGTTCTGGCTTTTGAGATCGTCAGGCAGAGGTCAATGTAATGAGTAATGACAAGTACAGCAATATAGATGATGAGCAGCTTATCGTCCGGATTCATGACGGAGATGAGAGGGATGCTGTGGAATACATAATGAACAAATATAAGGGGCTGGTTCGAAAGAAGGCAGCCTCTATGTTTATATTGGGAGCTGACAGGGACGACCTTATCCAGGAGGGAATGATAGGTCTTTTCAAGGCTGTCAGGGACTATGATTCCGGAAGGGACGCCAGTTTCTCGACCTTTGCTGATCTGTGTATATCCAGGCAGATGTATTCCGCCATCAAAGCTCTGGCCAGGAAGAAGCACGCACCTCTGAACAGCTATATCTCCATCTATGCCAGCAGGGAAGGCAAAGAGACGGGATCTGAGGCTCCACTGGAGGAGATGCTTGAATCCGATCCCGGATTGATCCCGGAGCAGCATGTGATCGACCAGGAAAACCTTCAGGATCTCGAAGAGGGAATAGAAAGAGAACTAAGTGACCTTGAAAGGCAGGTGCTTGATCTTTATATCACCGGAATGAGCGTAAAAAATATCTCTGCTGTGCTGGGCAGGGATGAGAAATCCACTGACAATGCAATGCAGAGAATAAGAAACAAATTAAGGAAGTATCTTAAAAAGAATTAAACGACGGCGTCATCTTTGTTTAAGACGTGAAAAAAGTCGCAGAAAATCGTAATTATGAATATTTGTACGTAAATTATGGTATAATAACCATGTATGAAATAGTACAATTCTACGGCATTGAAGGAAGGAAGGTCGCATCTATGGCTACAAAAAATTTTGCAAAAGGCGAGATCATCTTTAAGGAAGGTGCAAACGGAGACAGCTTTTTTGATGTTCTCAAGGGAACTGTGGGAATTTTCATAAACTACGGTGAGGCCGATGAGCAGAAGCTTACAGAGGTTAAGGAAGGCGGTATCCTCGGTGAGATGGCTCTTATCGATGCTTTTCCCAGAAGTGCTACAGCAGTTGCTTTGGAAGACGTTGAAGCTGATGAAGTATCCGTTGACCAGGTAAAAGAGTATTTCAACTCCAATCCAAACAAGATCGAGAGAATTCTCAATGTGCTCTGCCAGACACTGGCAAGACTTACAAACGATTATGTTGAAGTTTGTGATACTATCAAAAATCTTTATCCTGAAAGCGGAGAGAGAAAAGAGTCTCTTGCCGATAAGATCAAGAAGTTTGCTACATACTATAAGAGATTTAATAAGAACAATCAGCCCAGCGCAGAGTTCCTTCGCGAGACAGGTCAGTCCGGACACAAGAACGGATATGCCAAGAAGGTTGAGTCCTACAGTGAAGGTACAGTTATCTTCAGAGAGGGCGAAGCCGGAAGATGCATGTATGACATTCATGCCGGAAGTGTTGGTATTTATACCGGCTATGGCAAGCCTGAGGAGAAGCTCCTTACCAAACTTCATGTAGATACATTCTTTGGCGAGCTGGGAATGCTTGAGGATATGCCAAGAACAGCAACAGCAGTTGCCCTTGAGGACGGCACAACCGTTGAGAGCATCTATTCATCGGAATTTGCCGAGTTGTTCGAGAAGAATCCTGCCAAGATTGAGATGATCTTAAGACACCTGTCCTTCAGGATCAGAAGACTTACAGGTGAGTACGAGAATGCCTGCAAGATAATCAGTGATGTAGCTGATGCAGAGGCTTCCGATGCCAATGTAAGCGATGAGATGAGACAGAAAGCAAGAGAGTTCAAGTCAAAATTATATGATTGATAATTCATCAGATGTTTTTCAGAAGAATATAATGCTGAATATGTCCGAGGGTGTTATGACCATAAGCTTCGACGGTGTCGTAGCTTATGCTAACCCCTCGGCTCTTGTCATACTTGGCTTTACCGAGGATGAGCTTGTGGGCAAAAAGTTTGCCGGCTTATTCTTTGACCGTGAAGAGAATGATAAATTCTCCCAGGCCATACTGGATGCCATATATGACAGGGAGCATCCCCATGATGCCATCGTGCCGTATACCAATGGAGACACTACAAGGCAACTTCGGGTTGTGACATCTTTTTTACAGGACAACGGTGAAAAGATAGGCATCATCGTAGTGTTCGGCGATCTTAGTGAGCTTATGGATCTTAGGGATGCGGTCAGATCCATGGAGAAGATCCGCGCCCTCAATGAACAACTGAATATGAGAAATAAGCTCCTTAATGAGACCTTCGGTCGATTTTTGTCGGATGAGATAGTAAGGCAGCTTCTTGATACGCCGGATGGACTTAATCTTGGGGGAAGCAAGAGAAAGCTCACTATCATGATGAGCGACTTAAGGGGATTCACCGCCATCAGCGAGAGGATGGATCCTGAGGAGCTTATCACCATGCTCAACCATTACCTGGGAGAGATGACAGAGATCATACAGCGCCATAACGGAACCATCATTGAATTTATGGGGGACGGTATATTTGCAATCTTCGGTGCTCCGGTAGCTTCCGATACTCACGCGGATGATGCGGTTGCTGCGGCCCTTGAGATGCAGGCTCGTATGGAACCCATAAATGCATGGAACAAGGAGCACGGTTATACCAATCTTCAGATGGGGATCGGCATAAATACAGGCGAAGTCATAGTGGGCAACATCGGCTCGGAAAGGCGCACCAAATACGGCGTTGTGGGCAGTGATGTTAACCTCTGCGGCAGGATCGAGAGCTATACCATAGACGGACAGGTCCTGATATCCCAGTCCACATTTGACGAAGCCAAGGCGGAAATAGTAATAGAAAAAGAAATTGTGGTCACTCCCAAAGGTGCATCCCAGCCTATGACCCTTAGAAGAGCAACAGGTATCGGAGAGCCTTACAATATCTATGTTCAGGACAAGGTAGAGGAAGCACCCAAGAAGCTTGATCGGATAATTCCCGTTACCTACTACAGGATAGAGGGTAAGCACAACCTTCAGAAGCCCTTCTTCGGGGGAATTGTGGCCCTTGCTCCGGATAAGGCGGTGCTGGATACTTCAGCGGAGCTTAAAGAGTATGACAACATTACAATAGATGTTGGAGAGAAACTTTACAGCAAGGTTATAGAGAAGACGGAAGACGGCTTTCTTATCGGTTTTACCTCTGTTCCGGCAAGTTACAAGCACTGGCTTGAGGTCAATAAAAAATAAGTGATAAAAAGTGCTTGCTTTGAAAAGATAATTATGCTATATTTATATAGCTGTTGTGAAACAGATGTAACTATAGTTAATTAGAAGATATTTTGTCATATAGAGAGGTGAGAAAGATGAGACAGGACATTCAGCCGGAATACCATCAGGCAACAGTTACTTGCAACTGCGGTAACACATTCACAGTTGGATCAACAAAGGGCGATATTCACGTAGAAATCTGCTCTAAGTGCCATCCGTTCTACACAGGTCAGCAGAAGGCAACAGCTGCTCGTGGACGTATTGATAAGTTCAATAAGAAGTACGGAATGGACAACAAGTAATATCGTATCAGATTTAGTATTTGATGAAGATGAGAGGTTGAGGCTAAGGCCTCGACCTCTTTTTTCGTAACATGGAGAGAAGTATGAGGAGAAAGCGCAAGATCAGACATTACTCCGGGATAGGCGGACAGGCGGTTCTTGAAGGGGTAATGATGAAGAACAATGACATGTACGCTGTGGCTGTAAGAAAGCCTGACGGGGAAATTGCCGTTGAAGTGGATGAATACCACGGACCGGCCTATGGCAGTAAACTCAAGAGTATTCCCTTTATAAGAGGAGTATTCGTATTTTTGGATTCACTTATTTTGGGGCTTAAATCCCTTAATTATTCATCATCCTTTTATGAGGAGACCAAGGAAAAGCCCACCAAGCTGGATGAGGGCATAGACCAGGTGTCACAGGGACACGAGGATACGTTCCTTATGGTCCTTACCACCATCATTTCCTTTGCTTTTGCCATAGCTATTTTCATGATAGCTCCCTATGCTCTTTCTGAAGTGATCGGCAAATATGTAAGGAATGAGTCCCTTGTAGCCATTATTGAGGGGGTTCTGAGGATCGTGATATTTATCCTCTATATCCTTCTTATATCACTTATGAAGGATATCAGACGACTCTTCCAGTATCACGGCGCCGAGCATAAGTGCATCAACTGCCTCGAAAGAGGAAGACCCCTTACAGTTAAGAATGTTCGCAGAAGCTCAAGGCTTCACAAGAGATGCGGAAGCAGCTTTATTCTTTTTGTAATGCTGATAAGTATAATTTTGTTTTTCTTTATCAGGGTTGATTCCTATGCCCTGAGAATTGTTATAAGGCTTCTTCTGGTACCGGTTATCGCCGGAATCTCCTATGAGATAATAAGACTGGCGGGCAAGACGGATTTCTTCCTTGTCAAGATCGTTTCAGCTCCGGGACTCTGGCTTCAGAGACTTACCACCAAGGAACCTGACGACGATATGATAGAAGTTGCCATAAAGTCTGTGGAATCGGTATTTGACTGGAAGGAGTTCCTTAAAGATTCCTTCGGATATGAGTTTGAAGAGGAAGAATGAATTACAAAGAGGCCTATTTAAACGCAACAGAGAAACTTACAAGAGCCGGGATCTGTGAAGCTAAGCTTGATGCCCGGCTCCTTTTGGAATACGTATGCGGCACGGATCACAGTGTCCTTTTGACTCATCCCGACAGGGAACTGACAGATGATGAGGAAAAGAGCTATGAAAGCGCGATCAGCAGACGAAGCAGCCGTGAGCCTGTGGCCTATATCCTTGGAACCTGGGATTTTATGGGGCTTAGCTTCAAGGTGACCGGGGACGTACTTATTCCTGAGCAGGACAGCGAATTTCTGGTGGAGGAGGCCCTAAGGCACTGTGAGGACGGTATGAAGGTGATGGATCTTTGTACCGGATCCGGATGTATTGGCCTTAGCATCCTTAAATTCACCAATGACACAAGTGCAGTCTGTACCGATATAAGTGAAGCTGCTCTGTCTGTGGCAAAAGAAAATGCAAAAAAACTGGAACTTGATGATAGAGTAAGCTTTTTAAAGACAGATCTTTTCCCGGGGGATAATAAGGAGAAGTTTGATATTATTGTATCGAATCCACCATATATCAGAAGTGATGTGATACAGACCCTGGAGCCGGAGGTCAGGGACTTTGAGCCCAGGCTTGCGCTTGACGGAAGTGAGGACGGACTTGTCTTTTACAGAAGGATAGCCGATACGGCGCCTTTATTCCTGTATTCCAGCGGATACCTCATTATGGAGATAGGCTATGATCAGGCGGAGGCAGTAAAGGGCATTTTTGAAAAGAAGGGATGCTATCACGCAGTAGAGGTCATCAAGGACTTCTCCGGCAATGACAGAGTTATAAAGGCCTGCTTTTACTAAGGGGCGGAGGAATTAAGATGTTTGACAGACTGGAAGACATAATCAGAAGATATGAAGATATAACCATGATGCTGAATGACCCTTCCGTGGTATCGGATCAGGACAGGTTCAGGAGCCTTATGAAGGAGCAGAAGAGTCTGGAGCCTTTGGTTGACTGTTATAACAGATACAAGAAATGTAAGGAGACTATCGATGAGTCACTTACCATGTTGGATGAAGAATCGGATCACGATATGAAGGAGATGCTGAAGGAAGAGCTTTCTTCTGCAAGGGAGGAGCTTCCAAAGCTTGAGGAGGAGCTTAAGATCCTTCTTCTTCCCAAGGACCCCAATGATGAGAGGAACGTTATCGTGGAGATCAGAGCCGGGGTTGGGGGCGATGAGGCAGCTCTTTTTGCGGCGGATATGTTCAGGGCTTACACCAGATATGCAGAGAGGCAGAACTGGAGGGTTGAGACCTTGAGTGTGGAGGATATAGGTATCGGCGGAATCAAGGCCGTGAGCTTTATGATCAACGGAAA
Source organism: Butyrivibrio sp. (assembly GCA_015056575.1). Lineage (GTDB taxonomy): Bacteria > Bacillota > Clostridia > Lachnospirales > Lachnospiraceae > Butyrivibrio. The sequence goes on from SVGA01000008.1 coordinate 17,320, forward strand.
CGGTGCTTATTCCAGGCTTAAGTTTGAGAGCGGAGTTCACAGAGTTCAGAGAATCCCCGCGACTGAATCAGGCGGAAGGATCCATACATCTGCCATAACCGTAGCTATAATGCCTGAAGTCGACGAGGTGGAGGTAGAGATAGATCCTAACGACTGCAAGTTCGATGTGTTCAGAGCTTCCGGAAATGGCGGACAGTGCGTTAATACCACGGACTCTGCGGTAAGACTCACCCATCTTCCCACAGGAATCGTTATATCCTGCCAGGATGAGAAGAGTCAGCAGCAGAACAAGGCTAAGGCACTTAAGGTTTTAAGGGCGAAGCTCTACGAGATGGAAGTGAGCAGACAGCAGAATGATGAGGCTGAGCTTAGAAGAAGTCAGGTGGGAAGCGGAGACAGATCGGAGAAGATAAGGACATACAATTTTCATCAGGGAAGGGTAACAGACCACAGGATAGGGCTTACTCTTTACAAGATAGATCAGATCATGGACGGGGATCTGGATGAGCTCATCGATTCTCTTACCGCTGCAGATCAGGCAAAGAAGCTTCTGTCAATGAATGAGTAGATTCCCAATAAGTTAAAAAAGTCTAAATAACGTTCAATTAGTTTGAAGGCGTCAGTTAAATGATGTAAAATTATTATGTAGGAATATTTGCGAAATATCGTTTTACACGGACGGGTGATTTATGGATGTTGGTTTAAAGACTGAACTGATAGAGTGGGGTGTTGACTGGAACGAGCTCCTGGACAGATTTATGGGCAATGAGGACCTGATCGCCAAGTTTATGTTTAAGTTTCTTAACGATCAGAGTATGAACGATCTCACCAAATATCTGGCAGAGGGGAATGTTGCAGAGGCCTTCAAGGCTGTACACACTCTTAAGGGTGTTGGCTCCAATCTGGCACTTAAGGGCTTCCTTGCACCGGTGCGTGAACTTACAGAGATCTTAAGAGCCGGTTCCATGGAAGGCTACAAAGAGAAGTATGATCTTATCAAACCCAAATATGATGAGCTGATCGTGATCTTGCAGAAATATCAGAGCTGATCAGAGAATTTCATAATCTATACCATTTGAATCAAGAAAGCTTGGGATGTACGCATCCCAGGCTTTTTCTGCGGTTTTATCCATTGTAAATGTCTTGTGTGATATTCCCGTGGTGATCTGAACTTCCCCGGATGAAAATTTTATAATTATACCAAATGACACCTGGTCGGCTTGCATATCTATTTCTTTTGCCCGGAGGAATTCTTCCTTGGAACATCGGTCAACAAGAAGCACAAACTTAAAGCTTAGGGGAGTTTGCTTACCTTTGATCAGGTTAAGGCAGATGGGGCGTATCATTGACCAGGAAGAAAACTGCTCGCTTAATAGTGCTGTATCTGCTCCATTATCAAAGCCCTCGGATCCCGCAAAAAAATCCCTGTTAAGTTTCCCGTCTATTGTGAAGGTGTTGAAAGTCTCTATGGTGGCTTCCTCAAGAAGATACTTATCAAAAATATCTTTTGTAAGAAGTTTTGCCATGAAGTTTTTTTGCCCGCGAATTCTTATTGCTATCATAAGTTTCTCCCTAATAACATGGTTAATTATAAGCTATGATTAAGTAGGTATCAATATTAACAGCAAAATGAAATAATGATACCTAATCGCATAAATATGCATTGAAAACCATATAAAAATTGGTATACTAAAGGATATATAAAACTGCAAATGGGAAGTGAAAATTAGTAAGATTGGAGAAAATTTTTTATGGCGAAAAGCGTAAGGTTAAAGGACATTGCTGAAAGAGCAGGTGTCAGTACCGTTACCGTTTCCAAAGCTCTTTCCGGGCAAAAGGGAATGAGCGATGCAGTAAGGGAGAAGATACACGCCCTTGCCAACGAGATGGGATATGTTCCGCCTGTTTCAAGAAAGGCGGAAGCAGGAGCCAGAAGCTACACCATCGGCGTTCTTATCTCCGAACAGTACATGAGTGAGTACAACACTTTCTACAACAGGATGCACCAGCAGGTATCGCAGATAGCTATGGAGAAGGGGTGTTTTACCATGCTTGAGGTGATCTCGGAGCAGAGTGAGACTGAAGGCACCATACCTAAGCTTATTCTGGACCGCAAGGTGGAAGGCATAGTGGTTATCGGAAGCCTTAACGCCGAGTACCTTAGTGTTATCAAGCAGCAATCGGGAATTCCCATGGTTTATCTGGACTTCTGCAACCACACAGGGGATGAGGATGCAGTTGTTTCCGACAGCTACAACGGTGCATATTGTATGACAAATTACCTGTTTGATCAGGGACATCGAAGCATTGCCTTTGTAGGAACACCTCTGGCATCGGGAACCATAACCGACAGATACTTTGGCTATTGCAAGTCTCTTATGGAGCATGGCCTTCCTGCCAGCAAAGACTGGATAATAGAAGACAGGGATGTAGCCACAGGTGTTATGGATGGCAACAGATTTTTCAAGCTCCCTGAGAGAATGCCTACAGCCTTTGTGTGCAACAATGATCTTACCGCCAGTGTTCTTATCAAGAAGCTTGGGGAAAAGGGATATCGTGTTCCTGAGGATATCTCGGTGGTGGGTTTTGATAATTACCTCTTCCCGGGACTTTGCGATATCAAGATAACCACCTATGGAGTAGATACTTATGAGATGGGCCGAAACGCGGTTATGAACCTTATCCGCAAGATCAGCGGCGAGCGCTATCGCCAGGGCATTATGATCCTTGAGGGTCATATGGTGGAAGGAGAGTCAGTCAGAGCAATCTGATCGCGGCTCGTAATACAAAAATTATAATACCCCGCTCTGTATCTTTGATATGACGAGTTTTCTCGCTGTATCAAAGAGGCAGGGCGGGGCTTTTGCTTCCTAAAGACAGATGTGTTTTAGCCGTTTCTTTGTTTGGCCAGGGTTTCCCTGGTCTTTTGGATGTAGGTGCGGTAAGTAAAGGCGACCGGAATAGTGATGCCGTTGTCCATGGTGACCTTACCGAAGGATGTCTTTGCAACGTGATCCACATTGACCAGAGCATTGTCAGAAACAGGACAGATCTGGGGGAAGATGCGGCATTGATCGTAGATATTGAAAATATCCCCGATAACTTTGATGGTGCGGTTATCGGTCATTGAGACTTCAATCTCTGACTTTTGTTTTCTGAAGCAGATTATCTCGTCCCCGTGGGCATAGACTGTCTCAGCCTTTCCGCGAAGTTCAAGAGTGGGGATGGTTACAGCGTTTTTCTCCCTGATAAGCTCTACCATCTCTGTAAGCTCAGCAACCTTCAGGGGTTTATCGAGAAAATACAGATTATCGGCACAAATGCCGGCATCAGCGATCATTTTCCTGTAATCGAGAGAGGACACACACATGATGATGGGCTGATCAATGCCCATCTTCAGCAGAAGCCTTACAATATCAAAACCGTTTATATCCCCTGATACCATGTCGATAAAAAGACCTGCATACATCTGGGGGTGGGACATGAAGGCGTCCTCATTTCCATAGGAATCAATATAGATACGTTCCCCAAAATCCTTGAAAACCCGGTCAGACTGGCGAGAGAGGAGCCTTTCGGTCTGCTTACGGTCTGCTATGTTGTCGTCACATACTGCCAGATACATGGACTTCTCCTTTTACATGAAACTGAATTCTATGGGACTAAAATGTAGGAATGCGATAATTCCGATCTGTATTAACAATATTATAGGCAATCCGAACTTGAAATACCAATGCCTGGTTTTGTGGCGGAAGAGGAACATGCCAAGGATGGATCCGATGCTTCCTCCGACAAGCGCAACCGAAAATAGGGTCGCCTCGGGGATACGGAAGGCATGTCGCACAGCCTTCCGCTTATCGATTCCCATTAAGGCAAACCCTAAAAGATTTACGATCACAAAATATCCAATGATAAAGAATATGGATTTCATCTGTTATTTATTGTTTTCCACTTCCTGCATCTTCATGGCGCGAACCTTTGAAGCCAGACCAAAGAGATTGATGAAGCCCTCAGCATCGTGGTGATCGTAAAGGTCACCGGTCTTGAAGGATGCGATGCTCTCGTTGTAGAGAGAATAAGGGGACTTGGTGCCGGCCTTGATGATGTTGCCCTTGTAGAGCTTGAAGGTAACTTCACCGGTAACATATTTTTGTGTTGACTCGATAAAGGCCTGTTCGGCTTCGCGAAGAGGAGTGAACCATTTCCCTTCATATACTAGATCGGCAAACTTGTTGCCCAGATCCTTCTTCATTGTATAGGTATCACGATCCAAAATCAACTCTTCAAGCTGCTGATGAGCCTCATAGAGGATGGTTCCTCCGGGGGTCTCATAAACGCCGCGGGACTTCATTCCAACAACACGGTTCTCAACGATATCTACTATACCGATACCGTTCTCGCCTCCCAGCTTATTTAATGTACGGATAATATCGGAGACCTTCATTTCCTTGCCGTTTACTGACTTGGGAATACCGCCTTCAAAGGTCATTGTAACAGTTGTGGGCTTATCGGGTGCATCCTCAGGTGTTTTGCCAAGGACTAAGAGATGCTTGTAATTGGGCTCCAGTGAAGGATCCTCAAGCTCAAGACCCTCGTGGGAGATGTGCCAGAGGTTTCTGTCACGGCTGTAGCTGGAATCTGCAGAGAAGGGAAGGTTGATCCCGTGTGCCTTACAGTACTCGATCTCGGACTCACGGGAATCCATTGTCCACTTGTCATTTCTCCAGGCAGCAATGATCTTGATGTCGGGAGCAAGTGCCTTGATGCCAAGCTCGAAACGGATCTGGTCATTACCCTTACCTGTTGCACCGTGGCAGATGGCTACAGCGCCTTCTTTTCTGGCAATCTCGACCAGCTTTTTAGCAATAAGAGGACGTGCCATGGAAGTTCCAAGCAGGTACTTGTTCTCATAAACGGCATGTGCCATTACGCAGGGAACTATGTATTCATCACAGAACTCGTCTACTACATCCAATATGTAGAGCTTGCTGGCACCGCAGCTTTTTGCTCTCTCATCGAGACCGTCCAGCTCTTCTTCCTGTCCGCAGTCTACACAGACACAAACTACTTCGTAATCGAAATTTTCCTTGAGCCACGGAATGATAGCAGTGGTATCAAGACCGCCTGAATACGCAAGAATAACTTTTTCTTTAGCCATAGTACTTTCCTCAACTTTCTTTATGATACACTTAATCTGAAAGCTACTATAAACCTAAAATGCATAAAATGCAATAGGAAATGCATAATTATTTAATAAATAATCAAAAAATGCATAATTATGAAAATTCATGTTGCATAATCGGCTTATGAGCCGTATACTAAAACAAGCATATTCTTATATGGAAAGGCGAAAACTATGATAAAAGCAGGAATCATCGGTGCTACCGGTTATGCAGGAGCTGAGATCGCAAGGCTTCTTCTTGCTCATCCACAAGCAGAGGTTGTATGGTATGGCTCCAGAAGCTATATCGATGAGAAATACAGCAGCATATACGGAAACTTTTTCAAGCTGGTGGATGCAAAGTGCATGGACGATAACATGGAGGAGCTGGCCGATCAGGTGGATGTGATCTTCACCGCAACTCCCCAGGGACTTTGCGCATCTCTTGTAAATGAAGATATCCTTAATAAGGTAAAGATCATTGATCTCTCCGCAGACTTCAGATTAAAGGATGTGTCTGTTTACGAGAAGTGGTACAAGATCGAGCACAAAGCTCCTTCTTATATAGAAGAAGCTGTTTACGGGCTTTGCGAGATTAACAGGAAGGACATAGCAAAGGCAAGGATCGTAGCCAATCCCGGATGCTACACTACCTGCTCCATTCTTACAGCCTATCCTCTGGTAAAAGAAGGGCTGATAGATCCGGACACTCTTATAGTAGATGCCCTTTCCGGTGTCTCCGGTGCAGGAAGAGGTGCCAAGGTTGCAAACCTTTATTGCGAAGTAAATGAGAGCGCCAAGCCCTACGGTGTTGCAAATCACCGCCACACTCCCGAGATAGAGGAGCAGCTTGGCTATGCTGCGGGAAAAGAGATAGTGATAAACTTCACACCTCATCTGGCTCCAATGAACAGAGGAATACTGGCAACGGAATACGCTTCACTAATAAAGAAAGACGATAAGCTCCCCACCTATGAAGAAGTGAGAGTTGCCTATGAGAAGTATTATAAAAATGAGACCTTCATAAGACTCCTTGATAAGGATGTCTACCCTGAGACCAGATGGGTTGAGGGAAGCAACTTTGTGGATATAAACTTTAAGATAGATGAGCGCACCGGCAGGATCATAATGATGGGCGCGATCGATAATCTGGTAAAAGGAGCAGCAGGACAGGCAGTCCAGAACATGAATATTCTCTTCGGGCTTTCAGAGGATATGGGACTTAAGCTGGTTCCCGCTTTTCCGTAATCCGGCAGGGAATACCTGCAGCAAGCGAGGTAAATGAGTAATGGTTCGCGTAATGACAATGGATGATTATAATGAGGTTTACGGGCTATGGATGTCCATTCACGGTTTTGGGATACGCACCCTTGATGACTCCCGTGAGGGGATAGAGCTCTTTTTAAAAAGAAATCCCACCACCAGTGCGGTATATGAAAAGGACGGCAAGATCGTGGGAGCGATCCTCTGCGGCCACGACGGCAGAAGAGCCTGCATGTATCACGTATGCGTCAGCGAGGAGTATCGTATGCACGGCATAGGCAAGAAGATGGTGGAGTTTTGTTGTGAGCAGCTCAAAAAGGAGAAGATAAATAAGGTATGCATCAATGCTTTTGTTACCAACACCGTAGGCAACAAGTTCTGGCAGAAGATGGGCTGGACCTTGAGAGATGACATGAACTATTACGACTTCACCTTAAACCAGGATAATCTTACAGTATTTAATAAGTAAAAGATCACTCTTTTGGAGGATACAGCATGAAGATTTTGGAAGGCGGAGTAACAGCTGCAAAGGGTTTTAAAGCTGCCAGCTGCGAGGCCGGTATTAAATATAAGAACAGAACGGATATGGCTTTTGTCTTTTCCGAGAAGCCCTGCGAAAGTGCGGGAACCTTCACAAGCAACCAGGTAAAGGCTGCCTGCGTGCAGTGGGATATGAAGCTGGTTCACGGAAACGGACCCCTTCATGGCGTTGTGATCAATTCCGGAATAGCCAATGCCTGCACGGGAAAAGAGGGCTTTGATGCCTGTGAGGCTACCGCAAAGGCTGTAGAAGAGGTACTTTCCGTACCTTACGATTCCATCGCTGTTGCATCGACGGGTGTTATAGGAATGCAGCTTCCGGTGGACAAGCTTACCGCAGGAGTTAAAAAAATGGCGCCTTTGCTGGCGGATAGTCTTGAAGCGGGAACAGCTGCATCAAAGGCGATTATGACTACAGACACTGTGAATAAGGAAATAGCTGTCTCTTTTGACATCGGTGGAAAAGAGGTTACGCTTGGCGGAATGAGCAAGGGAAGCGGGATGATCCATCCCAATATGTGCACCATGCTGGCTTTCCTCACGACAGACATTTCCATTGAAAAGAAACTGATGCAGGAGGCCGTTTCCGAAGTGGTTAAGGACTCCTTCAATATGATAACCGTGGATGGTGACACCTCCACCAACGATACTCTTATCCTTATGGCCAACGGCGAGGCTGGAAATGAGAAGATCGTAGCCAAGGATGAGAACTACGAGGCTTTCAGAAAAGCCCTTGAATATGTATGTACATTTCTTGCCAAGAAGATGGCGGCAGACGGCGAAGGCGCCAGCAAGCTTTTCGAGGCAAAGGTGGTAAATGCAAAGAGCAAGGATGATGCAAGAACTCTATCAAGAGCTATTGTGGGTTCGAATCTTTCCAAGGCAGCGATCTTCGGCTGTGATGCTAATTTCGGAAGGTTCCTTTGTGCTATGGGATACAGCGGAGCTGAATTTGACCAGAATGATGTGGAGCTTTTCTTTGAAAGTTCAAACGGTCGTCTTAAGGTCTTTGACAAGGGAACACCCATTGTCTTTGACGAGGACGAGGCACTTAAGATCATGAAGGCGGACGCTGTCACCGTATTTGTTGACATGCACGAGGGCAGCGAGGAAGCGACAGCCTGGGGATGCGATCTCACCTACGATTATGTGAAGATAAATGCAGATTACAGATCTTAATAGAAAGAGGAGACAGGTATGGACAAGGATATGCAGGATGTACTGAAGAAGGCGGAAGTGCTTGTGGAGGCCCTTCCCTATATTCAGAAGTTCAACAGAAAGATCATCGTTGTAAAGTACGGCGGAAGCGCCATGAGCAATGAAGAACTTCAGAAGAACGTCATCACCGACGTTACCCTTCTTAAGCTGGTAGGTTTCAAGCCCATCATTGTTCACGGAGGCGGAAAGGCCATCAGCAGCTGGGTTTCCAAGGTGGGAAAAGAGGCTGAGTTTGTAAACGGACTTCGCGTGACTGACTCAGAGACCATGGAGATTGCCGAGATGGTTCTTGGAAGAGTAAACAAGCAGCTTGTTACCATGGTCCAGGAGCTCGGGGTGAAGGCAATCGGTATAAGCGGCAAGGATTCGGGTCTTTTACATGTGACCAAGAAGTATTCAGACGGCAAGGACATTGGATACGTCGGTGAAGTGGACAACGTTGATCCCAAGGTTCTCTACGACCTTCTTGACAATGATTATCTGCCTATCGTTGCTCCTATCGGACTTGACGATAATTTCGATACCTACAATATCAATGCTGACGATGCCGCCTGTGCCATTGCCAAGGCAGTAGGGGCTGACAAGCTGGCTTTTTTGACCGATATCGAGGGCGTGTACAGGGACATCAAGGATCCTTCCACCTTCATATCAAGACTTACCTGCTCCGAGGCGGATGCTCTTATCGCAAGCGGAAACATTGGAGGCGGAATGCTTCCCAAGCTCAACAATTGTACCGATGCCATTAAGCAGGGGGTTAACAAGGTACATATCCTCGACGGAAGGATTCCTCACTGCCTGCTTCTTGAGATATTTACCAATAAAGGTATCGGAACCATGTTTATGAGCGACAATGACGATCTGGCTAAAGATGCCGGTTGAGAATGAATGGGAGAAAATGCTATGAGCGAACAGATGAAGAAGTATATCAGCGAGGCGGAAGCAGCACTGCTGCACACCTATAACCGTTATCAGATCGTGCTGGATAAGGGAGAGGGAGTATATCTCTATGATATAGACGGCAAGAAGTATCTGGACTTTGTTTCCGGAATTGCCGTATTTGCCCTGGGCTACGGCAACAAAAAGTACAATGATGCCCTTAAGGCGCAGATTGACAAGCTTCTTCACACCTCTAATTATTACTATAATGTTCCCGCCATTGAGGCTGCAAAGAAGATCAAGGAAGTCTCGGGAATGGACAGAGTGTTCTTTACAAACAGCGGAGCGGAGGCTGTTGAGGGTGCTCTCAAGGCAGCCAGAAAATATGCTTTTCTTAAGGATGGCAGGACGGATCACGAGATCATTGCCATGAACCACTCCTTCCACGGAAGGACCTTCGGCGCACTTTCGGTTACGGGAAATCCCCACTACCGCGAGGCCTTTGAGCCTATGATCGGCAACATAAAGTTTGCGGATCTCAATGACCTTGACAGTGTTCTTTCTCTTGTAAATGACAAGACCTGTGCCATTATCCTTGAGACTGTTCAGGGAGAGGGCGGTATATTTCCTGCAACAAAAGAGTTTTTGGAGGGGATCAGGAAGGTTTGCGATGAAAAGGACATCCTGCTTATCCTGGACGAGATCCAGTGTGGCATGGGAAGAACAGGATATATGTATGCGTGGCAGAAGTACGGCGTAAAGCCCGATATCATGACAACGGCCAAGGCCCTTGGCTGCGGAGTGCCTGTGGGAGCCTTCCTTATGACTGAGAAAGTGGGGCAGAATTCATTGGTTGCCGGTGATCACGGAACCACTTACGGAGGTAATCCCTTCGCCTGTGCCGCCATCAATAAAGTCCTTGATTTATTTAAAGAGGACAATATAATAGAGAATGTGAATGCGGTGGCTCCCTATCTGGAACAGCGTCTTGATGAGCTTAGAGACAAATATGACTTCATCACGGACAGGAGAGGTGCAGGTTTAATGCAGGGTCTGGTATTTGACAGACCAGTTGCGGAAGTGATCAACAAGGCTCTGGAAAAGGGACTTATCCTTATCAATGCCGGCACCAATATCATAAGATTTGTACCGCCGCTGGTTATTACGAAGGAGAATGTTGATGACATGATCGCTATTCTGGATTCATGTCTGGAGTCTATATGAAGTTACGTATCAGGATCTTTTCAATAATACTGGTTATCTGTGCCCTGGCGGGAACATTCGTCTATGCCCGCTCAGACAGAAATATTTTTGAAGATTATTCACTTTTTGGCAACAATAAGACTACAGTCAGGCTTTGGTACACGGATGATTCACTTACCCCGTATCTTCAGAGCCGGGCTGTCGCCTATGCCGAGTCCAATGAAGACGTTCGTATCGAACCCGTACTGGTCTCAGGTCTTGAATACCTCGAGGCGATCAACAGGGCATCTGTAGATATGGACAATTACCCGGATCTTTACATCACAACCAATGACTCTCTGGAGAAGGCTTATCTTGCAGGCCTTGCCATGGAGGTTGACGAGGACGGACAGTTTCTGACGGGAAGTCTTTTCCCTGAGGCTGCCCTTAATTCCGTCACCTACAAGGGTAAAAAGATTGCATATCCCTTCTACTTTGAGACCAGCTCTCTTATCTACAACAAGACCTACCTTGAAAACATGGCTGTTGAGACCATGCAGTCCGAGATCGATACAGCCGAGGGTGAGGCGGCCCAGGCCGCTGCGGAGGAGGCTTCAAGCGAAGAAGAGCTTGAAGAGGCATCTTCAACAGATGTAAGTGCTGAAATTACTCAGGGAATGATCGATGAGGCGGTTGCCGAGAGTCTTCCCCTTACCATTTCGGATATCCTGAAATTTGCCGAGAACTACAACGCTCCCGAGCAGGTTGAAGCGGTGTTTGAGTGGGATGTGACTGATATTTTTTACAATTATTTCTTTGTTGGAAATTATATGAATGTAGGCGGCAATGCCGGGGATGATGTGAGTCAGATAGACATCTACAACACAGACACCATGAGCTGCATGAAGATATATCAACAGCTCAACCAGTTCTTTGCCATCGATCCCGAGTCCATCGACTATGATCAGGTGGTTCAGGACTTTATTGACGGCAAGGTTGTATTTACAGTGGCAACTACCGATATCATCAAGAAGATTGAGGAAGCACAGGCAGCGGGAGAGTGTGACTTTGAATTTGCGGTTGCGGACATGCCCGGTATTACTGCGGATTTTGGATCAAGGACCATGTCCGTAACGGAGTGCCTTGTGGTAAACGGCCTTTCCGAGCACGGAAAAGAGGCTGCTGATGTTGCCAGGTTCCTGTGCAGCGATTCCTCCGGTGACATATTCAAGCATTCCGGCAAGATAGCTGCAAGATACGGTGTAGAGTACGGGGATCCCAATATCGTGACATTTGTAAAGGTTTATGCGGATTCGGTTCCCATGCCCAAGACCATTGAGACCAGTAATCTTTGGATGCAGCTTGAGATTGCCTTCACCAAGATCTGGAACGGTGAAGACTGTAATTCTACATTGAGGCAGGTATCGGAGAATATTATGACCCAGATCACCGGCGAGCCCTTTACCGAGGAAACTTTGCCGGATCCCGATAATGTAGATATTACTGCCGACCTCAATGAAGATAATGATTGAAATATTACAACATATTTAATAAAATAGATTAGCATGGTGGGGTCCTCCACAGGAGGAAACATGCGAAAAAAGTTAATAGTTTTAATAGCGGTAGTTATGCTTGTAATGCAGACAGGATGTACATTAGCAAGTACTGAAGTGATGCTTGAACCCGTAGCGGAAACGGCTGCTTTTGGATCATCTTCGGAGAATCTTGCTTCAGCCGGGGATAAGGGTGATGTCTCTTTTCCCGAGGAGAAGAAAGAGGGCTTAAGTGACGCTTCGGGGTATGTATCTGCCAATTCGCAGGTTGTGGTATATGTCTGCGGGGCTGTTAAGGATCCGGGGGTCTATGAGCTGGAAGCGGGATCAAGACTTGATGATGCGGTAAAGGCTGCAGGCGGTTTTGATGATGAGGCTGACAGGACCTATGTGAATCTGGCGGCTGTCTGTGAGGATGGGATCAAGCTTTATATTCCAACCGAACAGGAGATTGCAAAGCTGGCGGACGGGGACAGGACCATTGACAAGTTGGCAAAGGTATCCGGGAGCACCTCAGGCGGACCGGAAGCTTTAGGTGGAGCCCTGGCAGCTGAAGATAACGGCCTTATCAACATTAATACTGCTACGAAGGAAGAACTTACCTCTTTGCCGGGGATCGGCGGAGGATACGCGGACAGGATAATCGCCTACCGCAGTGAAAAGGGAGCCTTTAAGAGTATCGAGGATATCAAGAAGGTTTCCGGGATCAAGGATAAGCTTTTTTCCAAGATCAAAGATAAGATAACGGTTTGAATTATTTAGGAATGGTGAAGAAATGAGTAAGAGAGCGCTGGTTGTTGACGACGAGAGAGCAATTGTAAAGGGGATAAAGTTCAGCCTGGAACAGGATGATATCGTGGTCGACTGTGCCTATGACGGCAACGAAGCGCTTGAGAAGGCCAGACAGAACGAATATGATATTATTCTTCTTGATGTGATGCTACCGGGACTTACAGGCTTTGAGGTGTGCCAGCAGATAAGGGAGTTTTCCAATGTACCCATAATAATGCTTACAGCCAAGGGCGACGATATGGACAAGATCCTTGGACTTGACTACGGTGCCGACGACTATATGACAAAGCCCTTCAATATTCTTGAGGTTAAGGCCAGGATCAAGGCTATCATGCGCAGGATGAGCAGGCCCGGGGATGCGGATAAGGTTATCAGCTATGGCGATCTTAAGCTCAACGAGGAGTACAGGCGTGTCTTTGTTAAGGAGAGGGAGATCAATGTCACCAGTAGAGAGTATGAGCTTTTGGAACTTCTGGCATCCACTCCCGGCAAGACATACTCACGAGAGGAGCTTCTTGAGACCATCTGGGGTAAGGATTATCCCGGTGATGAGAGAACCGTGGATGTTCACATCAGAAGACTTCGTGAAAAACTTGAGACCAATCCCAGCGAGCCCCGTTATGTAAGGACCAAGTGGGGCAGCGGATACTATTTTCAGGCATAATATATGAATACAACCGGTAGTTTTGCTGATTTTTTCAGGCAACTTAAAATACGTGACGTACTAAAGAGTCTTAGAGTGCGATTCTTTATCATAGTTTTCCTTACGGGATTGATCTCGTGCCTTGTTATGCACAGGGTCATCCTGGATAGCTATGAGGATCGTGCTGTCAATGTTAAATCGACGGAAGTCCAGACACAGCTTAGGATTCTGGCGAATCACCTTATTGTTTCCAATTATCTTCAGGATACTTCCTCCGAGGTTATCAACGCAGAACTTGATATGCTGGCTAATCTTTACGATGGGCGAGTTATTGTCATAAGCGACGACCTCAAGGTTGTAAAGGACACATATAATATCAGTCAGGGCAAGACCATTATTTCCGAAGAGGTGGTCAGATGCTTAAAGACCGGGTCAAAGGGCTCTGTCTCAAAGTATGACTCTGCCAGTGGTTATATAGAGGTTGTGACGCCCATCATTGAATCGGAGCTGATCCAGGAAGAGGATGTATCTGTATCCGGGAAGAGCGCAGAGGTTGTAAGAGGCGTTCTTCTTACCAGTGTTTCCACGGATACCATCGCCACTACTTTGGAGATCTTAAGCAGCCGTGCCCAAGCCATCGAGGTTATCATTATTCTTGTTATTTTGATGTTCGCTGCCTTTGTTTCCTACACGCTTCTAAAGCCCTTCGGAAGGATCACCGCTGCTATCAACGATGTCAAAGCGGGCTATACCGATGAGCCTATCATCGGTCCCAACTACCTTGAGACCGAGCAGATCATAAACGCCTTCAATGCGCTGCTTAGGAGGATGAAGGTTCTTGATGACTCAAGGCAGGAGTTTGTGTCAAACGTCTCTCATGAGCTTAAGACTCCCATAACCTCCATGAAGGTTCTTGCGGATTCTCTTTTGGCTCAGGAAGATGTGCCCAACGAGGTATACAGAGAGTTCATGAGCGATATCGGGGCGGAGATCGACAGGGAGGACAAGATCATCAACGACCTTCTTGCTCTTGTTAAGATGGACAAAAAAGCTTCCGGTCTTACCATAACCTCAGTGGATGTGGTAAGTCTTACAGAGGTTGTTTTAAAACGCCTTCGTCCCATTGCCAGGAAGCACAACATCGAGCTGACTCTGGAGAGTAAAAGAGCTATTACTGCAGAGATTGACGAAGTAAAGATATCTCTTGTTATCATGAATCTTGTGGAGAATGCCATCAAATATAACCGTGATGAGGGATGGGTTCGGGTTGAGTTGGATGCCGACCATCAGTATTTTTATGTGAAGGTTATGGATTCAGGCTACGGAATTCCCGCTGAGTCTCTTGATCACATTTATGAGAGATTCTACAGAGTTGATAAGTCAAGATCCAGAGAGATCGGCGGAACGGGACTTGGCCTTTCCATTGCAAGAAATGCTGTGATCATGCACAGAGGAACCATTGAAGCTACAAGTGTTCCGGATGAGGGAACTACTTTTACAGTTAAGATACCGCTGACAAGTGCTGCGGTTTCAGGTAAGTGATAAGGATATGAGACGATTTTTTTTGACCGGAAAAAACATAATAGCTCTGTTACTTGCCCTTATTCTGGGAGCCACTAGTCTTACAGGCTGCAGTATAGGAAGATCATCGGCTGATGATGAGTCTTTTAAGCTTTTTTATGTGAACAACAGCGAGACGGCCATTGTGGCGGTAGACTATGAGATACAAAGCAGCAGCGTGGACACCGAGGCAGTTATAGAAGAGCTTCTGGAGCAGCTTGGGACCATGCCTGAGAGAATGCAGTACGAGGCTCCTCTTACAGGTGAAGTAAACCTTCTTGGATATACCATTACCGACAAGCTCCTTTCCCTGAACTTTGATATCTCTTATACAGAGATGGAGAGGACCATAGAGATCCTTGACAGGGCAGCCATCGTCAGAACCTTTACCCAGCTTCCTCAGATCGAGTATGTAAGCTTTTTGGTTGAGGGTAATCCTCTTACCGATCAGTACGGTAATGTCATAGGCAATATGTCTGCGGATACCTTTATCTACAATATGGGTAATGAGATCAACACCTATGAAAAGATCGAGCTTAAGCTCTACTTTGCCAATGAGACCGGGGATAAGCTGGTGCCTGTGTACAGATCCGTTGTCTATAACAGTAATATTTCCATGGAGAGACTGGCAGTGGAGCAGCTGGTCAAGGGACCTAATTCTGATATCTGTTATCCCACTGTTTCCAAAGACTCCAAGATCAACAGCGTCAGTGTCAAGGATGGAGTCTGCTATATTGATTTTGATCCGTCCTTTTTAACCGAGCCCTATCAGGTCAGCGCTGAGATTGCGCTGTATTCTATAGTCAATACAGTTACTGAGTTTTCTTACGTGAACAAGGTGGCTTTTTCCGTTGGGGGAGAGGCATCCTTCAAGTTTATGGACTATGACGTGTCCGGACCCTTTGAGAGGAATCTGGATATCATAGAGTAATAATAAAAATAATTCTATTGGGAGATCAATTCTTTGAAGCGGCCGTTATGCGTTTTTGCGCTTATTTTAACGGCGGCTGTCCTGCTTTATCTTGAACTGTTTTATTCTGATATTTCCAACCAAGGTTCATGCCCTGAGCCGGAAGGCAGCTATGCCGAAATTCTCGGAAGAGTATCGGAAAAAGAGCTTGTGAAAGGCTATGACGGAGAAGAACAGGTGGTTATCTATATTTCTTCTGATGATTCCATGTCAGTTCAATGTTATCCGGAGGGGAATGATGTTCCGGCCATAGGCACTTTTGTGCGGATCGGCGGGAAGGTAAAGACCTTTTCATCCCCTACCAATCCCGGCGAGTTCGACAGCCGTCTCTATTACAATACCCTGAAAATTTCATACAGACTAACGCATGCCAGGGTCCTTGCGGTTGGAGGTAAAAAGAACGGATATCGTGAGGCATTGTGGGATATTAAGACGTATCTTGCTGCTTCCCTGGATAAGAATCTTCTGCCGGAGGATGCCGGCATCATGAAGGCCATGCTGCTTGGGGACAAGAGCAGCCTTGACGGTGATGTGCAAAGCCGATTTAAAGCTGCAGGAGTTGTCCATATACTCTGTATAAGCGGAACCCATATCGCCCTGCTGGGGATGTGGCTATACAGACTCTTAAAGCGCATTTTGGATGTGGTATATCGGTGCAGCAAAGGCTTTATAAAAGGGCGTATTTTCCTGCATCTTTCAAATACGCTGTCCTGCATATTAGCTGTGGCGGCAATGTATTCCTATGGAGTCATGTGCGGAATGGGAAGCTCTGCCTTCAGGGCAATCCTTATGTTCAGCTTAAGGCTTCTTGCACCTGTACTTGGAAGGACCTACGATATTCTCACCGCCCTGGCTATTTCGGAGATTCTTTTACTGCTGCATCAGCCTCTGTACATATACAACAGCGGCTTTTTGATGTCCTTCGGGGCAGTGGTGGGAATAGTTGTCATAAAGCCCTGTCTTACAGTCATGGGCCTGTCAAAAGGACAGGAGATGAGATTTGTGGATGATAAGAAGAGCAAAGGAATAAGCGGCGAAAAGGTGTTAGCTTTTATTAAGGGAGGTGTTCTTAGCTCAGTCTCCATCGGTATTGCGACCCTTCCTGTCTACGGGCTGTATTACTATACTTATCCGCTGCATTCCATCATTCTGAATCTTCTCGTGATTCCGGTTCTGGGGCTGCTTCTGGCTCTTGGAGCGGGAGCAGTTATCATAAAACCCTTGGGACTTTTGGTTCATCTTATACTTTCAGGTTACAGTCTGATAAGTTCTTTTAGCGGGCTAAATGCTGCATTTACCTGGTATATGGGGCATCCCGCAAGGTGGCAGGTATTTACATACCTGTGCCTGATATGTCTCTTTGTGGTAATAACAAAAAGATACGGTGAATCCGGCGTAGCAGCTTCAAAGCTTCAGAGCACCGGTAGGAATCAGGGCACCGGCAGAACGCCGGGCATCGGATGGACTCCGGGCACCGGAAGGGGCTTTTTTATTCTCTTTCGAAGGGACATTATCAGATATTCCATTCTGCTGGCGGCGGTGGTGATCTTTTCCTTGAGATTCCATCCTGATCTTGAGGTGAATATGATCGACGTGGGGCAGGGAGATTCAATCCTGGTTTCAAGCAAAGGGCGGAATCTTCTGATAGATGGCGGCAGTACTTCAAAGAAAAACGTAGGTAAATACCGCATTATTCCGTTTCTTAAATATCATGGAACAGGAAAGCTTGATGCGGTGGTTATAACACATGAGGACGAAGACCATATAAGCGGAATTCTTGATATCATGGACGACATGGAGATGGGGGGAATCAGGATAAAGAAACTGATACTTCCGGAAGTGGCAGAAAGCTCAAGAGGAGAGAATTATCATTTGCTGGAACAAAGAGCAGCAAAGCTTGGAATCCCAATCCTATATATAAACAGTGGTGAGGAATTCAGTATTGGGAAGGCGAATCTCACCTGTCTAAACCCTGCCAGGGACAAGGCATTTTCCGGAGCCAATGAATACTCAACGGTTCTTCATCTTCGCTGCGGGGAGTTTACGGCTCTTTTCACCGGGGATGTGGAAGGAGAGGGGCAGGAGTATCTGCGGGATGCCATAAAAAATAATCTGCCTCTTTACGCAGATGTTGATCTTCTCAAGGTTGCTCACCATGGTTCGCAGTACACAACGGACTATGATTTTCTAGAACTTGTCCGACCGGAGATTGCACTTATAAGCTGCGGTGAGAATAACTCCTACGGTCATCCCCATGAAGATTTGCTGGATAGACTAAAGCAGGCCGGATCAAAAGTATACAGGACTGACAAAACGGGCTGCATCACAGTGAAGCTTAATGGAAAGGCATTGAGGGTCAGAGGATTTATAAGTCAAAGGTAGGGCAGGGCTTATAAGGATAAAAAAGGCCTCCCAAAGATATACATCTTTGAGAGACCTTAAATTTATCATTGCTTTTACGATTAGCGGTCTTATTCGCCAATCTTGAAGAACTTGATGTTTTCGCTGATCTGGTCTGCGGAACTTGCAACAGATCCTGCTGCTTCCGATACTTCACGGCTGGAATCGGCAACTTTTCTGGAGCTCTGTGTAAGACGATTTACAGTCTCGGTGATCTCCTGGGTAGATGCCGATTGCTCCTCGGAAACGGAAGCCATGTTGGTGGCAACGTCGTTTACGCTGTTCATCTTGTCAGCCATTTCGATAAGGGTCTTGTTTGCTTCATTAAGGTCATTGGAGATCTGCATGAAGGTATCGGCGGCTGCATTTATGGACTCGGCACTGCTGTTGATAAGGTTGGTGTTGGTCTCTGACTTGGTGGCAAGATCGCGAACCTTCTCACCCATTCCCTCGATTATCTCAGCAATCTGCTTGGTGGCGTCGGAACTGTTATTGGCCAGCTGGCCGATCTCTGTAGCAACTACTGCAAAGCCCTTGCCGGCTTCACCTGCTCTTGCAGCCTCGATGGAAGCATTAAGGGACAGGAGATTGGTCTGGCTGGCGATACTGTTGATCATATCCACGATCTGATTGATCTGATTAGCTGCATCGTCCACGGACTGTACGGCTTCGTTCATATCGTTCATGGAAGCAACGATATTGTTCATCTCGCTGCTTACTGCGCTCATGTCTTTCTGGCCTGTAGCTGCCTTATCAACAAGAACTGACATACTGCTTTCAATATTCTGCTCGGCATCTGTGAGCTCGGATACTGTCTGGGCCAGTGTTGTGGCATTCTCGGCTACCTCAGCTACGGCACTGGACATGCTCTCCATGTTATCAAGAATCTGCTCCATAGACTGGGACTGCTCATCAGCTTCCTGACTCAGGAGCTCTGAAGTATCTCTTGATCTGGAAGAGTCTTCTTCCAGCTGACGGGTTGCATTTTGAATATCTTTGATGGTGCCGCGCATGTTTCCGATGAATCCGTTCATGGAACTGTTCATGAAGGCTATTTCATCATCGCCGGAGTTATTGATATCATTGGTGAAATCACCGTTGGCGATGTTCTCGATATTGTCAGTAAGGTCTTTTATAGGCCTTCTGATAAGTTTTCCAACCAGAAGAGCAAATACTGCAGCCAGTACAATAAGAAGGACAACTACAATGATGGCAAGGACTATGATCATGTAGGTAATGGACTTAAGAACGGAAGCGGAGTTGGCATAATCAACAACCTTCCAGTTTGTCCCGCTTACAGTCTGCATAACTGCATAGTAGGTGCCGTCGTTTCCTTTGATCTTCTGTACTTCACCGTCCTGGCCGGAAGTGACCATTCCGTATATGGAAGTAAGAAGCTTATCATTTGCTACATCGGCTACATTCTGGCCGCAGACATCAGCTACGGGATAGCTAAGAATAAGGCCTTCATCAGTGAGCATCATGGCATGTCCGGTCTCATAAATGGAAATGCCGTTGAGATATTCCTGAGCTGCAGCCATGAAAAGATCCGAAGCGATAACGCCTTCACGGCCGTCCGGAAGATGAAGATGCCTTACCACGGTAGCACACAGCTCGCCTGTGTCACTGTCAAAGTAGGGTACATCATAGTAATAATAAAACTTATTGTCATAACCGATTCCCTGCTTGTACCATGCGGATTCACGGGTATCCTTTCCGGGATCCCATCCCGAAGGATCGATATATGCACCATCATTTAAGGTAAGATATGTACCGGTGGGGATTATGTCATATCTTCCAAGAGATGTTGCCATGTATTCCTTGATCTCTTCGTCATTTTTAAATTTGACGGTTTCAATGGTGTCACCGACACCGTTGAGGTAATAGAATATGGAATTCAGCTGCTTATTGATCTGACCCGCATCAGAATTTACCTGCTGTTCAAGAGAGGTATAAAGAAGGTTTCTGATAACGGAGCTTATAAAGGTAGCCAGAACAGCAAGCATCACTGCAACACCTACTGCAAATAATGGAATAATAAACTTTATAAGCTTGGTACTTAGCTTTTTGATCTTCTTGGGATTGGTGTTCATTGTTGTGGTTTCAGAGCTCATAAATTGTCCTCCTGATAAACGAATAAAAGATCACAACCGCATTATAATTGTATCATTTAAGCAATATTACGTTTATAAAAATACAATAAAAAACAAGGGACGAAAGAGCATGCTTTCGTTCCCTATTATATATATGATTATTATAAGTGTTGAGACTCAGGTAGATGAGCTGCTGGCAGCATTTGAAGCGGTTATCACAGTAAGAGCGATCATCAGAGCAATCTGCTGTGCGATAACCGATGCGATGGTTCCACTGATAACCGAGGCATTCATGGATGTATCCTCAGGGGCATATACACCGGCTGCAAGCAGGGCTGCGAACATATGTCTAAGGCTCTTGCCCATTGTGATATTGCCGAATCCTTTTCTTGTCTTGAGATAGTCGGAAGCTTCGGCGATGTCGCTGACAAGGGTGGCTGTGTCCACATTAAGGTTTACCAGAGCACCAAGAGATGCCAGCTCGTATTCCTTACCATACTTGATCTTTGAAGCTTTCAAAGCATCGTAGATCTCTATGGCTTTTTCGCATTTGCTTTCAACGCTTCCTTTGCTCAGAGCGATGATCTGTGCAAGAGAATGAACGGAGTTAGAGTGGAACGGGAACTTGTCCTTGAGAATCTTATATCCTGTATTTACTTCATCGACTATGTCATCAACGCTTCTTCCTGTAAGAGCAAGAAGTGCAACAAATGAAGTATCGGAACTGTCAGTGAGGAAAGGATGATCTTTCTTCATTGCGGCCAAAAGCTCTCTGGTCTTTGTCGCAACTTCCTCAGCATGATCGAGGTTTCCGGTATCTGCGATGCTAAGGGCAGCCAGAGCCATGTGCTCTGAAGTGAATATCTTGCCGTTTCTGATGATCTTATATATATCGATGACATCCTTGATATAGCTTTCGGGATCCTCTTGAAGTGCCATTTTTGAAATGACAAGCAGCTCGGAATAGCCTCTGAAATCAGAAAAAACACCCTGATTTTTCTTGAGAATTTTGCGGCATTCCTTCATGCGTTCGGGATCAGCGGCTTTGCCGGCCCCGGTGAAAACGGTGGCTGCTACAATTCTCATGAGGTCCCGCTCCCAGAAGAAGCCTTTTTTTACGGCATCTCTGTTGTCGGCCAAAAGATCACATTTTCTTCTTAATGCTTCGTTCATGTTAATTCCCCTTTCTTTTTTCGTACATGTCAACAATTATAGCAAGAATAAAAGGACCTCTCAAGATAAGAGGTCCCTGACTGAAATATGTCTTGGCTTGCCCTTTCTGGGGGCTTCCATATGGACGGTAAATCCGTAGATGCCGTCCGAGAACAGGAAGGTGTGAGTTCCGTCCTTTTCGGTCAGAACTAAGGCTTTGGCCCGGCAGATATTTATCTGGGGGAAGGTGATGTTTGAAACAACATCCCTTGAAACCATCATGGTGGTTTCTGCCAGAATGCTTTCTCTGGTCTTTCGCTTCTTCTCAGCAGAAGAGTTCTCGCCGTTTTCGATTTCCGCCTTTTGTGCTTTGGCAGGAAGCTCCAGGAAGTAGAGTTTTAAGCTTTCGATGCACAGGGACTGACAGCTTACCGAGGAAAAGAGATCTGATACTGCAAGGAAGAGAGCGTATTCATACTGGAACTGCCCGGTCAGGGGATTTTTGTAGTTCCGCTCAAACTGGGCGGCATCCGGAAGCTTTACTTCACTGTAGGTCTTGCGAATAACTTTTTTTACTTTTTTCATGGCTTTTGTCTCCTTTTCTTTAAATAATTGTTTAGTTTTCAAGGTCCAAAAACCGCAATAAAAAAGACTGATATTGCGGGCAGAGAAGGGCAGAGTTATCCCGTGCTCTCTCTTGTCATTAACCTTCAATATCTGTCTTGTTGTGTTCGCCCCAAGGGCTTGCTATGCATTTATTTTAGCAAAACGTATTCTGGGTGCAATAAACCGTGGGTTTATTTTCATCAGGATAAAAATGGTGTATAGTATACAGGCACTAAAAAATTTAGGTTGAGAATAATGTAAAGATGCCGATAATTTAAACAGCGGCAAATTTACAAAGCTGCCGGATAGGAGTTTTTAATTGGCGGTTTATAGCCTTTATTAAAATTCATTGCTGCTGCATAATAATATCACCAAAAGCAACACAGCACTTTTAAAATTCAATATTCGCCTTTCATCCTTTAGAGGCAGAGGTGCCAAATGCCACAGGGCAGAGGATGATGTAACTGAAATTAAACCAACAAACAGCTTACACTAAGGAGGCAAAGATGTTCGATTACTTTTCAATCAGACTTGATACCAAGGCCACAGGCGCCAGGATCAAGCAGCTCAGAACAGAAAAGCACATAAAAGTATCGGAACTGGCAGAAATGCTTGGAAGTTCCGAAAACGCCATCTTCAAATGGCAGAGGGGGGACAGTGTTCCGACCATAGACAACTTAATAATACTAAGTGTGATCTTTGAAACACCGATAGATGACATAATACAGAAAGAAGAGGCCGGCGAGCCTCTTCTTCCTTTTTATATCTTATATTATGATACATGAATATTTTCAATCCATGACTTGATGTCTGATACTCCCAGCAGCTTCTCGTAACCTTCTCCTGAAGGAACAACAAGGGTAGGAGCCTGCATGATTCCGTATTTCTCCACAAGATCGGGATTTTCGTTGGCATCAAGAGTCTTGTAGATAACGCCTGCCTTGTCCAAGAGAGATCCTGCAATCTTGCAGTTGGGACAGGTCTGAGTCTTGAACAGCATAACTGTATTGGTAGTAAGGTTAGCTGCATTCTCTTTGGAATCTGTGTTTGACTTCTTAACAGACGCCTCAACAAAATCAACCTTCTTGGGACCCTCATGAGTCAGCTTGGAGTGGCCGATGTTGTAAACCCGGCGATCTTTGTATTCCTGAGCTTTTCCGTCATTCCAGTTTGCAACAGGGCGGTAGTAACCGGTAATACGGCTGTAAACCTCTGTTTTGGCTCCGCAGTGAGGGCAGACTGTCTGTTCACCTGAAAGGTAGCCGTGCTCTTTACATACGGAATATGTAGGTGACATTGTGTAGTAAGGAAGCTTGTAGTTCTCAGCGATCTTTCTCACGAGAGTAGCAGCTGCCTTCCAGTCGGGAAGCTTCTCACCCAGGAATGCGTGGAATACTGTTCCCGATGTATAAAGTGTCTGCAGCTCATCCTGTATATCAAGAGCAGAGAAGATATCTTCAGTATAACCAACGGGAAGGTGAGATGAGTTGGTGTAATAAGGTGTTCCGTTCATGTTTGCAGTGATGATATCAGGATAGAGCTCCCTGTCATGCTTTGCAAAACGATATGTGGTAGATTCTGCAGGTGTTGCCTCAAGGTTGTAGAGGTCACCGTCATATTTCTCCTGATAATCGGAAAGGCGATCTCTCATGTGATTGAGAACTGCCTTGGAGAATTCCTGAGTCCTCTCATCCGTCATGTCAACGCCAAGCCACTTTGCATTAAGACCAACCTCGTTCATGCCGATAAGACCGATGGTTGAGAAATGGTTTGAGAAGGTTCCCAGATATCTCTTGGTGTAAGGGTAGAGACCCTGATCAAGTAGTTTTGTGATGACCTGTCTCTTGGTATGAAGGCTTCTTGCCGCGATATCCATGAGATGGTCGAGTCTCTTGTAGAAATCTTCTTCATCGGTGGCAAGGTATGCGATCCTTGGCATATTGATGGTAACAACACCGATAGAACCTGTTGACTCGCCGGAACCGAAAAATCCGCCGGATTTTTTGCGAAGCTCTCTGAGGTCGAGACGAAGTCTGCAGCACATTGAACGAACGTCTGAAGGCTCCATGTCGGAGTTGATGTAGTTTGAGAAATAAGGGGTGCCGTATTTAGCGGTCATTTCGAAGAGGAGCTTGTTGTTCTCGGTCTCACTCCAATCGAAATCGCGTGTTATTGAATAAGTAGGTATAGGATACTGGAATCCGCGACCGTTGGCATCTCCTTCAATCATAGTCTCAAGGAATGCCTTGTTGACCATATCCATTTCCTTCTGGCAGTCGCCGTAGGTGAAATCAAGCTCCTTGCCGCCTACGATGGCATTTAGATTCTTGAGGTCGGCGGGAACTGTCCAGTCTAAGGTAATGTTTGAGAAAGGCGCCTGTGTTCCCCATCTTGAAGGAGTGTTTACGCCGTAAACAAAGGACTGAACGCACTGCTTAACTTCCTTATAGGAAAGATTGTCAACCTTAACAAAAGGTGCAAGATATGTATCAAAGGATGAGAATGCCTGAGCGCCTGCCCACTCATTCTGCATGATCCCAAGGAAATTGACCATCTGATTGGCCAGTGTAGACAGATGGTTGGCAGGAGATGAAGTTATCTTGCCGGGAACACCCCCAAGACCCTCCTGGATCAGCTGCTTAAGACTCCAGCCTGCGCAGTAGCCGGTGAGCATGGAGAGATCATGAATATGGATCGCAGCGGATCTGTGAGCGTTTGCAATCTCCTCGTCATATACTTCTGAAAGCCAGTAGTTGGCTGTGATGGCTCCGGAATTGGACAGGATAAGTCCGCCGACAGAGTAGGTTACGGTAGAGTTCTCCTTAACCCTCCAGTCATTGATCTTAAGATAATCGTCAACAAGATCCTTATAGTTAAGAAGGGCAGAGTTGACGTTACGAACCTTCTCACGCTGTTTACGATAAAGAATATATGCCTTTGAAACATCAGAGTAGCCGGATTCGGAAAGCACCTTCTCTACGCTGTCCTGGATCTCTTCTACAGTGATCTTGCCATCTTTTACCTTAGGCTCGAAATCTGAAGCTACCCTCAGAGCGATAAGGTCGATGACGCTTGAGTGATAATCCTTCTCAAGGGCAACGAAAGCTTTGGTTATAGCTGCAGAGATCTTGGAAATATTAAACTCCGCAATTGTTCCGTCTCTTTTTACTACCTGATACATAATAATCCCCCTACATATGATGGTGTGGCTATTTTCGATAGATAAACCATATCACAATTGTTAATTTGTGTCAATATATTGATAGACGAAAAAACGCAAACACAATATATTGTGGTTTAGTATCAAATTCCCCGGATCATCGCAGAAGGTACATATTCTCTGACTGTATCCAGGAAAAGAGCCATTTCTTCTTCGGAAGGGCTCGTAAGAGCCTTGTCCGGTACGGTATCCCGTTCAACAAACTGCTGCAGATAGTATGCTTTGGCGCCTTTTATCCATTTTCCGATCTTAGTAAAACTTTCCTCATTATGGAGCTCTTTTACAACGGTGGTCCGAAACTCGTAGTCGGGAGCGCTGTCCATGATGATCCGGACACTTTTTTCGATATTTTCCATATTGAGGTTTGAAACTCCCGAGGTGACACAATATCTTGTGGGAGAATTCTTTATGTCCATGGCAACGTAATCCGCAAGCCCTCTTTCAAGAAGCTCTGAAAGCCGCTCCGGATGGCACCCGTTGGTATCAAGCTTGATTAGATACCCCATTTCCCGTATTTTTTTTATAAAAATATCGATGTCCGGCCGCATCAGAGGTTCTCCTCCGGTTATCGCTACACCGTCAAGCAGTCCATGTCTCTTTTCCAGGAAGGAAAAGAACTCTGTATCATCCATTACAGGCTCTGCTGTGCCATCCACAAGCTCAAAATTGTGGCAGTAGGGGCACCTTAGATCACACCCTGCAAGAAATACCGTGCAGGCCACATGCTCAGGGTAATCCAGCAGGGTCATTTTCTGTAAACCATGAATCAACATATTGTCTCTCCTTTGCTAAAATCATCGGGAATATGCGCCTATCTAGTATATCAAAAAAAGCCATATCGTGATAACATAGAAAACGAGGTGTTTAAAAATGGCAGCCAAGACTTCGGACTTTAACGTCAAGCAAAGACAACTTAATGAAGATATTTCCGGGGGCAATTTTAAGCCCTGTTACCTGTTGTACGGAGAGGAGGCGTATCTTCGCTTTCAGAACAGGGATAAGCTCCTTAAGGCTCTTTCCTGTGATGCTTCTTCCATGAATTTCAACAGATATAAGGGCAAAGATATTGTGCCCGCAGAAGTGATCGATATGGCGGAGACCATGCCGTTTCTTGCAGACAGAAGAGTGATCCTGATCGAGGACAGCGGCCTTTTTAAGGAGGGATGTCCCGAGCTTGCCGAGTACCTCAAGGCCCCGGCAGAGACGGTTCTTTTTATTTTTGTGGAGCAGGAGCTGGATAAGCGTAAGGATATGTTCAAGGCTGTTTCCAAGCTTGGCTTTGAGATGGAATGCGAGATCCAGACCGAGGAAACCCTCTACAGATGGATAAAGAGCAGATGCGCAAACGAGGGAAAAGAGATATCCCCGAGGGCCCAGGCACTTTTAGTTGAGCGGGTGGGCACCGACATGTCAAACATAGCAACTGAAATTGAAAAGCTGGTGTGCTACTGCATTGACAGACCTTCAATAACCGAGGAGGATATCGAAGCGGTATGTGCCCACTACCTCACCAGCAGGATCTTTGCCATGACCGATGCCATATCCGAGAGGAATCAGAGAAAGGCCATTGAGCTTTATTATGACATGCTGGCACTCAAGGAGCCGCCGGCCAAGATACTGGCCATGATCACCAGGCAGTTCAACATTATGTATCAGGTCAAGGAGATGAATGACAGGGGCGTTGACAGAAACACTATCGCCGGTGCTGCCAAGATCCAGCCCTTTTTTGTTCAGAAGTATCTGGGCTGGGCCAGAGGCTACAGCTTTAAGGAGCTGCGGGATACGCTGGAGCTGTGCGCTTCCCAGGACGAAGCTGTCAAAACCGGCAGACTTGACTACGTTATTGCCGTTGAGATGGTGATAGTAAGGTGCAGCAGAGCGGGCAAGGCAGGTTGACATTGAAATAACAGATTCGTTATTTTATAATATGCAGATGTGTGACAACTGGTCACAGAGAGGGGAAAACAGTGGAAAGACCGAGACCGCAGGAAATCTACAGACATTTTAAAGGAAATCTTTATCAGATCGTGACCGTAGCCATCCACTCGGAAACAAGAGAGGAAATGGTGGTGTATCAGGCTCTTTATCCGGATTTTAAGACCTATGTAAGGCCTTTGGATATGTTCATGTCGGAGGTTGACAGGAACAAGTATCCCGGTGCAAGACAGAAGATGCGTTTTGAGAAGGTTACTGATCTTGAGCCAGCTCCCAGACCTGAATTCAGATCAGCCGATCCGGAACCGGGAAAAGAGCCTGCAAGAACCGGCGATGTCATGAGCAAGAGCCTGGACGAGGAAGCCAGGGATCTTAACCTTGATCCATTGGTGATTCAGTTCATGGATGCGGATCTTGCCGCTGAGAAGTTGGATATTCTGGCAAGACTCAGACCCACAATAACAAACGATATGATTGATATCATGGCTTTGTCTGTGGGAGTGGTTGTCAATGAAGGGGACGTTTACGACAGGTATGTGGACCTTCGAAACTGTCTTTCGGCAATCGAGAAGTTTGAAAGCAAGAGATTAAGGGATTAAGGAAAAAGGATTAAGGAATTAAGGAGTCGGAATTATGAAATTACTGTCAATTGCAGTTCCCTGCTACAACTCGCAGGACTACATGTCAAAATGTATCGATTCATTGCTTGTGGGCGGTGAAGAGGTTGAGATTCTTATTGTGGACGACGGGTCCAAGGACAGGACAGCTGAGATCGCAGATGAGTACGCTGCCAAGTATCCCACGATCTGCAGAGCGATCCACAAGCCCAACGGCGGACACGGTTCAGCAGTTAATGCAGGTATCGAGAATGCATCAGGTCTTTTCTTCAAAGTAGTGGATTCTGATGACTGGGTAAAAGAGATAGCTTACCGCAAGATCCTCAGCACACTGGCAGAGCTTGCCGGCGGAGAGAAGCAGCTGGATCTTCTTATCAGTAACTTTGTATACAACAAGGTGGGAGAGAAGCGCCACAAGGTTATGCGCTACAGCACCATGTTCCCCATCGAGCAGATGTTTACCTGGAAGGATGTAAAGAGAACTCCCAAGGGACATTATCTTCTCATGCATTCCGCCATCTACAGGACAAAGCTCCTTAGACAGTGCGGCCTTAAGCTCCCGGAGCATACCTTCTATGTTGACAATATCTATGTTTTTAACCCGCTTCCTTTCGTTAAGAACATGTACTATCTGGATGTTAACTTCTATTACTACTACATAGGAAGAGAAGATCAGTCCGTGAACCAGAAGATAATGCTCTCCAGGATCGATCAGCAGATCAGGGTCAACAAGATCATGGTTGACTATTATGTTGAGAATATCGGAATGATCAGAAGCCGCAAGGAACTTAACAAGTACATGTTCAATTACCTTGAGATCATTACCGCTATTTCCTCAGTTCTTTTGATCACTGAGGATACAAAGGAGAACCTTGCCAAGAGACAGGAGCTTCTTAACTATATTAAGGAAAAGAGTGTTCCTCTTTACCTCAAGATCCGGTACAGTATCGAGGGTAACTACATCTACCTTCCCGGAAAGGGCGGAAGAAAGATCACTCTTGCAGGCTACAAGCTCCTGCAGAGAATATTCCATTTCAACTGATATCATTGTAATTTTACATGAAGAATTAACGTTTATTTGAGATAATATGTTAATTTTGGACATTTACACTAAAAGATAAAGTGTTAAAATAATCTTTAAAATGTAGATGTGAACCGGTTTATTTTGCTTGAATGTTTTTTATGAGGAATATTATGAAAAAGAAATATGAAATGTGGACGGGGAGAACTGTCGACAGGGATCTTTTCAGAGACCTTTTCAGACTGGCGCTGCCGATTCTCTTTTATGCGCCTGTTTATCTGATCTGGTTTGTGTACATTGAGAAGCATACCTTCGCACATTACTCCATTATTCACACAGCGGTAGATGACATGATCCCCTTTGTTGAGGCCTTTGTCATCCCATATTATATGTGGTTTGCGTATGTTTCGGTAGTTTTACTGTTTTTTATGCTTTCATTTGATGTGGAGGACTATTACAAGAACTTCATTTTCCTGGCAGCCGGAATGACGGTTTTCCTTATTGTATCAACACTGTTTCCCAACATGCACCAGCTTCGTCCCGTGGTTATGCCAAGAGACAATGTATTTACACAGTTGGTTGGGGTGATATACAGAACGGATACATCATCAAATCTCTGGCCCAGCATTCATGTTTACAACTCGATCGGAACCATGATCGCGATCCATCACAGCAAGAGATTTGGAAGAGTCGGGAAGATGATCGGAGACGTTATCGGAATCTCCATTATCCTTTCCACACTGTTTATCAAGCAGCACTCTGTATACGATGTTATTACAGCCTTTATCATGGCTATCGTTTTTTACCTGCTGTTCTATCACACAGCACTTCTCGAGAACTTCTGCACAAGACAGGAGGAGAGAGTGGCAGTGAGGGTTTGATCTGCAGAGACATAAATTAAGCGCACAGGCTTTTTGCCGGTGCGCTTTTTTGTAAGGCAGTCATCATATCATGAGATGAAGCTTTTTCTGAAGGCATTCCAGGGTGATATTATCCGATTTGACGGAAACCTCTCCGTCGGTGTGGACCCAAAGAGGCTCGGCAGTCCTTATGGTAAGCTTCCTTGCTGTGTAGTGATAAATGCCCTTGAACCTGTAGTGCTTGCCAAAGTAGGCAAAGGGGAGAGCTCTGAACATGGCAGGTTTAGACATGTTTCCGATCACACACAGATCGAAAAGACCGTCGGCGAGATCTGCGGTGGGAGTCATGTTAAATCCGCCTCCCTCGTAGTGGTGGATCATGGTTGCGATAAAGAGGAAGTGATCCAGGTGATGGGTGGTACCGTCGTCGAGTTCAATATCACATGGTATCTTTTTGGCACCCATCAGCTGTCTGATCGCGATGCTTCCGTAGGTAAGTTTTCCAAGGCCAAGCTTATTGAAAAAGTTCTTGGTGCCGGATTTTAATGCTTCTTCACAGACTGCTGCATCGAAGCCTATCCCCGCACTTACATCAAATATCCTGACTTTAGATATGTTCTCATCGTGAAGCCTTGAGAAGGTATCTGACATGCTGTTATAGGTAAGTCGTCCTAAGTCCAGGGCCCGAAGCTCCTTGCCCTCGACGATCCTTTCGACCAGCTCCAAAGTGTTCTTCGGAAGATCCAGATCCCTTGAAAAATCGTTACTGGATCCTATGGGGATATATCCGACAAGAACCTTGTCAAAGTCATCTATTCCGTTTATGGCTTCATTGAGAGTCCCGTCTCCTCCAAGAACAACAATCTTCAGCGGATAATCCGAAGGGTCTCTTTTTGCAGCAGTGATCTGCTGTGCCAGCTGCGTGGCGTGTCCGGGGCCCTTTGTAAATGCGGCTCGAAACTCAAGCCCCCTGTCTTTAAAGCTCTTTTCCAGCTTTTTCCATATCTCTTTTCCCTTGCCCGAGCGGGCGGAAGGATTGACTATGCAGTAATACATATATGAAACTCCCGTGTTAAATAAGATAATATTCTCTAGAATTGTATCACAAATTTGGATACTTATTTTTATATTTTGCGGGTAGAATTTTATCGGATAGTATGATACTATAAGCAGGATGTTTGTACTTTAACGCATTAAACTGTAAAAAGATTATATTTCGGGAGGAAAAGGGAATGTATTCATTGGAAGAAGTCAGAAAAGTTGACCCTGAGATTGCAGCTCTTATAGAGGAAGAGCTTGCACGTCAGAACGATCACATCGAGCTGATCGCATCGGAGAACTGGACCAGCAAGGCAGTTATGGCAGCCATGGGCAGTCCTCTTACCAACAAGTACGCTGAGGGTCTTCCGGGG
The DNA here is from genome assembly GCA_015056575.1 of Butyrivibrio sp. Lineage (GTDB taxonomy): Bacteria > Bacillota > Clostridia > Lachnospirales > Lachnospiraceae > Butyrivibrio. Next base: position 48,391 of record SVGA01000008.1, read on the forward strand.
AAAAGATACTATGGCGGATGCTACGTTGTTGATAAGGTAGAGAACATTGCCCGTGACAGAGCCAAGGAGCTGTTCCACTGCGATTACGCCAATGTTCAGCCTCATTCAGGTGCACAGGCCAATCTGGCTGTTCAGTTTGCACTTCTTAAACCCGGCGATACCGTAATGGGTATGGATCTTAGTCAGGGTGGTCACCTTTCACACGGAAGCAGTGCCAATATTTCAGGAACCTATTACAATGTCATTTCCTATGGCGTTGATGATAACGGAATCATTGACTACGATAATATGTACAAGATGGCAGTAGAGCACAAGCCCAAGCTCATTATCGCAGGCGCTTCCGCTTACTGCAGGATTATTGACTTCAAGAAGTTCAGAGAAGCAGCTGATGCCTGCGGCGCAGTTCTTATGGCAGACATAGCCCATATTGCTGGACTTGTTGCCACTGGACTTCATCCCAGTCCTTTCCCTTATGCAGATGTTGTTACAACCACAACACATAAAACCTTAAGAGGTCCCAGAGGCGGACTTATCCTCTGGAATCAGGAGGCTCAGGACAAGTACAAGTTCAATAAGGCTGTATTTCCCGGAATCCAGGGCGGCCCTCTTGAGCACGTTGTTGCAGCCAAGGCTATATGCTTTAAAGAAGCTCTTTCTCCCGAATTTAAGACATATGCTCAGAACGTTGTGGACAATGCCAAGGCACTTTGCAACGGTCTGATGAGCCGCGGTATCAAGATTGTTTCCGGCGGCACAGACAATCACCTTATGCTGGTAGATCTTACAAACTTTGGTCTTACAGGTAAGGAAGTTGAGGCATGGCTTGACGATGCTCACATCACAGCCAACAAGAATACAATCCCCAACGAGCAGCAGTCACCTTTTGTTACCAGCGGAATCCGCCTTGGAACTCCTGCAGTTACCACAAGGGGCATGAACACTGAGGATATGGACAAGATTGCCGAGGCTATCTCTATTGTTATCAAGAACAAGGGAGAGAAGAACGACGAGGCAAGAGCAATTATTAAAGAACTGACAGACAAATATCCTCTGGACTGACGGTCAGAAAACAAAGTGTGTCTGAATTGAAAATGTTACAGAACGCGTAATAAATGGAATCTTATAATATGTCGAGTGAATGTGCAGAATTGTATGAAAAGAATATACAATTCAAATAAATAACAGAAAATGGCACAATTCGCTCGACATATTCTAAATAATTAAAAGTTTTTATGAAAATGTATTGACAAATTTAGACCGGCTGATATAATAAAATCATCAAAAGGAACTTATAAGTTATCCAAAAATACTTCTCCACGATAATATAGATGACGAACGGAAATCGGGGAGAAAGAAAGGCAGGTACACTCCAAAGGGATAGATAGTTAAAATATTCAGAGAAAGGATGGTACACTCCACCAAAACATTAAGCGAGTAATATAGATTGTAAGAAGTTTTAAGAAACAGAACGACAGCACTTCAAGTACATGAATAGGTGGTTCGGGCAATACTAAATATATTGCAACCACAGCATATGAATGCAAAGGTTAATGGAAAGATGAGGCTGAGAAATTGGAGGATGGTCCGTTGGACGTAAAAACTATAGAATTAGATGAGTACTCGGCATAAGGGCAGAAGCAGGTAATATAGATGAAGCTTCTGCCCTCGATTATTGTATGGAACTATGTTACAATAATCCCTAAGAAAAAAGTTTTTGGTTGCGGGGAAAACAATGGCTAGATTAGAAGAACAGGATTTTGATGAAAAGAGGCTGGCTCGTAGGCAAAGAAGGAAACAGAGCCAGCTTATTGCATATATAACACTGGTGGTTGCTCTTTTGGTTATCGTGGTGGGAGTTGCCGCCGGAATACACTTTTTGAGGGCTGCCCTTAAAAAAGCTCCTGCTGAGAGCGAAACTGTCACGGAGGTTACAGAAACCCCGGAAGAGCCGCAGGAGATTGTCATCGAGACTCCTGAGGAATCGGAGCCCCAGGAGATGAGTCAGGATGATCTTCTCAATGAAGTGGTTGAGACCTGCATTTCCGAGATGCCCCTGGAGGATAAGGTGGCAGGTCTTTTCATAGTAACACCCGAGCAGCTTACCGGTGTTGCCACGGCGGTTAAGGCAGGCAGCGGAACTCAGGAAGCTCTTGGCAACTATGCAGTGGGCGGTATCGTTTATTCAGCCAAGAACATCAAATCGGAAGAACAGATAAAAGAGATGTTGCAGTCAACGGCATCTATGAGTAAGTATCCTATATTTACAGCTGTTTTTGAGGAGGGTGCTTCTTCATCTTCAGTGACCTCATCCATAGGAATCGAGGGTATTACACAGATCACTGATGCCGAATCTGCGACAAACACTGCAAAGACCATCGGATCGGCACTTTTTCAGTACGGATTCAACCTTGATCTGGCCCCTAATATGGGCATAACGGAAGATTCTCTTTACGGAACAGATGTATCTGCGGTAAGAGATATTACCACTTCGCTTGTCACAGGAATACAGGAATCGGGAGTTTCGGCCTGTGCCTATGCATTTCCTTTAAAGGGCGATACATCTGCGTCAATGGCTACCAGCGATGCCACCAAGGATCAGCTGGTGGTTAATGAGTACGAGGTATTCAAAGGAGCTATTGATAACGGCGGTGTCAATGCCATTATGGTCTCCAACATTTCTCTTCCGCAGCTTACCGGAGACAATACTCCGGCATCACTCTCGGAGAAGGTAATACAGGAGGAACTCAGAGGAACCCTTGGTTTTGGCGGAATTGTCATTACCGATTCTCTGAGCGAGGGAGCAGTCACAGAGTATTACACCCCCGGCGAGGCAGCAATAGCAGCTGTTAAGTCAGGTGCAGACATGCTCTATCTTCCCCAGGATTTTACACAGGCCTACGAAGGTCTTCTTGCCGAGGTCAAGGACGGAAGTATAAGCGAAGAGCGCATCAATGAGTCCCTTCGCAGGATCTATAGGATCAAGTATTCAGAGCGTATTGACCAGATCTCAAATTGATGATTCCCCTCCGACAGAAAAATCGGAGGGATTTTTTTGCCACGGGGCATGTAAGTTCGTATATAATATTAAGAAGAAGTTCAGGAGGTGTTAACAAATGGGAACAGAGGAAAAGAAATTATTAAACGAGGAAGCGCTTGAGGGTATCAGCGGCGGACTCTTAAAGGCATCTGATGAGCTTTCACAGAAAAAGGCTGCTTTTGAAAAGGCATGGGATCTGCTTGGTCTGGATGCCAAGGGATATTCTGGAATGAGAATGGCTCAGCTTTTCGATGATTGGGAGCTGGCAGGATTTCAGCCCGATGCTGTTGCATTTTTGAAGGCACAGCTTCTTTCCTGAGAAAACTTTGAATTTGCAGAAACGGATGGCAGTGGTGATTTTGACCACTGCCATTTTTTCATGGTAAAGTATTGAAATAAGACATCGAAAAGGGGGAGGAAATCTATGGCAGGGGGAAGAGGACCGGGAGGCCCGTTCGGCAGGGCGTATATGTCTGAGGAGGAAAAGGCAAATCAGCCCAAGATCACATTCGCACTTATAAAAAGAGTCATGTCATACTTAAAGCCCTATGTATTGCAGCTTTTACTGGTTATGGCATGTATTCTGATATCTTCGATACTTAAACTTCTGCCCTCCATCATCACCGGAAAAATCGTGGATGAGGGCCTTATCGGCAGGAATCTTCGCGCTCTTATCTACTATATTCTGATTTCCCTTCTGGCTACATTTGTGGGGAATCTTATAGGCGTTGCGGAAAGCTATCTTAACAACTGGATCGCGCAGCATATCACCTACGATATGAGAAACCAGATGTTTAAGCATCTTCAGCGCATGTCACAGCGTTTTTTCACCAATAACAATCAGGGCGATATCATAACAAGGATGACCAGCGATATAGACGGAGTGGAGACGGTAATAGCAAACACCTTTACCTCCATCATCTCAAACGTTATGACCCTTGTTGTGGCTCTTGTTGCCATGTTCCAAAGAAACTACCTGCTGGCCATAATCGGGATTATCATCGTACCTCTTTTTACCATACCCACAAGAAGGGCCGGCAAGACCAGGTGGACTCTCACAAGAGAATCCCAGGCCTGCAACGATGAGATAAACGGCATACTGAACGAGACCATGTCCGTCAGCGGTCAGCTTCTTGTTAAGCTCTTTGGAAAAGAGGAGTATGAGTACGACAGGTACTCAAAGGCCAACGACAGAATGGTAAAGCTCAATATCAGAGAAAAGCTTGCGGGACGCTGGTTCTTTGTGGTGCTGCATACCTTTACCAGCATAGGGCCCATGCTGATCTATCTGGTGGGCGGAATCCTGATGATAAACCATGGGGCAGATCTTACTGTTGGTGATATCACAGTGATGGTGGCTCTTCTTGGACAGATGTACATGCCGGTGAATTCACTTCTCAACATTCAGGTGGACTGGATGAGGTCCATGGCTCTTTTTTCCAGGATATTTGAGTACTTTGATATGGAGGTGGAGGTTAAGGATCCCGAGAACCCTACCAATCCAAACCTTCGTCATGGCAATATAGTCTTTGACCACGTGAACTTCTCCTATGACGGGTCAAAAGAAATATTGAAGGACATAAGCTTTACTCTTAAAAACGGTGATTGTATAGCCATTGTAGGCCCTTCGGGGTCCGGAAAGAGCACTATCATAAATCTGATCCCAAGGCTCTATGATGTGGGAAGCGGCAGGATCAAATGGAACGGCATAGATGTACGGAATATGAGTCTTGATCACCTTCGGGCCGGGATAGGCGTGGTGTCTCAGGAGAATTATCTTTTTAACGGGACAATCAGGGAAAATCTTCTTTATGCTAAGCCTGATGCCACTGAGGAAGATATGATAGAGGCCTGCAAAAAGGCAAATATCTATGACTTCATAGAGAAACAGGAGAAGGGCCTTGATGCCATGGTGGGCAACAGGGGACTTAAGCTCTCGGGAGGCGAGAAACAGCGTATAGCTATAGCGAGAGTTCTTTTGAAGGATCCGGCACTGTTTATCTTTGACGAGGCGACATCGGCTCTTGATTCCATTTCGGAGAGCAGGATACAGGAAGCCATTGAGCCTATCATTGAAACCAGGACCAGTATTCTTATAGCCCACAGGCTTTCAACTATTTTAGAAGCAGATGAGATCCTGGTGGTGGATGAAGGGCGCATTGTGGAACGGGGCCAGCACGCAGATCTTGTAAAAGCGGGAGGTGTATATCAGAAGCTTTACGAAACCCAGTTTTCAAAGGCCCTTGAGAATGGTGATGAAGAATAATCCGCTGTTTTTCTTTATGGATAAAGATGGTATAATCGAAATACCGATTCATTTCTTATGAGAGAAGGAGATCTGTTTATGAAGTTAAGAAGAGTATTAGCAGCTGTAACAAGTATCCTTAGTGTTTGCATGCTGTCAACAACTGTGTATGCGGGGGCATCAGAGCTGACAGGACTGGAGATAAGCGATTCCATCGCAAGCCAGAGACCTGTTGCCATCATGGTGGACAACGAGAAGAAGGCACTTAAGCATTACGGCACAGCTGAGGCTGACATTGTCTATGAGATCATGAACAGTACAGCCAACGGCCGTATCACTAGGCTTATGTGCATCTATAAGGACTGGGCAAATCTTGGACAGACCGGAAGCATCCGCAGCACCCGTACCACAAATGTAATGCTGGCAGATGAGTACAATGCCGTTCTTATCCATGACGGCGGACCTTTCTATATCAATACTTATCTGGCTCAGCCCTATGCAGCCCATATCAGCGGCGGCTTTTCCAGGATCAAGAACGGAAAGCCCAGGGAGTTTACAGAGTATTGCTTCGGCTCCGAGCTGGTAAACAGGTTCGCCAAGGCAGGAATTCCCACAACCTATGCTCAGGCACCCGAGAGAGCATCCCACTTCCTCTTTAACGGAGCGGATACGGATCTTACAGGCGGCACGGTTGCAAACAACATCGATATGGGAAATATCTTTGTTCACAACAAGAGCAGGCTGGCTTACAATGCGGGAACCAGAACCTACGATTACTACGAGTACGGCCAGATCCATCAGGACGCCGAGGATTCACAGGTTCTTACTTTCAAGAATGTTATACTTCAGAATGTGTCATTTAACCAGCTTGATCCCAACGGATATCTGACATACAACGTCATCGGATCAGGAAGCGGCTACTATATCACCAACGGACAGGCCATTCCCATCACCTGGTCTAAGGGAAGCGAGACCGGTATAACCCATTATTACAATGCATCCGGCGCTGAGATCAACATCAACAGAGGAAAGACCTACATCGGAATTCTTCCTTCCGATACCTGGGGGAGCCTCATTATTAACTGATAAAACTTTATATGTATGAATAGAGCAGCCTCGCAGATGTGACAATCATGCGGGGCTGTTTTTATGTTACGGGACAGCTTTTTTATGAAAATAAGAAAAGCTATCTTATGGTTCCGTATGTTTCTTATGGTTTTGGCAGGTTTATCTTGCTATTAAAAACGTTCGTTCGTATAATGTTATCAGAACAAACGTTTGTAGGAGATTTTAAATGCAGGATTTTCTTGAACAGCTTAATGATGCCCAGAGAGAGGCAGTGACTACTACGGAAGGATACGTGAGGGTTATTGCCGGAGCCGGGAGCGGCAAAACAAGGGCTCTTTCAGGTCGCTTTGCTTATCTGGTAAATGGCCTCGGTATTATGCCCGGCCATATTCTGTGTGTTACCTTTACCAATAAATCCGCCAATGAGATGAGGCAGAGAATACACAGACTTACGGGAGACAATGATACAGGTTATATCAATACCTTCCACGGATTCTGTGTATCCGTCCTCCAGGAGGATTCCCATGCGGTGAGCTATCCCAAGAACTTCCTGGTCCTTGATAACTCTGATATCGACGATATGCTTAAGATCATCTACGAGGAGAGGGGATTATCTCTTCGGGATATGACCTTCAGCTCAGCAAGGGACATGTTCGAGATACGAAAGATCTTTGAGGAGCCCGAGTACTACCTTGATATGCTTACCATGCCCCTTGATACTTTGAAGGACAAGTATGACTCCGCAACAGAGGTTAAGGATATTCTCTTTTACGGGTATCTTTATCAGGAGAAGAAGTGCTTTGGCCTTGACTATAACGATCTTATCAAATTCAGCCTGTATATATTCAAGGAGAACCCCGATATCAGGCTCAAGTGGCAGAAGCGCCTTGAGTACATCATGATCGATGAGTTTCAGGATATAGACAGCCTTCAGTATGAGCTTATGGATGTTCTGGCGGGTTATCACAAGAATCTTTTTATTGTGGGAGATCCCGACCAGACCATATACACCTGGAGAGGTGCCAATGTAAAGTATCTCCTGGAATTTGACAAACAGTATTCTGGCGTTAAGACAATTCTCATGAATGACAATTACAGATCTACTCCCCAGATCCTTAAGGCTGTCAATTCACTTATTGACAAGAATCGCTTCAGGGTTAAGAAGGATCTGGTTCCTACTCTGCCGGAGGGGGAGAGTGTGCTCTGTCATCTTGCCCCCAATACCGCAGATGAAGCGGACTGGCTTACAGGGGAGATACTGGCACTTAAAGGGTGCGGCATTCCCTACAGGGATATGACCATCCTCTACAGAGCCCACTATGTCACAAGGACTGTGGAAGAGGGTCTTATGAAGGAGAAGATCCCCTATACCATTTATTCCGGCGTTCAGTTCTTCGGAAGGCTGGAGATCAAGGATGCCTTATGTTACCTTCGTATGATCGTATATCGTGATGATATTTCCTTCAGGCGTATTGCCAACGTACCCAAGAGAAACCTTGGTAAAAGACGTATGGCTTTTCTTGAGGAATACGCTAAGGACCATAATTGCTCCCTTTATCAGGCTCTTACCGAGAATCTTGAGAATGAGCTTATCAAGGGCACAAAGGCGGGGCAGTTTATAGACCTTATCGAGAAGTTCGCCGTAAGCTATGAGGGGCTTCCTGTGTCGGAGGTTCTTGCCAAGATCCTTGATGAGAGCGGATATGAGAAGATGTTAAGGACAGAAGGAGCCCAGGAGAGACTGGATAATCTGGCAGAGCTCAAGCAGTCTGTCTTTGAATATGAGACCACCTGCGGTGAGGAGGTGGGTCTTGAAGACTACCTTAAGCACATAGCTCTTTTTACCAATGCGGATTCCGATTCCGGGCAGGAGGACAAGGTGAGGCTTATGACGGTTCATGCCGCCAAGGGCCTTGAGTTTCCTTATGTTTTCCTGTGCGGTATGAATGAGGGCATATTTCCCTCAAGGAAGGTGCACACCTTAGAGGGAATGGAGGAGGAGAGGCGCCTTGCATTTGTTGCAATGACCAGGGCAAAGAAGAGACTCTTCATTTCCGAAGCGGGAGGCAATACCTTTGAGGGAATCCCAAGGTATCCCTCCAGGTTTATCATGGACATTGACCCGGAGCTTTTGGAATTTACCGAGAAGCCTGATGAGCGGATGATGACCGCAGTAAGGAAGTTTATCGAGAATGACTCAAGGCATCTTAAGGGAGCGCAGAAGTTAAACCTTTTAGAGAAGGGACAGCGGGTGGAGCATGCCATTCTGGGAATTGGTACTATCCTTGATATCAATACCGATGAGGAGAGCTACCTTATAAAGTTTGATGAGATGGAGACCCCGAGACAGATTTCCATGAAGGTAAGACTAAAGGCGATAGATTAACCGGTATTGAAAGGCCTTTTATATGACTGTAAATGTAGGTCAGGTTGCCTGCTTTGGGGCCTTGTGCTACAATGTGGATGAATCTTGATATTGTCAACAGGCGGTGCCTTCGACTGCAGTTATTTAGCAGGGCCGGAGGGTAAAAGGGAAACAGGTGCAAGGCCTGTGCGATCTCGTCACTGTAGGAGAGGAGTCCGGAAGCATTTCGTTTAGGCGTATGTCACTGAGGAAACTTGGGAAGACAGCTTACGGATGAAGATACTCAAGCCAGGAAACCTGCCGAATGTTGGGTGCATTAGATCACGAGGAATTGGTCGTACCGAATGAAGGGCTTTAAGGCCTTTCTTTTTGGCGTCCATTTTACGATGGGCGTTTTTTAATTAGTAAAAGTCCATGATCACGGATCGACAGAACCGGAGGCATTTTTATGGTGCTTTCGCAATATTGGGAAATAAGATAAGAGGAGAGGAAAAATGAAAAAGAAACTATTTGGAATTATTATGGCAACAGTACTTACTTCCTCCATGGCAGTGGGGTGCGGAAAGGCAGCTCCTGAAGCTGTTTCACAGGATACAGAAGTTGCTGAACAAGCGCAGACTCAGGAGCAGGCTCAGGAGGTTGATGATAAGGCTGTAGCAGATGAGGTTGCCGCACTTATTGATGCAATCTATGTTCAGGAGAGAACAGAGACAACGGATGCTGACTGCGCAGCAGCTAAGGCTGCCTGGGATGCCCTTACAGATACCCAGAAGGAACTGGTGGAAGGCGAAAATGCAGATCCTGATTATTTTGGAAGAGATACAGGAGATGCCTCAAAGGATGATCCCCTTAATCAGGATGAGATTGGTGAAAACGAGATCCTTGTAGTAAGTTTTGGTACTTCCTTTAATGACAGCAGAGCAGAGGATATCGGAGGGATTGAGAAGGCAGTTGCAGCTGCATTCCCTGACTGGTCTGTAAGAAGAGCTTTCACTGCTCAGATCATCATAAATCATGTTCAGGCAAGGGACGGAGAGTTTATTGACAACATGGATCAGGCTCTTGAAAGAGCTGTAAACAATGGAGTTAAGAACCTTATCGTTCAGCCAACACACCTTATGCACGGCGCTGAGTATGATGAGCTTGTTGATACCCTGGGAAATTACTCCGATAAGTTTGAAAATGTTTATGTATCAGAGCCCCTTCTTGGTGAAGTCGGAAAGGATGCAAGCATTGTCAATGATGACAAAAAGACTGTGGCAGAAGCAGTTGTAAAGGCTACAGTTGAGGAGTCTTCCTATGACTCTCTGGATGCAGCAGCGAAGGATAGTGCAGCAATTGTCTACATCGGACACGGTACTTCCCATGCTGCTAAGGTTACCTACTCTCAGATGCAGACCCAGATGAATGATCTTGGATATGAGAACGTATTTGTTGGAACAGTCGAGGGTGAACCTGAGGAGACTTCCTGCGAGAGTATCATTGATGCCGTACATGAAGCCGGCTACACAAAGGTTATCATGAGACCTCTTATGGTTGTTGCCGGAGATCATGCCAACAACGATATGGCAGGAGACGATGAGGATTCCTGGAAGTCAATGTTTAATGCATCAGGATACTTCGAGAGTGTAGATTGCCAGATTGCAGGTCTTGGAAGAATAGAGGATGTTCAGAAATTATATATCGATCACCTTAACAGTGTTTCCGGAAATTTTAATATTGCCGGCACTGATGGCAGTGCTTCCGGAGAACTTAAGGACGGAACCTACCTTGCAGACTTTGATACCGATGGTTCCATGTTCCATGTGAATGAAGTATGCGAGGGAAAGGGTACACTTACAGTTAAGAACGGCGAGATGACGATACATATTGTTATGCCTTCAAAGAATACAGTAAGTCTCTTTGAGGGATCTGCCGAGGATGCCCAGAAGGAAGGTGCAAAGCTTATTGAAGCTACTGTAGAGGAAGTAACCTACAGCGATGGACTCACTGAAGAAGTAAATGCCTTTGATGTTCCCGTTCCCTATCTTGACAAGGAATTTGATCTTGCCCTTGTAGGAACCAAGGGCAAGTGGTATGACCACAAGGTAAAGGTTTCAAATCCCGAAGCTGCGGATGGCGCAGCGGAGGTTAAGGACGGCGAGTACACCATAGAAGTCACCATGGAAGGCGGCTCGGGAAAAGCGACAATAGAGTCTCCCACAAAGCTTGTTGTAAAGGACGGGATGATGACAGCGACCATCACCTGGAGCAGCCCCAACTACGACTATATGATTGTGTCCGGCCAGAAGTATGAGCCTGTAAACAAAGAGGGTAACTCCGTATTTGAGATACCTGTAGCTTTTCTTGACAAGGATATTACAGTTATAGGCGACACAACAGCAATGAGTAAGCCCCACGAGGTTGAGTATACTCTGAATTTCAAATCCGATTCCATGAAGTAATTACAGGATGGGAATAAAACCATACATGAAACAAAGGATATCTGACATATTTAAAAGAATAAGTACAGCTATTTTTCCGGCTCTTTTTGCGCTGGTCATTGTGACTGCCTGCGGCAAAGGGCCGGAGAGTGCTGTTACAACTTACAAAAAGACAGGAGAGCTGGAGCTGAAATATGCTGACCAGCTCTTTGTGGATTTTTATGAAGGTGGATATACGCATATTCACATTGAGGACGGCACGGATTATGTGCTGGTCCCTGAGGGGCAAAGTGACAGTGATCTTGGGCTCAATAATCCGGTCATTGTTCATCAGCCTCTCAAGGATATATATCTGGCGGCATCCTCCGCCATGGACTTTTTTGTGACACTGGATAGTCTGGACATGATCAGGAGCTGTTCCACCAGCGCCTCCGATTATTCAATAGACCAGGTTAAAAGAGCCATCGAAGAAGGAAAGATTGATTACGTTGGCAAGTACAGTGCCCCGGATTATGAGCGTATAATAAGCTCACAGTGCAACATCGCCATAGAATCTACCATGATCACCCACAGCCCTGAAATAAAGGAAGAACTTACAAGGCTTGGAATACCGGTAATGGTTGAAAGATCCAGCTACGAGAAGGACCCCATGGGGCGCCTTGAATGGATTAAACTCTACGGCGTTCTTCTTGGAAAGCAGAAGGAGGCAGAAGAATTTTTTGATACCCAGGAGGATAAGCTCCTTGAGGTGAAAGCCTCTTTGGAAGAAGCCTCTGCAAACAGTGAAGCCAGGCCTTCAGTTGCATTCTTTTACATATCCTCAAACGGATATATTAACGTCAGAAAACCCGGAGATTATATCTCTTCAATGATAGAAATGGCCGGAGGACGCTATTGTCTTTCGGACCTTAAGGTCCAAAATGAAAACGCCCTCTCAACAATGAATATAAATTGGGAAGACTTCTATGAACTTGCCCATGATGCTGATATTCTTATATATAACGGAACCATTGAGGGGGAACTCTCCTCGGTGGAGGACCTTAAAGACAAGAATCCGCTTTTTGCCGATTTTAAGGCAGTAAAGGATGGAAAGGTCTATTGCACAAACGCTGACATGTTTCAGAAGAGCAGCAGCATCGTTGATGTTGTTGTGGACATGTATAAGGTCATAAGCGCACAGGATTGCGCTGACCTTAAATATATTATCAGATTGTAACTTTGGAGCATCCATGAAAAGACATTGTATCCTATATGCAAGCTTAATAATACTGGTATTGATACTGATGGTGCTCTGTATCTGTGTTGGCAGCGTGGATATCAGTCCTTTTGAGATACTGCATCTTTTTACCGCAGGAGATCACAGCTCCTCGGCAGGAAAAATCCTTTTTGACATAAGACTTCCAAGGACTGTGGAAGCTCTTTTTCTGGGAGGAGCTCTTGCTCTTTCAGGGTATCTTTTGCAGACCTTTTTTTCAAACCCAATTGCCGGTCCTTATATCCTTGGTATATCCTCGGGAGCAAAGCTTGTGGTGGCAATCCTCATGGTGGCTTCTCTTAAAGCGGGATTTGTCATGAACTCCTGGATGATGATCGTATCTGCCTTTGCAGGGTCCCTCATCGCAACCGGATTTGTGCTGGCTGTTTCCACAAGAGTCAGATCCATGTCGGTCCTTGTTGTCTGCGGCGTTATGGTGGGGTATATCTGCTCGGCGGTAACGGAGCTTCTGGTATCCTTTGCCGATGATGTCAATATTGTAAATCTCCACAACTGGGCTCTGGGAACTTTTTCCTCAGCGGCCTGGAGAGATGCTTTTTACTACATTCCGATTTCAATGGCAGGTCTTATTGCTGCTTTTATGATATCCAAGAGCATGGAAGCCTATATGTATGGCGAGAATTATGCCACAACCCTTGGCATAAATGTCAGGGGCTTCAGAACAGCTCTGATCATACTTTCCAGTATCCTTTCGGCTACCGTAACAGCTTTTGCGGGACCGGTATCTTTTGTTGGAATAGCGATGCCACATGTGGCAAGACTGCTTTTTAAATCGGGAAGACCAAGGGTGATCATTCCGGCGTCTTTCCTTATGGGAAGTGCATTCTGTCTTTTCAGTGACCTTATAGCCAGAAGCCTCTTTTCACCAACGGAGCTGTCAATAAGCACGGTTACGGCAATTTTCGGAGCTCCTGTGGTAGTCTCCATGATGATCGGCAGGAGGAAACAGGATGGCTGAGATAATATTTGAAAAGGTTTCTCTTGGATATCAGAAAAAAGAACTGCTTAAGGACATTGACCTTTCTGTTGATAAGGGAAAAATAGTAGCCCTTATCGGTCCCAACGGTGCTGGCAAATCCACGATCCTCAAGGCTGCTGCAGGGCTTCTTTCACCTATGGAAGGCAGGATCCTTATTAAGGAAAAAGATCTGTCAACATATAAGAGCAGCGACCTGGCCAAGATCATGTCTGTAATGCTGACAGAAAAGGTTGCTTCGGAATATGAAACCTGCTTTGATGTAATAAGGGTAGGACGTTTCCAATACACGGATATGTTCGGAAGACTGACCAAAGAAGACAGGATGGCAATAGACTCGGCTATGGAGACCATTGGAGTAAAAGATCTTGAAAAGAGGCAGTTTAAAAGCCTTTCCGATGGCCAGAAACAGAGGGTGCTTCTTGCAAGAGCAATTGTGTCCGATCCGAAGATTCTCATACTTGACGAGCCCACCAGCTTTCTTGATATGGGATATAAGACCGAGTTCTTCGATGTGCTTAAGGCATATGTGGCAGAAAGAGAAGCCTGCGTTCTTATCTCAATGCATGAGATAGAGCTGGTAAAAAAAGTGGCGGATATTGTCGTTACCATCACCCATGACAACAAAACGGAAAAGTGCGGACCTCCCGAAGAAATACTGACACCGGAGTACTTAGAGCAGCTCTTTTCCATGAGCAGCGGAAAATATAAAGAATACTATGAGTAATGATAAGATAAGACCAAAGTTCATAATGGTTCAGGGCACTATGTCAAATGCCGGGAAAAGCCTTCTGGTGGCTGGGCTTTGCCGCGTACTTAAAAAGGACGGATTCAAGGTGGCTCCTTTTAAATCCCAGAACATGGCCCTTAATTCCTGTATCACAGAGGATGGTCTGGAGATGGGACGTGCTCAGGTAATGCAGGCTCAGGCTGCCGGGGTTAAACCCTCAGTCTATATGAACCCCATACTTCTTAAGCCCACGGATGATGTGGGAAGCCAGGTAATTGTCAACGGCAAAGCCGTGGGCAATATGAAGGCCAGGGACTATTTTGAGTACAAAAAGCAGCTGGTGCCGGATATCATGGCTGCCATAGATAAACTCTCAGAAGACTTCGAGGTGATAGTAATTGAGGGAGCCGGGTCTCCCGCAGAGATCAACTTAAAGCAGAACGACATAGTAAATATGGGAATGGCCGGGCTTGTGGATTCACCTGTAATACTTGTGGGTGACATTGACAGAGGCGGGGTTTTTGCCCAGCTCTACGGCACAGTGGAACTTCTTGAACCTGAGGAAAAGAGCCGGATAAAGGGGCTTGTGATCAACAAATTCCGGGGAGATAAGAACATTCTTGATCCCGGCATTGAGATGATAGAAGAAAAGACCGGGATAAAGGTCGTTGGAGTTTTGCCCTACGGCGATTTTAAGCTGGAGGATGAGGATTCCCTGACGGAGCGTTTCGATGCAGAAGCCCGCGGTCTTATAGATATTGCGGTCATAAGGCTTCCACATATTTCCAATTTCACCGATTTCAATGTGTTTGATGAGTTTAAAGAGGTCTCGGTCAGGTTCGTTAAGAGTGTACGGGAACTTGGCGATCCCGATATCATAATGCTCCCCGGAACCAAGAGCACAATCTCAGATCTTAAGTGGCTTATTGAGAGAGGCTTTGAAACTGCCATAAGAAAGTATGAAGGATCCGGCGGAATTGTTTTTGGCATCTGCGGAGGTTTTCAGATGCTTGGGGAAGATGTCTGCGATCCTGATGGAGTTGAGAGCGGCGGCAGTATAAGGGGCCTTGGACTTCTTCCTCTGTCAACTACTCTTGCTAAAGATAAAGTAAGAAGCCTTACAGAAGGCATGGTGGAGGAGCCGACAGGTCTTTTGTCCGGATTAAAAGGCAAAAGATACAGCGGCTACGAGATACATATGGGTAAGACGGTTCTTATAGAAGGTGCCAAGGCTTTGCCCTTTACAGACGGCGGGAGTGGATACTGCGCAGGCAATGTCTACGGAACCTATATCCACGGCTTTTTTGACGAAGCGGAAATTGTCAGGGAACTGGTGGAGATGCTTGCAGCCGGAAAAGGAGTGAGCCTTTCCGGAGACAATATTGTAGGCTATGAGGAATTTCGCGAAAGGCAGTTTGATGCTCTGGAGGATATGATAAGAAAGTATATGGACATGGATGCCATATACAGGATGATCGGAATAGAAAAGAATGAGTGATTATAGAAACACTTATAGCAGGCAGGAGATATTTTCACTTAAGGTGAATGCCCCTGACCATAAAATATATGACAGTATCAGGAAAAGATGGGATGGTATATCAAAGCCCATCGACGGCCTTGGGAACTTTGAAAAAGTCATCTGCAGGATCGGAGCCATTCAGAAGAAGGAGCTGCCAACCTTTGATAACAGGTATATTGTTATCATGTGTTCCGATAACGGCATTGTTGATGAAGGCGTGTCCCAGACAGGAAGAGAAGTCACTTACCAGGTGGCAAGGATGCTGGGGCAGGGAACAAGCACGGCAAATACATTGGCCAAAAAGGCAGCGGCAAAGGTTATGGCTGTGGATATGGGAATTGACTGCCCTGAGAAGATCCCGGGAGTGATCCCGCTAAAGGTTGACAGAGGCACAAAAGATTATCTTAAGGAAGACGCAATGACAGAAGAGCAGGTGCTTATGGCCATTGGATCAGGTATCGACGTGGCAAAGACTCTTAAGGATGAAGACGCTGACATTGTTGTCTCCGGAGAGATGGGGATTGGCAATACCACAACAGCTGCGACTCTGCTTTCGCTTCTTGTGGGAGATGACGGCAGTTCTTTTGTGGGAAGAGGTGCCGGCCTTGACGATAAGGGGCTTTTGAGGAAGAAGGAAGTCATCCTTGATGCTGTAACAAAATATGGCGATGGAAAGTTTTCCCTTGATGATAAAGATAAGGTCTTTAAGTATCTTTGCGAAGTGGGAGGCTTTGATATAGCCGGGCTTTGCGGGCTTTTTATCGGCTGCGGACTGTATGAGATCCCTGTTGTCATAGACGGGCTTATAACCGCAGTGGCAGCTCTTTTGGCAAGGTGCTTTGTTCCGGGAACAAGGGAGTATATGATAGCCGCCCATAAAGGCAGGGAGAAGGGGCTGATAAGGGCACTGGATCTGCTGGATCTAGAACCCTTTATTGAAGGCAATATGGCTCTTGGAGAGGGAACCGGAGGAATAATGCTCCTTCCTCTTATTGATATGGCACTGGATTTCTATAAGTCTGCATCTACCTTTGATGCAGGCGGAATCAGGGAGTATACAAGGTTTTCATGATGATACTGGTAGTTGGCCGCCCAAACAGCGGCAAATCAAAACTGGCTGAGGATATGGCGCTGGAGCTTTCCGGAGGCAGAAGAAAAATCTATATCGCCACCATGATCCCCTTTGGAGAAGAGGGGAAAAGACGTATCGAAAAGCACCGGAGACTGCGGGAAGGCAAAGGCTTTGAAACCGTAGAGTGCCCTTTGAATCTTGGCAGCATAAGGGGGATTGAAGGGACGGTATGTCTTCTTGAGTGCGTCTCCAATCTTGTTGGAAATGAGATGCACAAGGAGGGAAGAGAGGGTTATTCTCCGGAAGAGATAGCTGATCTGGTATTTGAAGAGGTAGAGATTCTAAGCAGCAGGGTTTCCGAGCTTGTGGCGGTAACCAATGAATTTGAGCTGGAGGATGGGTTCGATGAGGATACCCGTAAATATATAAAGATAACAGATCTTGTTAACAGGAAGCTTTTGGTTATTGCTGACAGGATAGCGGAGGTATGACGGGAATTTATGGTATTTATAAGAAACCTGATAGTGGCATTTTCATTATATTCAAAGATCCCCATGCCGCATTTTGAGTGGAAGGAAGAGGACATGAAATACAACCTGGCTTTTCTTCCGCCGGTGGGCGCGGTTATCGGAGCTATCGAATATTTGCTTATAAGAAAGGCTTTTAGGTTCAATCTGCCCATGGTGGCAGTGATGGCCTTTGCCGGCCTTGTGCCGCTTCTTGTTACGGGAGGATTTCACCTGGACGGATTCATGGATACCCAGGATGCTTTTAAGTCCTACAAGTCCCCCGAAGAGAAGCTTAAGATATTGGAAGATCCTCACATCGGAGCCTTTGCGGTGATCAGTCTTCTTAGTTATGTGCTTGTATGGACGGGAGCTCTTTCCATAGTGATATGGAGATTTTCGGATACAGGGATCATCTTTTTTGGCATGAGCTTTGTGATATCAAGGATCATGACCGGACTTTGCAGCCTTAGCTTTGAGAAGGCCAAAAAGGACGGAATGCTGAGCACCGAGACCAAAAGTGCAGGGAAGGGGTGTAAGTATGCACTGATTGGGGAGCTTTTAGTATGCGCAGCCTTTTTACTCTGTGTAAATGCTGCGCTTACGGTGCTTATGGCTGCATCGACGGCTCTTTTTACTGCATATTATTACAGAAAGACTAAGAGGGAATTTGGCGGAGTAACAGGAGACACGGCAGGGTACTATCTGGTCTTCACAGAAGGCCTGATGGTGGTGTTGCTTGCATTGTTCCTTAGCCTTCCCCTTGGGTAAAAGCTATGGTAAATATCATCACATGCCATCTGCTTGCCTTTGCGGCAGGCTTTATACTGGATCTTATCATCGGAGACCCTTACAGCATTCCCCATCCCATAAGGTGGATAGGAAGTTTTACAGCCTTCCTTGAAAAGAAGCTGAGGGATGAAGGCGAGAGAGCGGGAAGCAAAAAGAACAGGCTAAGAGGGCTTATTCTGTGGCTTCTTGTTATGGCTGTTACTGTTTGCCTGACATTAGCCGTGATATTCATTTCCTACAGAATACATTTTATCTTTGGGATAGTTATGGAGGCTGTCCTCACCTGCTACTGCCTGGCAGCCAAGAGCTTACGGACCGAGAGCATGAAGGTATACAAAGCTCTTTTGACAAAAGATATAGCGGCATCACGGGAAGCTGTTTCCATGATCGTAGGAAGAGATACCGCTTCTCTTGATGAGGCAGGAGTGACAAGGGCTGCGGTAGAGACTGTTGCCGAGAACACTTCCGACGGAGTTATTGCTCCGCTTCTGTATGCCTTTTTCGGAGGGCCTGTTCTTGGAATGGCATACAAGGCAGTAAACACCATGGATTCCATGATTGGATACCACAATGACAGATATGAGGACTTTGGCTTTTTTGCGGCAAGGATAGATGATGTGTGTAATTTCCTGCCCGCAAGGATAAGTGCTCTTTTAATGATCGCAGGATGCATGTTTCTTGGAAAAGAGTATGATGCGGCAAGGGCTTTTTCCATCTTTAAGAGAGACAGATATAACCACAAATCTCCAAACTCGGCCCAGACAGAGAGTGCTCTTGCGGGGGCATTATCCATAAGGCTTGCGGGAGATGCCAGTTATTTTGGAAAGATTGTAAAAAAGCCCTTTATAGGAGATGACCTAAGGCCCATTGAACCTGAGGATATAATAAGGGCCAACAAACTTATGTATATTACGGCTTTTCTGGCATTTATCATATGTACAGTAATTCTTTTGATAATTGCCATGTAAAGTCACGGCAGGAATTTAGAATGAGCGCTATTCACGGCGGAGATATTTACAGGAATAAAATTGAATATGATTTTTCAGTGAGCATTAATCCTTTGGGATGTCCGGAAGAAATGAGGGCAGCTATCGAAGGCGCTGCGACCAGGGTCATGGAGTATCCGGATCCCGGACAGGAGAGTGTAAGGAGCCATATTGCTTCCTGCTTCGGCGTCAATCCGGAAAATGTTATCTGCACAAACGGGGCTTCGGAGCTGTTTGCAGCGATAGTAAGAATGACAGATCCAAAGGAAGCTTTGATCGCTGCTCCGTCATTTTACGGCTATGAGTATGCCCTTGGAATGACGCAGGATTGCAGTATAGAAAGGTATTTCCTTACTGAGGAAAATGATTTTGAACTTAAGGCTGATTTTCTTGAAAAGATTACAGAGGCTACCGATATTGTTTTTCTCTGCAATCCCAATAATCCCACAGGCAAAGCCATAGATGAGGGACTATTATACAGGATACTTGAAAAGTGCATGCATTATGATACCTGTCTTGTTGTGGATGAGTGCTTTCTGGAACTGTGTGAAGGGGCAGTGAGCATTAAGGATAAGTTCTTCTGTTACGACAGGCTCATAGTAGCAAAGGCCTTTACAAAGCTCTTTGGAATCCCCGGGGTAAGGCTCGGCTTTGCTCTGTCGGCGGCACAGACAACGGAGCGCATAAAAAGACAGCTCCCGGAGTGGAACCTGTCGGTGTTCGCGGAAGCTTCTGCGGTTTCAGGGTGCATGATCCTTGGAGATACCTTTAAGACCAAGGATCCCGATATCATCTCTTCCGGGTATATAGCAAAGAGTCTCAAAATCATACAGGAAGAAAAAAGCTATCTGACCGGCGGGCTTACAGAGCTTGGTATTAAGGTTTTTTCCTCAGATACCTGTTTTATTCTCTTTAAAGCCCGGGAAGGTTTATATGAAGCACTGACAGAACGAGGGATTCTGATAAGAGACTGCAGCAATTTCGAAGGACTTGATAAGGGCTGTTATCGTGTGGCAGTCAAAGACCGTCAAAGCAACAGGGTACTCATAAATGCCATCAGGGAGATTATAAATGGAACTTGAATATGTACTTCCGGGTGAAATAGAAAAAAGGAGCTTTGAGATGATCGGGAAGGAGCTTGATGATATGGGCATAACCCTTCCCAAGGACAAGGCTTTTCTCATAAAGAGGGCAATCCATACCACTGCGGATTTTGACTACGCAAAGACGCTTTATTTCAGTGACGGCGCAATTGACAGGGTAAAAGAGCTTCTTAAGGAAGGGGCAACTATCGTCACCGATACCAATATGGCTCTTGCCGGGATCAATAAAAAAGTCCTTGCGGAGCTTGGGGGAAAAGCACTGTGTTTTATGGCAGATGAGGACGTGGCAAAAGAAGCTAAGGACAGGGGACTTACAAGAGCAGCAGTCAGCATGGAGAAAGCTGCTAGGCTCGATGGTCCTGTGATCTTTGCCATTGGCAATGCACCTACGGCTTTGGTGGCTCTCAGGGAAATGTATGATAAAAAGGATTACAGACCTTCATTTGTTATCGGGGTTCCTGTGGGCTTTGTAAATGTGGAAGCTGCCAAAGAGCTTATTATTGATACTGATATTCCCTGCATTATAAATCGCGGCAGGAAGGGCGGAAGTAATGTGGCGGCAGCAATCTGTAATGCGCTGCTTTATTCGCTTAGATGATCTTCGGAGAGAGCCATGAGATACGGATTTACCACCGGAAGCTGCGCCGCTGCAGCGGCAAAGGCTGCGGCCTTTATGCTGCTTTCGGGCAGTAAAAAAGAAAATATAGTGATAAAGACTCCTAAGGGCATAGACTTTAACGCCAAGATCCTGGACATAACAATGGAAAAGAACAGGGTATCCTGCGCTGTTGTAAAGGATGGGGGCGATGACCCCGACGTTACCACGGGAGCAAGGATATATGCTTCCACAGCTCTTTTCCCAAGTAAGGAAAGATGTGTGACCATAGACGGAGGAGAGGGTGTTGGAAGAGTAACCGGTCCCGGACTTGATCAGCCCATAGGCAATGCGGCCATCAATTCTGTTCCCAGAAGCATGATAGAAGCGCAGGTTTTGGAAGTGATGGAGCTTTTTGATTACAGGGGAGGCATATCCGTTATCATATCGGTGCCAGGGGGCGAAGAGATCGCCAAAAAGACCTTTAATCCAAGGCTTGGCATAGAAGGCGGAATATCCATAATAGGAACCAGCGGTATAGTAGAACCCATGAGTATGCAGGCCATTAAGGACACCATCAGGGTGGAACTCCGGCAGCGTGTGGCTCTTGGGCAGAAGGCTATTGCCATTGCCCCCGGTAATTACGGCCTTGATTTTATGAAGAAGGAATACGGCTTTGACCTTGACAGAGCTGTTAAGTGTTCGAACTTTATCGGTGATACCATAGATATGGCGGCCCAGCTTGGAGTCCAAAAGCTTCTTTTAGTGGGACATATAGGTAAGCTTATTAAGGTTTGCGGCGGCATCATGAACACTCATTCCGCAGAGGCGGACTCAAGGATGGAACTTATGGCGGCTTCTGCCATAGAGGCGGGATGCGATCTTGATACTGCAAGGAACATTTTAAGAAGCCTTAATACCTCTGAGGGGTATGGCTACATAAAGGCTGCGGGAATTGAAAAAGCTTTTATGGAAAATGTGATGGACAGGATTCACAGACATCTTAAGAAAAGAGCGGCAGGAAGACTTGAGATTGAATGTATCGTCTTTTCCGGAGAGGACGGACTTCTGGGAAAGACAGACGGCGCAGAAAGCTTTCTTAGAGAGATAGAGGATTATAGATGAGTGAAAAAATAACGGTCCACTTTGTGGGAGCGGGTCCCGGGGCGGAGGACCTGATAACAGTAAGAGGGATGAGGCTTCTTGAAAAAGCTGATGTGGTGATCTACGCAGGATCTTTGGTGAACCCAAAGCTCCTTGATTATGCGAAGGAAGCTAAAGTCTACAATTCAGCTACCATGACTCTGGAGGAAGTGATAGATGTGATGAAGGACGCTGCAGCCGGGGGAAAAGAGGTTGTAAGGCTCCATACAGGAGATCAGAGTATCTACGGCGCGGTAAAGGAGCAGATGGAGGAGCTTGACAGACTTGGAATTTTCTATGATTCCTGCCCCGGAGTCAGTGCATGTTTTGGAGCTGCGGCATCTCTTGATCTTGAATACACCCTTCCCGGTATTTCCCAGTCCCTTATAATAACCAGGATGGAGGGAAAGACGGCGGTACCTGAGAGGGAGAGCATAAAAAGTTTTGCAATACACAGAACATCCATGGCAATCTATCTTAGTACATCTCTTCTTAAGGAATTGTCCTATGAACTTATAAGAGGAGGGTACAGCGAGGATACCCCTGCTGCTATTGTATATAAGGCCACCTGGCCGGAGGAAGAAAGATATATCTGCACGGTCGGGACTCTGGAGGAGACCGCAGCAGAGCACGGCATCACAAAGACGGCCATAATCCTGGTGGGAGAAGTACTTTCACCTCTGCAGATAGAGCGTTCAAAGCTGTATGACCCATCCTTTGAGACGCAGTTCAGGAAGAAAAAAGATACGGAGAAATAAATGAAACTGGCAGCTATAAGCTTTACCCCGGGCGGCGCAAAGTTAATAGAGGATATAAGGCAAAAGACAGAGGCATTAAAAGAAGGCTTTCCGCTTGCTGTTGAAACCTATGAGGAACGCAGGGAAGACTTTGCCAAAGTCTCGGACTATGTGGCACACTGCTTTGAAGAGAACATACCCATTTTGTTTGTCTGCGCCTGCGGCATAGCTGTACGGTTAATAGCCCCATTTCTTAAGGATAAGCTATCGGACCCTGCGGTTATTGTCATGGATGAGACAGGAAGCTTTATTATACCGATCCTCTCAGGACATGTGGGAGGAGCCAATGACCTTGCAAAGGTGATGGAGAGCTTAACGGGAGCAACAGCAGTAATAACCACAGCAACGGATGTAAACGGCACCTTTGCCATAGATGAGTTTGCGGCAGATAACCGCCTTACCATAAATAATAAGGACAGGATAAAGGCTGTTTCCTCCAAAGCCATAAAGGGAGAACCAATAAGGATATCTGTAGAGAACTTCCCGCCTTCAGGGGATGTGGACGTTGTAATAGCAGGAAAGAATCACGGTAATGCACTTTGGCTGTCAACAAAGGAATACGTCCTTGGTATAGGCTGCAAAAAGGGGAAGACCTGCAAAGAGATAGAAGATGCAGTGCAAAGAGCCTTTGATAAGTGCCATCTGGATCCTAAGGATATATATGCCTTCGCTTCCATAGATATCAAGGCTAATGAGGAGGGACTTCTTGATTTTTCCGCAAAATACAGGATCCCATTTGTGACCTTTACTTCCGAAATGCTTAGTAAGGCAAGGGGCGACTTTGAGGCCTCGCAGTTTGTTAAGGAAACCACCGGTGTAGATAACGTCTGCGAGAGGGCGGCAGTTCTTTTGACCGGTAATAAAGGAGAGCTTGTGCTTGGCAAACAGGCGCAGGACGGAGTAACAGTAGCCATAGCAAGGAGATAACATGGGCAGGATTTATGTTGTGGGCCTTGGTCCGGGCAAAGAAGAATATATGACCTATGTGGCGGCAAAGGCTCTTGAAGAGTCTGAAGTTATCATAGGCTACACGGTATATATAGACCTTATTAAAGACCGTTATCCGGGAAAAGAACTTTTGACCACCGGTATGAGGCAGGAAAAGGAGAGGTGCAGTCTGTGCCTTTCAAATGCTCTTGAGGGAAAGACTGTGAGCCTTGTGTGCAGCGGGGACTCCGGAGTATACGGAATGGCTTCACTTATGCTGGAGATGGCAGAGGGAACGGAAGGCGTGGAAATCATTGTGATCCCGGGTATCACGGCAGCCCTTAGCGGAGGAGCGGTGCTGGGAGCTCCTCTTTCCCATGATTTCTGTGTTATAAGCTTAAGCGACCATTTAACACCCTGGGAACTTATCGAGAAAAGATTAAGGTGCGCCGCGGAGGGAGATTTTGCAATAGCTATCTACAATCCTTCAAGTAAGCTGAGAAAGGATTATTTAAAAAGAGCCTGTGATATACTGCTTGAAGTTATTGAAAAAGAGAGGGTATGCGGCCTTGTAAGGAATATAGGAAGAGACGATGAAAGCTATAATATATGTACCCTGGATGAACTTAAGGATATGCAGGTAGACATGTTCACCACGGTATTTATAGGAAATTCCGCTACAAAGGTGATAGACGGAAGACTTGTTACACCAAGAGGGTATCTTAAAAATGACTGATGAAAGAAGAAAGGTTGTCATCTTCTCGGGAACCACCGAGGGACGAAACCTGTCAGAACAGCTGAATAGGAGAGGAATTCCCCACAGTGTCTTTGTTGCCACGGAATACGGGCAGATGATGCAGCCAAAGGGGGAGAACATTCTGGTGGAGGAAGGCAGGAAAGACGCCGCAGAAATCAGGGAAGCCATAAAGGATGCTTCTGTTGTGGCAGATGCCACGCACCCCTATGCGGAGCTTGTTACGGATAACATCAGGGAGGCAGCGCAGGAACTTGGCGTAAGGCTTCTAAGGGTGGTAAGAGATGCGGATGATGGCAGCCTTGATCTTTCCGGAGTGACTTTTTTTGACTCCGCAAGTGAATGTGCAGCTGCTCTTTCCGGGATAAAAGGCAATATCCTTCTGACCACCGGTAGCAAGGAGCTGAAGGAGCTATGCGCCGGGATAGAAGATAAGGACAGGTTATATGTAAGGGTCCTTCCTTCTTTAGAGAGCATAAGACTCTGCGAAGACGCGGGAATAAGGAACGATAGGATCATAGCTCTTCAGGGGCCTTTTTCCCGGGAACTGAACGCAGCCCTTCTTCGCCAGTATCATATAGATGTTCTTGTAACCAAAGACTCGGGAAAGGCTGGGGGCTTTAATGAAAAGATCCTCTCCTGCGCAGATGAGAAGGTTAAGGTTTTCTGTATAAAAAGGCCAATGGAAAGCGGCGGAGTCAGCACCGCTTATGCTCTTGATGAGATCCTGAAAATTACAGGAAAGGAATTATATCAAAAGAGCCTTACCCTTAATATCATCGGAAATGGTATGGGTGATCGAAGGTGCCTTACCCTGGAGGCTGCGCAGGCACTGGAGGAATCCGATGTTGTCTTCGGTGCGGAAAGGCTGCTTGAGGGGATAAGAGATAAGGATACCTATCCCTGCTACCTTTCGGAGGACATTGCAAAAGAACTGGATAAGATCCTTGCTGACAGGAATGAACTTAAGGCAGCAGTTCTTTTCTCGGGAGATATAGGCTTCTTCAGCGGAGCAGAGAAGTTTGAAAAGGGAATAAAGGAATGGGCTCTTGCCAATAAGGCTTTGGTAAAGATTAAGATACAGCGGTTTCCGGGAATATCCTCGGTGGCTTTTCTTGCGGCAAGGCTTTCCAAAAGCTACAGTGATGCGGATATCATAAGTCTCCACGGCAAAAACAGCGACAGAGATATCAGGCTGGCTTCAAAGAGAATAAGCGAAAGTGCAGGCGCATTTGTCCTTTTATCATCGGGAGGCGATGTTTCAAGGCTTCGAAGAGCTCTATCGGAAATTAAGGTTGAAGCTGTTGTTACCGTGGCCTCAAACCTCTCTTATGAAAATGAGACTATAGTGACTCTTTTACCGGAGGATGAGACTCCGGAATTTTCCAAGGGACTGTATGTGCTGTATATCAGCAATCCCTCCCCGAAAAAGAGATCTCTTTTCCCGACAATTGATGACGAGGAATTTATAAGAAACAAGACCCCCATGACCAAGGCCCTTATAAGGCATGAATGCGTAAGGCTTCTTGGGCTTAAGGAAGGGGATGTTCTTTATGATGTGGGAAGCGGCACCGGATCTGTGGCCATTGAGGCAGCAGGACTGTCGGACAGCCTCAAGGTCTTTTCCTTTGAA
Organism: Butyrivibrio sp.; assembly: GCA_015056575.1. Lineage (GTDB taxonomy): Bacteria > Bacillota > Clostridia > Lachnospirales > Lachnospiraceae > Butyrivibrio. The sequence continues at coordinate 74,338 of SVGA01000008.1, forward strand.
AAAAAGACTGAGGCTCTGGAGGTGCAAAGAGAGAATCTTGAAAAATTCAGCTGCGGCAATATTGCGCTCATAGAGGGAGAGGCCCCGGATACCTTTAAAGAGGCGGGGGAGGCTCCCGATGCGGTATTCATCGGAGGAAGCACAGGAAGACTTGGGGACATACTTAAGGCTGTTAAGACCTGTGGCAAAAATGTGCGGGTGGTGATAACCGCCATAACCATGGAAACCATGAATGAGATATTAAGGCTTAAGGAAGACCCCGATATCCGGGAACTTGATATTCAGCAGATAACCGGCAGCAGAGCAGAAAAGGCCGGTAATTACAACCTTATGAAGACTGACAATTCCGTGATGGTAGCCGCTTTTTGGATTGAGGCAAAGAATGGGAACAACACTGAAGAATAACAGAATAATGATCGCTGCTCCTAAAAGCGGAAGCGGTAAGACCCTGTTTACCTGCGGACTCTTGAACCTTCTTAAGAGGAGCGGCAGGGATGTAACTTCCTTTAAGTGCGGACCGGATTATATCGATCCCATGTTCCACAAAAAAGTCCTTGGGATATACGGAGGTAATCTCGACACTTATTTTTGCGGACCGGGCGGTGTGAGAAGTATCCTTGGAGGGTGTGGTCATAAGTACGCCGTCATAGAGGGTGTTATGGGTGTCTATGACGGGCTTGGCGGACTGTCTCTTGAGGGCTCGTCCTATGATGCTGCCATGGCCACCGATACACCTATTATTCTTGTGGTGGATGCAAGAGGCGCAGGAAGAACAATCCTGTCCACTGTTAAAGGGATCCTGTCCGATGATGAGAAAAGGCTTATCAAAGGGATAATCCTCAATAAGGTGAGCGGTTCTTTTTATGAAAGACTTAAAACTGCTGCTGAAGAAAGCCTTGGCAAAGCCGGATTTGACGTGAAAATCCTTGGATACCTGCCGAAACTTGAGAGCGTAAATATTGATTCTAGGCACCTGGGACTTATGATGCCGGGGGAAGTAGACTCCATCCGGGAAAAGATAGATCTTTTGTCCGACACTATTGATAAATACTGTGAGGTTGGAGAAATACTTTCCATAATGGAGGGAGCAGAAAGAATCCTAGTTGAAGGCGGAAAAGCTCATGGCGATGGGGCGGATCAGCCTGTGCAGGAAAGTAATCCCATAAAACTTGCGGTAGCCATGGATGATGCCTTTTGCTTTTACTATAAAGAGAACCTTAAGGCTCTTGAGGGCCTTGGAGCTAAGCTTTGCTTCTTTTCACCGCTTAAGGATGAGAAGCTGCCTGAGGGGACAGCAGGAATCTATATCGGAGGCGGGTATCCTGAGCTGCACCTGAAGGAGCTTGAAGAGAACGAGAGCATGAGAAAATCCATAAAAGATGCCATAGACAGCGGAACTCCGACAATTGCAGAATGCGGAGGCTTTATGTACCTTCACGAATCCATCAGGGATGAAGAGGGAAGGGAGCGCAGTATGGTTGGTGCCGTAAATGGCAGCTGCAGTAAACAGGATCATCTTGTGAGATTCGGATATGTGGAGCTTGATGACAAAGGAGGGGCCGCAGAAGGCTCTTTTGCCAGAACTCTGAAAGGTATGCGGGGCCATGAGTTCCACTACTATGACAGTACCGATAACGGAAGTGACATGATAGTCCGTAAGGCGGGATCAGCTTTATGCTGGGATGCCATGCATGTGAGGAAGGGGCAGGTTTTCGGTTTTCCTCATATGTACTTCCCGTCGGCTCCGGAATTTGCCGGAGAGTTTGTAAAGGTGATGAGAGATGGAAGAGGATAAATATCTAAATTCAAGCAGGTACTTCGAAAACAGGCAGTGTAAAAGCTATCCCTGTCATAAGGGAGATGGCCACATAAACTGCCTTTTCTGTTTCTGCCCGCTTTATCATATGGAAAACTGTCCGGGAAATTATAAGATGATCGAAAAGGACGGAAAGTCCATCAAAAGCTGCATAGATTGTAGATTTCCACACGAACCCCAAAACTACGACAAGATAATGAAAATACTGAAAAAGAACCTGTAAAAGAAAAATTGCCGGTGCATTGGCAAGATGCACCGGCTTTGTAGGTAGGAGATTTACTATGACTATGATCGTCAAGGTAGTTAGCTTTTGCTAACAAAGTTATATTAGCATACGCTAACAACTAATGCAAGCATTTTTTAAAAAATTTTTTTCAATTTGTTCCCCAATATGTGGTATTATAGGTTTCGTATTGATTTACAGTATTTTCTAATAATATCTGGAGGACTCGTATGGGCGGATTTTTCGGGGTAGCATCAAGAGAAAGTGCGGTATTTGATCTGTTTTACGGTACCGATTATCATTCTCATCTTGGCACACGTCGTGCCGGACTTGCAGTTTATGACAGGAAGAAAGGGTTTGATCGTTCGATCCACAATATTGAGAGATCCTATTTCAGACCCAAGTTTGAAGAAGACATGATGAAGATGGAGGGACATCTGGGAATCGGATGTATTTCGGACTATGAGCCGCAGCCTCTTATCGTAAGATCTCATCATGGTACTTACGCCATCACCACGGTGGGCAAGATCAACAACATCGAGGAGATCACAAACAAGCTTTTTGCTGATAACCGTTCCCATTTCCTTGAGATGAGCGGTGGAGATATCAATCCCACAGAGTTGGTGGCCTCTATCATCAACCAGAAGGTTACCATTGTAGAAGGAATAAGATATGCCCAGGAGATCATAAAGGGGTCAATGTCCCTTCTTCTTATGACTCCTGAAGGCATTTATGCAGCAAGAGACAAGATGGGAAGAACTCCTGTAGCCATCGGACACAAGGATGAAGGCTACTGCGTATGTTTTGAGAGCTTTTCCTACCTTAATCTGGGGTATGCCTCCGACAGGGAACTTGGCCCCGGAGAGATAGCCTTTATCACCCCTGAGAGCGTGGAGATAGTAGCTCCCGCCTTTGACGATATGAGGATCTGTACCTTCCTTTGGATATACTACGGATTCCCTGCTTCTACCTATGAGGGCCTTAGCGTTGAGAGAATGAGATATGCCTGCGGAGGAAAGCTGGCTCAGCGTGATCTTCAAAGAGGGCTGCATCCTGACATGGTTGCCGGAGTGCCTGATTCCGGTGTTGCTCATGCCATTGGATATTCAAATACTTCAGGAATTCCCTATTCAAGACCATTTGTAAAATATACACCCACCTGGCCAAGGTCATTTATGCCCACAATGCAGTCACGCCGTGACCTTATAGCCAAGATGAAGCTTCTTCCCGTCAATCAGCTGATAAACAACAAGAGCCTTCTTCTTATAGACGATTCAATTGTAAGGGGAACACAGCTGAGGGAGACCACAGAGTTTTTATATAAGAGCGGAGCAAGAGAGGTCCATATAAGACCCGCCTGTCCGCCCCTTATCTACGGTTGCAAGTACCTTAATTTCTCCCGCTCCAACACCGAGATGGAGCTGATAACCAGGAGAGTTATCGAAAGACTTGAGGGATATCCGTCCCCCAATGAAGAAACGGTAAGAAAGTATACGGATCCGGATTCACCTCAGTATGAAGCCATGCTTGAGGAAATCCGCAAGGAGCTGAATTTCACATCACTTCATTATCATCGTCTTGATGATATGGTGGAGGCAATCCCCCTTGAACCCTGCAAGCTCTGCACCTATTGCTGGAGCGGCAAGGAGTGATCCTTAGCCAAGAGCCACATCAAGGGCCATCATAAGAGTAAAACCAAGGGCGAACATGATAACTCCGATGTTAGAATGTTCGCCTTCTGACATCTCGGGAATAAGCTCTTCAACAACAACATACATCATTGCTCCCGCCGCAAAAGACAGAAGATAGGGCATTGCCGGGGTGATGATACTTGTGAAAAGAATAGTGATAAAAGCCCCAATGGGCTCAACTGCGCCGGACAGAACGCCATCAATAAAGGCTCTGAGCCGGCTTTTTCCGTTGGCATGAAGGGGCATGGAGATAATGGCACCCTCGGGAAAGTTCTGAACAGCGATACCGATGGCCAGAGCCAGAGCACCGCCTGCGGTTATTTTAGCAGAACCTGCGATGATACCGGCAAAGACAACACCAACCGCCATTCCCTCGGGAATGTTGTGCAGTGTGACCGCCAGCAGCATCATTGTGGTTTTCTTCAGATTACTTTTGGGACCTTCGGCTTCCTCAGCATTCATGTGAAGATGGGGTATCACCATATCAAGAAGCAGCAGGAAAAGTATACCGCCCCAGAAGCCCACAGCAGCCGGGATAAAGGAAAGACTTCCCATATCTGAGGACTGCTCCATGGCCGGGATGATAAGGCTCCAGATGGAGGCTGCCACCATCACACCGCTGGCAAAGCCGGTGAGGGCACGCTGAACCATGAAGTTAAGCTCTTTTTTCATGAACAGTACGCAGGCTGAACCAGCTGCAGTACCTATAAACGGGATCATAAGTCCCAGGACTATATTGGTCATATCGTATTCGTCCTTTCTCAGGGGTTTTTAGTATGCTTATAAGGGTCAGTCTCTTGGCCTTGTGTAGAAGTTGCCCATGATCTCTTCGGTCCTTATGGAATTGATAAAGGCATTGGGATCGATCTCTCTTATCTTGGGTATCAGCTTTCTGGTATCCGCCGCGCTGACGATGGAGTAGACGATCTTCTTGTTTCTGTGGGCAAAAGAACCTTCACCGTCAATAAGGGTTGCGCCGTGGCCGCAGGTTGCATAGATCATGGAGCATACCCTGTCGGGCATGTCGGTTATGATAAACAGTGTCTTTTGCTGATAAGTTCTGTAAAGAACGTGCAGAGCCTGGGTTGATACATACTGGAATATCATGGAATACAGAGCCTTGTCCCAACCAAACAGGTAACCTGCGATGCCGAGGATCACGATGTTGCCGGCAAGGATATAGGGAAAGGCATCGATCCCTTTTTTCTGGGAAAGATAGATGGAGATGAAATCCGTTCCTCCGCTGGTGGCATCCACCTTAAGACACATGGTGATGGCAACCGCATTGAAAATACCGCCGAATACCGCTGCAAGGAGCGGGTCGTTTGTAAGGGAATAGTTGGGAAGAAGGTCAACGAAAAAGCCGCAGGCAAGCACCATGATAAGGGAGAAACTGGTGAATTTTTTGCCTATGTAGCGAAAACCCATATATACCGGAAAGGCATTCATGAGAATGTTAACGGGAGTATATGGGAGGTTGATCTCAAAGTACTTGAGGGCGATACGCCGGATGATAATGGTAAGACCTGTGGCACCGCCCGGGTAGAGGCCGCCGGCATTGACAAAGGAATTTATATTTGTAGCCATAAGAAACGCGGCAAGAAGTACCACCACAAGACGGACCGCATCTCTTTCAAGCATTTCTTTAATATTCTGCTGATTGCTGTTCATAAGATTATCCCCTGTCACAAATTGATGCATATTTATGCCTTAAGTATACACCATTTACCTAAGTTCGTATATTTTCGGCGATATCTTAAGCCGCATATATATGTCCGCATGTTGGGATGGGGAAAGGTCCTCCACATAGTTTTGCTGAAAGTTCTTTTCTATGCCGTTTTTTATAAGGATATCCGCGGCCTTGTTGTAGGCTATGGCTGCCTCAGCCTCGGTATTGTAGCTGCCGATCACATAGTTGCTTTTTATGTGGATGACCGCTTTATATTTAAGGAATCCTTTTTCGGCATACTGCCTTACGCCGCGGTATCTGTTGAGGATGATGATATTCTCATAGCGAAAGTCCGTGGGGTCATCGTTGGCAAAGCGGTAATCCCTCCCCTCCACGGCGTAGCTCTTGATTCCGTAGCGCTGAAGGATAGAAACCTGGCTTCCGTAGTCTGCCACAAAAAGGTGGGACCCACGCTGCATTATCTTGTGGGAGGAGTAGTAGAAGAGGTCTTCAATATCGAATTTAAGGGGCTTTGAGGGGGACAGATAATATAGGAAATATTTCTTTTCCAGATAAATGGGGGTGGATATATACATGCCCTTGTCTCTGAAATTCACAAGGCTCACCACCTTATCGAAGGACAGCGCCATACCGGCCTTGAAGGATCCCAAGGTAAAAGAGTCATCGTCAAGGATCTTCGCAGCTTCTTTATAGGCCTTTGAAGCTCTGCCGATCTTTTCGTAGCTTCCAAGGGCAATATGCTTGCCGTTATAGGTGATGGAAGCTCTGTAGGATGGTGTCCCGTCCTTTAGAGCCGTGGTATATACACCAATTACTTTTTTTTGATTCATTTTTCCCCCAAAATGAGCTGTATTATGGTATACTGAATTGCAATAAGCCCATGTGACTATGCTTTTATTCTACCATGAAAGCATTTGCCATGTGTCAAAATGGAGGAGAATAATGAAAGAAATCTTGTATTCCAGCACCAGAGGAGATAAAGGGCGTATTCGTGCGTCAGAGGCGATATTGCGGGGACTGGCTCCCGACGGTGGACTTTATGTTCCGGATTCCATTCCCGGATTAGAAAAGACACTTCGTGAGATTTCGTCTCTCACCTATCAGGAAACAGCTTATGAAGTTATGAAGCTGCTTCTTACCGATTACACAGAAGAAGAACTCAAATACTGCATTTCTCATGCATATGATTCCAAGTTTGATACAGAAGAGATAGCGCCTCTTTCCGAGGCGGGCGGGGCATATTACTTAGAGCTCTATCACGGAGCTACCATTGCCTTCAAGGATATGGCACTTTCAATTCTGCCTTATCTTATGACCACCGCAGCTAAGAAAAATAATGTTAAGAATGAGATCGTTATCCTGACCGCCACCAGCGGAGATACAGGAAAGGCGGCTCTTGCAGGCTTTGCCGATGTTCCGGGTACAAGGATAATAGTCTTTTATCCCAAACACGGAGTAAGTCCCATTCAGGAGCAGCAGATGGTGACTCAGAAGGGAGACAACACCTGCGTTATCGGTATCGAGGGTAACTTCGATGATGCTCAGACAGGAGTTAAGAAGATCTTCACAGATCCAAAGCTCAAAGAGCTTCTTGATTCAAAGGGATTCCAGTTCTCATCAGCCAATTCCATTAATATCGGAAGACTGGTTCCCCAGATTGTTTACTATGTTTACTCTTATGCCAAGCTCCTTAAGGAGGGCAGGATAGCTGAGGGAGATCCCATCAATGTGGTTGTTCCCACAGGTAACTTCGGCAATATCCTTGCAGCATATTATGCCAAGAATATGGGTGTGCCCATTGCAAAGCTCATCTGCGCATCCAATTCCAACAAGGTTCTCTTTGATTTCTTTAAGTCCGGAGAATATGACAGAAACCGTGAATTTGTGCTCACTAGCTCACCTTCCATGGATATTCTGATCTCTTCAAACCTTGAGAGACTCATCTATCACATTGCCGGCAACAGTGCCGAGGCAGATGCAGCCTATATGGAGAAGCTTACCAAAGAGGGCAGATATGAGATTACAGATGAGATGAGAAGTAAGCTCACCGACTTCTATGGCGGATTTGCCACAGAAGAGGAGACCTTTGCCACAATAGCAGATCTCTTTAACAAGACAGGTTATCTTATTGATACACATACCGCTGTTGCCGCATCCGTTTACGGCAAGTATGTTAAGGAGACAGGGGACAAGACAGTTACTGTCATTGCCTCCACAGCAAGCCCCTATAAATTCACCAGAAGCGTTATGAATGCATTGGGCCATGGGGATGATAACTGCGATGACTTTGCCCTTGCGGATAAGCTCTCGGAAATCTCGGGAGTAGCAATCCCTGAGGCAGTAGAATCCATAAGGAATGCCGAGATCCGTCATAAAACCGTGGTTGATAAGACACAGATGGAGAAGGCAGTTAAGGATTTTCTTAAGGTATAATTCAGAATAAGTTTTGTTTGGAGGTGCGTATGGATTACGGTAAAAATATTTACTCAGAAAACACACCCGAGATCGTGGAACTTGCAAAGCTTTCGGAAGAAGCAGATCTTATAGAGAATGAACTCTTCCTTAAATATGATGTAAAAAGAGGTCTTCGTGACCTTAACGGTAAGGGCGTTCTCACCGGACTTACAAGAATATCCGAGATCATTGCCAAAAAGGTTGTTGACGGAAAGGAAGTTCCCGCTGACGGAGAAATTTATTTCAGAGGTTACGACGTAAAGGATCTTATCAGGGCAGCGGAAGAGGAGAACAGATTTGCCTTTGAGGAATGTGCATATCTTCTTTTGTTTGATAAGCTCCCCACGGGAAAAGAGCTGTTTGAGTTCGAGAAGCTTCTTGGCTTTTACAGAAGTCTTCCCACCAGTTTTGTGAGAGACATTATCATGAAGGCTCCAAGCCGGGACATGATGAATACTCTCGCAAGAAGTGTTCTTACACTTTACTCCTACGATGATCTGGCTGATGATGTGACTCTGCCCAATGTTCTTCGGCAGTCACTCCAGCTTATAAGTCTTTTCCCGCTTCTTTCCATATACGGGTATCAGGCTTACAACCACTATCATGAAGGAAACTCACTCTTTATCCATCCTCCAAGGGAGGAACTGTCAACTGCTGAGACTATCCTTTATCTTCTTCGCCCGGACAGTCAGTACACGGAGCTTGAAGCCAAGCTTCTTGATATTTGTCTTGTTCTTCATATGGAGCACGGTGGTGGTAACAACTCATCCTTTACAACTCACGTTGTCAGCTCCAGTTTGACCGATACCTATTCGGTCATAGCAGCTGCCATCGGTTCCCTTAAGGGGCCTCGCCACGGCGGAGCCAACATCAAGGTTGTTCACATGTTTGATGATATTGAGGAGCATGTAAGTGACTGGACCAATGAGGCAGAGGTAGAGAATTATTTGCGGAAGATCCTGAATAAGGAGGCCTTCGATAAGGCCGGTCTTATCTACGGTATCGGACATGCCATCTATTCCAAGTCGGATCCCAGAGCTGTCATTTTAAAGAGCTTTGTGGAGAAGCTGGCTGTTGAGAAGGGAATGGAAGATGAGCTTCATCTGTATCAGATGGTGGAGAGGCTTGCACCTCAGATCATCAGCGGGGAGAGAACCATGTACAAGGGCGTATCCGCCAACGTGGACTTCTACTCAGGCTTTGTTTACAGAATGCTGGATCTTCCGGAAGAGCTTTATCCCACAATTTTTGCCATGGCCAGGATCGTGGGCTGGAGTGCTCACAGAATGGAAGAGCTGGCCAATAACGGCAAGATCATCCGTCCCGCCTATATGGCCATTGAACCTCGCAAGAAATACGAGAAGATGAAAGACCGAACATAAAAATATCCCGTCATCATTGCTGATGGCGGGATTTTTTTTACTCTGACCCTGCAACTGTTACGTTCTTCATTTTTATTACAGAGGGTACAAGGAAATTATTGTACTGTTTCTGCTCTTTGGAGAGTTTAACATTCTTTAGAAGTTCATTCAGGTCTCCGGTCACGGAACCACCGCTTACAGGTGTTATACTGTCACCGTCGTGAAGGTAAGCAAGACGGATCTCTGCTGCGAAGGTGCCATCGATGAGGCTGACGGAGAAGTCTGAGAACTCCACGGGTTCAAGGTAGTTGCCCTTTCGAAGCTCGGCTTCAGGAGTGCTTCCCCCCTCGGCGCAGTAGTTGCCGATGATACATCCGTCCTTGACACCCAGGTAATATCTGAATTGTACGTCACCCCAATAGTTCATGGGAACATTATCCTTAAGGAAGTACATGTCCACAACAGGAGCACCCTCTGAATCAACGGGAGTGTTGTTGGAAGAGTTTGGAAGCTCTCTGACACCTTTTACGGTGAATTTATCTCCCAAAGCTCCCTCTGCGATTTCTTTTCCGATCTCCCAGTTGGAGTAGCCCTTGTATTTAACCGAGGCATGGGTCTTGTTGCAAAGATATGTGACGATCTCGGTAATGGGATCCTTGGTGGAGAAGAGGACCGTAGTCTTATCAAGATTCGGAGTGGGCTTTGCGATAAGCTTATCCTTTCCGAATTTAAGGGAGTCTGTTATCTCTTTAAGGATGCTGTCTTTGTCGCAGGAGCCTGCCTTATACATACGATAGAGCTCGATCTCATGCTCATCGTTTTTGGCATTTAAAATAACCTCCAGCATTGAAGAAGGATAGGTGGTTGTTACATCTATGCCCTCTGAGTTGACATAGCGGCGTGTGGTCTTCTCTGCGAAAATCTCGTAGGAGTTGATATACTCTGTGGAGGTCTCGGGAATCTGTTGCATTACCTCGATGTAATCCCTGGCTGTCTTCTCGATATCGTAGTCTTTTGTTTCCACGGTTACGTTTTTGCTGTTGAGCTTAAAGAAGGGGTTCTTTACATAGGCAGCTCTTTGGCACAGATCGGAAATGATCTTCTTTGCCTCCTCTTTAGTTGAAGTGGGAGCTATCTCATCGGAAGCACTACCCAGAAACTTGCCGTCCTCTGATTTTTTGTAAACAGTAACTTCTATATGCTCAACTTCTTTTGCTCTGTTCTGATCAAGCTTATGTCCGATGAAGTAGAACTCCCAGCCCCGGGTAACCTTGTCTGTAACCTCAAAGGCATCGGCATCGGACATCCTTAATAATTCCAAGATTTTGTCTGTCATTTTTTCCTCCGATTAAGTGATGTGGTCATATCAAGTATCAGCCCAGTATAGCTCTGGCCTTAAGGTATGGGCCGCCATCTGAGGTCTTAACGAATTCCTTGTATCCTTTACCGCAGTAACCGGTTCCGAAGGATTCGTAGTCGCCACTTGCCATGGAGATGGAATTAAGAAGATCCGGAACATAGCCTGTCATAACAACGGGAGAAACAACCTTGCCGGTAAGCTTGCCGTCCACGATCTCATAGCCTCTTGAGAGAATACACTGGATCCCCCAGTGCTTGGGATCTTCCATGCCGGAGTCCATGCCGGATAGAAGATAACCGTATTTTACAGAGGCGATCATCTCATCAACGGTAGAAGTACCTTTATCAAACATTGTATTGGTCATTCTGGTGTAGGCTTTGTGCTCAAAGTTCTGGCGCTTGCCGTTTCCCGTAGGAGCGCACTTAAGGCGAAGAGCAGAGAGTGCATCGCATACACCCGTCTTAAGGATTCCCTTTTCAATCTCGATAACGTCTCCTGCCATAGTACCTTCATCGTCAAATGCATAGCTTCCAACGTCTCTTACGCAGTTGGCTCCCTCATGCATGGTGACAAGATCAGAACCTACACGCTGTCCGATATACTCGGCGCCAAGAGCACGTCTTTTAACAAACATATCCATTTCAACGCCGTGGCCGAAGGCTTCGTGGGCGATAAGACCCGAAACCTCGGGAGCGGTAATGACATCATACTCCCCGGGAACAATGCTCTCGGCTCCAAGGGCGTCATCAAGATTCTTACAGGACTGCTTTACCACCTCGCCCATTCTGTCAAAGAGGGCAGGGCCTTCTCTGTCGGATATTCCGCTGTAGCCGTAGGAGCTCTTTTCCCCTCTTGCTCCAATGGTAGTAACAGTGCCTTCGGAGATAACGTAGCTCTGGCGAAGGTCCCTGTTGGTTGTTATGAACATCTTGCAGATATGGGTTGAAGCAGCCCTTATGCTGCAGTCAAGGATCTCATCGGAAGAAGCTACGCCTTCGTCGCTGAACTTCTGAAGCTTGTCAACAAGCGCTGAAAGATCGGCCTCTTCAGGAAGATCGGTGGTATCCATTTCAACAAACAGTTCCTGCGGGGCATCATCCAGCTTGCCGGTCCAGTAAACAGTAGATCCGGTCTCATTTAAAACAGAAAGCTGTGCATCCAGAATTTTCATGGCTTTTGCAGCTGCCTCTTTTGCCTTTGACGGATCGAAGAGATTGAAGGAGTACTCGCTGTAGAGGCCGTCCTTATAGACTCTTACTACATTGCCCTTCTCAGTGGTGAGGGTAGTGCCGCTTATGGCCTTAACCCTCTGGGATACTGTCAGCTGAAAACCTCTGGAGTCGGTTGACAGTACGCTTACATAGTCGTAATGAACTGAGAGCTCACTTATGAATTCTTTAATCCCCGGTGCAATACTATTTAAATATGGTGAAAAAGTTGCTTTCATCATTTCATACCTTTCATAGTTGATAAGAGGCTTTGATCAAAGACCGTATTTTGCAGCGATCAAAGGAGCAACCTTTGAGGAACCTATCCTGCTGCAGCCTGCCTTAGCGTAAGCCATGGCGTCTTCGATGGTGCGGATTCCTCCGGCAGCCTTGATCTTAACATCGGGACCGATGTGCTTCTTGAAGAGTTCAATGTCTTCAAGTGTAGCGCCGGCTGTTCCGAAGCCTGTAGATGTCTTGATATAATCAGCCTTTACGTCAGTTACGATCTTGCAGAGCTCGATCTTCTCATCCTCAGTGAGGTAGCAGGTTTCGATGATGACCTTAAGAAGCTTGTCGCCGCAAGCCTGTCTTATCATCTCAAGCTCTTTCTTTACTTCGTCATATCTGTGGTTCTTAACGTCGCTCACGTTAACAACAGTGTCGATCTCGCTTGCTCCGTCCTTGATGGCTTCCTTGGCTTCAACAACCTTGGACTCAGCGCAGCTGTAACCGAGAGGGAATCCGATAACTGTGCAGAGCTTTAAATTATCACCGTACTTGTCGTGGGTTCTCTTTAAGTATGTGGGGGGAATGCAGACGGTAGCAGTGCCGTACTTAACTGCCTCGTCGCAAAGTGATACGATGTCTTCCCAGGTTGCGTTGGGCTGAAGCTGTGTGTGATCGATAAGTTTCAGAATATCTCTTTCTTCCATAATTTATTTCTCCTTTTTCCTTAATCTTTGTTAGATGTATGCAACATGCGCATACGCCATTTCATTATATCAACAGTGCCACCTATGTGCAATGCGTCATCATCCTTGTGCCTTACCATTCACGCTTTACAGGACCCCTCCCCGGCGCCGCCCCACATATCCGCCGCCACGCCCCGCGCCCGCAGCCTGTAACGCAGAAAAAATTGCAAATCTTCGCAGATGTTTTTGCGCCGGTTATTGGCACCCCAAAGCAGGGCTTCGTTTCTGCGGATCAAACTCCCTTCGAAAGCTCACAGGAGGCCGCAGCCAAGGTTATTTCCCGCTGGTGAGGATAGCGAGGAATGCCCATTTTCCTGCGGCCTTTGGCAGATTTTCACTGTGCGCCCGAAGGTTGTCTGACGAAGATCGGCGTGGTCATTTTTATTCCCGATGCATGGCGCGCTGATAAGCGCCATGCATTTCATGACGTGTTATGAAAATCGCCGATCGAGGAGTTTCCTTTGGGCGCACATAATAAAAGAAAATCTGCAAGGCCGCCTTGGAAAATGCGCGTGACGAGATCCCGAGACAGCGGGAATAACTTGGCAGAAGGCCCCTGTGGCTTCGAAGGTCAGACAAAGATCCGCAGACAGAAACGAAGCACAGCTTTGGGGCACTCATTAGCCCTGGCGCAAAAACATGACACTCAGATTTGCAGCTTTTTTCTGCTACCCGGCTACGGACGCGGGGCGGCATTGGGAGCGGGGCGGCGCCGGGGGAGGGAGTGAAATCTGTGAATGGTAAATGAGAAAATGAGGCAGCAATGAGGGTGGGTTTTGTGGTACAATCATTGGCGATGGATTAATGTCAGTAAGGAGTCAGTAATATGGAACAGGAAAATACAGTTATTAAGAAACGTCTTTCAAGGCTTCGCGAGGCCATGAAGGAAAACGGCATAGACTATTATCTGATGCCCACCTCGGACTTTCACAATTCAGAGTACTCCGCAGATTTTTTTAAGGTAAGGGAATACTTTTGCGGATTTGACGGCTCCAACGGTACATTGGTAGTAAGTGCCGATGAAGCCGGGCTTTGGACAGACGGAAGATATTTCATACAGGCTGAGAATCAGCTTGCAGGTACGGGAGTGACTCTTTTCAGGATGATGGAAGCGGGAGTTCCCACCATCGATGAGTACCTTCTTGCAAACATGAAGGAGGGACAGGTTCTGGGCTTCGACGGAAGAGTCCTCTCGGCAGGCATCGGTCAGCGCTACGAGAACGAGCTGGCGCCTAAGGGAGTCAGCCTTAAGATCGATAAGGATCTGGCTGAGGAGGTATGGACAGAAAGGCCTGCACTTCCGTGCCACGATATGTATGTGCTTTCCGATGAGCTCTGCGGACAGAGCTTTAAGCAGAAGCTTGAACTCGTAAGGGGCAGAATGAAGGAGTATGGAACGCAGCACTATCTGCTTAGTAAGCTTGACGATATCATGTGGCTTACAAACCTTCGCGGCAACGACGTTGAGTGCAATCCCGTAGCTCTTTGCTACGCCTATATTACCATGTCGGACTTCGTCCTCTTTGCCCAGTCAAAAGAGATCACGGCTGAAGTTAAGAGCTACTGCGAGAGCAAAGGAATAAAGCTATGTGACTATCATGAGCTTGTTTCCTTTATAAAAGACATCAGACCGGAAGGTGATATCCTGTTTGATAAGAGGAACACCAACTTCCTGACCTACAGAGTTCTTAAGCAGCTGGCAGCCGGAAGCGGCAGGGATCTGAAGAATGAAAAAGATCCTACTGAGATTTTGAAGGCCTGCAAAAATGAGACAGAGCTTAAGAATATCAGGGAAGTTTATTTAAGGGACAGCGCTAAGCTTACCGAGTTCATCTACTGGGTTAAGACCAATGTCGGCAAGATCCCCATGACCGAGTATTCGGCAGCGATGAAGCTTGACAGTATGCGTGCCAAGCTCCCGGGTTTTATTGAGCTCTCTTTTCCCACTATAAGCGCCTATAATGCAAATGCAGCCATGGCTCATTACGAGGCAACAGAGGATAACTGTGCTGAGGTTAAGCCGCAGGGACTTCTTCTTGTGGATTCCGGCGGAACCTACATGGGTGGTACCACCGATGTCACAAGGACCATGGTTGTGGGACCTGTATCCGATGAGATAAAGCGCCACTATACAGCTACTGTAGCGGGAATGCTTCGTCTTTCCAAGGCAAACTTCCTGGAGGGCTGCAGCGGCAAGAATGTTGACATCCTGGCCAGAGGACCGCTCTGGAATATGGGTATCGATTACAAGCACGGAACCGGCCACGGAATCGGATATATCCTGAATGTACATGAGGGACCACAGAACATCAGATGGAGATTTGCAGCCGGGGCGGATGAGGCAGCTCTTTTGCCCGGAATGATCGTATCCGATGAGCCCGGCGTATACATTGAGGGCAGCCACGGAATAAGGATCGAGAACATTCTTGAGGTGGTAGCGGGACAGGAGAATGAGTACGGAAGATTCCTTCACTTTGCACATCTGACCTATGCTCCCATAGATCTCGAAGCCATCGACACAGCATATATGACCTCGGAGGATATTGAGAATCTCAACGAGTATCATGCTCTTGTATATGAGAAGGTAAGCCCCTACATCAGCGATGAAAAGGTGCTTGAGTGGCTTAAGGAAGCAACCCGTGCGCTTTAATTTCAATGTGTAAAAAGTATCTTAAATTATGGGCAAATGCTTGAAAAAATAAGGTGTTTGACTATAATATAGATATAAGGAACTGCACAGTCAGTTCTCCTGAAATGCTCGACAACTCCTGTGTAATTTGAACCTACATTACTTTAAACGGGACTCTTACATTACCTGCTTGAATGTCACGCCTTCGGCCCTGCGTATACGCAGACCAGCTACGGGAGAGGAAGACAGGAGACCGGGTTGCGGTAACCCACCTGGCGTTAGCTAGGAGTCAAATAACAGGAACCGGCATTTTGGGAATTCCAAAGAATGTAAAAGCAGTCATCGAGGTGGCTGCTTTTTCCTTGTATGGCAATAAGAAGGGAATGCGTATGGATATAAGGGCACAGCTTTTTGAACTGGCCAAAGATTTTGCTGCTAAGATGCAAAAAAAGAATATAGCGGCTTTTGCGGGCAGCTGTGCGTACTTCTTTATTATTTCCCTTGTTCCCCTTCTTATTCTTATTTCCTCGATGATCCCCTATACATCGGTGTCGGAAGCAGATCTTTCGCGAGCTCTTTTGCAGATAACACCGGATTTTGCCAATGATATCATCTTAAGGCTTATTGAGGAAACCTATGACAGGTCCGTTACTGTATTTTCGGTATCGGCCCTGGCCACAATCTGGTCCGGCGCTCTTGGCATGATGTCCATAATAAGGGGACTTAATGCCATCTACGATGTTCCGGAGCGAAGAAACTATTTCCATCTGCGGTTTATCGCAGCACTGTATACTATAGCCATGATCGTGATCCTTGTTGCCATGCTGGCTATCATGGTATTTGAAAGGGTTGTAAGGAGCATTGCGGTAAGCCATTTCCCCAAGATCATGTTCATAGTTTCTCTTTCGGCGTATTTTAAATTTATTGTTGTGATACTTCTTTCAGGTTTTGCGTTTGCGCTTATCTATACATTTGTGCCCAGTGCCAGGATGACTTTTATTTATCAGCTTCCGGGAGCGGTATTCTCGGCGGTTGTATGGTATATCTTTTCCTGGCTGTTTTCTGTTTATGTCAATTCAACAAGCTATTTTTCAATTTACGGCAGTATTGCCACACCGCTGATCATGATGGTATGGCTGTATTTTTGTATTTATATATTCCTTATAGGTGCTTTTATAAACAGGTTTTTCCATCCTGCGGTGAAGGTTCTTTATGATGACCACCACCTGAAGAGGGTGCGGGAAAAAGTCAAAAAGAAGAGCACCAGGCAGCTTAGAAAGCCAAGGAAATTTAATGAATTCGGATGAGAGGAAGGAAATGGCAAGATGAAGTTCAGCAGTAATTGGTTAAAGAAAAAATGGGTAGCCTACACCGTTGCAACATGCTCAGCTGTAGTGCTTCTTATGGTACTAATGCATCTGGGAGATATCTTTAAGGGACTTGGCGTTTTCTTTGCTTTTGTCAAGCCCGTTCTTGTGGGTATAATTATCGCCTACGTGATCAATCCTCTTGCTAATTTTTTTGACAGAAAAGTGTTTAAGAACATGAAGCGCGAGAAGCTAAGATGGAAGATCTCATCAGTTGTTGCCATCGTTGCTCTGGTGGCGTGTATCACCCTTCTTGGGTTTGCAATGGTACCGCAGCTGGCAGAGAGTGTGAAGACTCTTTTCTCCAATATGGATACGTATCTTGCTACGCTCCAGTCCTGGCTTCGGGATTTTGAAAAGAGCGGAGGAGCCGGACTTTTCGGACTTGATCTGGCGTCACTGGCAAACTTCGGTGATAAGATAATTGATTATGTCAGCGGATATTTTTCCGAAAACATGCAGTCCTTTGTGACTTCGGGCGCTAATTTCGGAAAGGGCGTTTTTGATTTGGTCATCTCCTTTATCCTTGCGGTATATTTCCTTCTGGATAAGCGCAGGATAACAGAAGGCTGCGGAAGGATCATAGCACTTGTGGTCAAACCTGCCACATATGAGAAGATGACGGGCTTTTTCACAAGATGCAACGACATTCTTATCAGATATATCATCGTAGATGTTATCGACGGAGTAATAGTGGGAGTAGTTAACTTTCTGTTCATGATAATTATGGGAATGCCCTACGCAGCTCTGATATCATTTATTGTGGGTATCACCAATCTGGCCCCTACATTCGGTCCTATCGTAGGTGCCGTCATGGGAGCATTTATACTGGTATTGGTAAATCCCTGGTATGCTCTGTGGTTTCTGATCTTTACGATAGTTCTGCAGACTGTGGACGGATATATTCTTAAGCCAAGGCTCTTTGGCGAGAGCTTGGGGGTTTCGGCTCTTATGATCCTCATATTCATTATCCTTGGGGGAAGGCTCTTTGGGGTTGCGGGTATTCTTTTTGCCATTCCTTTTGCGGCTATCTTTGACTTCACCTGGAGGGATTTTGTTATAAAAAAGCTTGAGGAAAGGCATGCTAAGAGGTACAATCAATAGTAGAGATTTTTTGTCGAATACAATATATAGACAAAAGGGGGTTATAGCATGGATATTGTTATGAATATTCTTGATGGTGCCATCAACTTCTGTAAGGAGACTGTTGATGAGGGCTTGAGTGCATGGGAGAAGCTTGACGACAATAAGAAAAAGCTGTTTATAGGATGCCTTGCTGCATCGGCAGTTATTATCGCAGTTGCAGTCATTGCATATAAGATCGGTAAAGCCCATGGACAGGATGAATTTCTCGATGATGAAGATTTCTGATCTTCAAGGCAGATACAGCGATAATTTGGAGCTTTCATAACGGAAGCTCCTTTTTTTACAATGGAGAACATAATGAACAGATTTCTTAAAGTAGTCGGTATTATTGCGCTGATAATTGTCCTTGTTGTTGGTACTGTGATCGGGTACCTTACAGTTGATGAGTATAAACCTCAGGACGTAGAGACAATAGCTATTGAAGGCAATGCTCAAAAGAGCGCATCTTTGGGTTCTCCGATCAGGGTTATGAGCTGGAATGTTGGATACGGTGCTCTGGGAGATAACGCAGACTTTTTTATGGACGGCGGCAGGATGGTCAAGTCAGCCACTAAGGAAAGGGTATATTCCAATCTTACCGGCATCATGAAGGAAGTGGAGACGGTTGATCCCGATATCTTATTCACCCAGGAGATGGACAGAAATTCCACCAGGTCATATTTCATTGATGAGAGTGAATATCTTAAGACTAATTCTCCGGCCGGTGTGTTCAACGGACAGAGCGCTTTTGCCTACAACTATAAGGTGGCTTTTGTGCCCCTTCCGGTTCCGCCTATCGGCAAAGTGGAGGCGGGATTAGGACTGTTTTCGAAGTACAGGCTGGATTCGGCGGTAAGACTTAAGCTTCCCTGTCCCTTTACATGGCCTCTCAGGACCATGAACCTGAAAAGATGTCTGGAGGTTTCCAGGGTTCCCATAAGCGACTCGGACAAGGAGCTTGTACTGGTTAATTTACACCTTGAGGCCTATGATGACGGAGAGGGTAAGATCGCACAGACCAATATGCTCAGGGACATCCTTACCGCGGAGTATGAAAAAGGCAACTTTGTGGTAGCCGGAGGTGACTTTAACCAGATCTTTTCCGGAGTTGATTCGGGTAAATATCCGCCTGTGGGAAGTGCTAGCTGGCAGCCTGCGGTTATAGATGAGAACATTTTTGGGGATGGGTTCAATTTCTATATGGATGAAGATGTGCCAAGCTGCAGATCGCTGGATCGCCCTCTGGATACAGCCCAAAGCAAGGATCCTGCAGACTTTCAGTACTATATAATTGATGGGTTTATAGTTTCAAAGAACATTGATGTGGAGAACGTTTACATAGAAGACCTGGGGTTTGTTTCGGCCGATCACAATCCCCTTATCATGGACATCAGACTTAAATGATTTTTCGTGACAGTAAACGTTTAATCACATATAATGTAATAGGTATTAATTTTGAAAGGGGTAAAGTCAGATGCAACACAAAGTAAAAAGAAATGTAATTGTTGGACAGTCAGGTGGCCCTACAGCGGCCATCAACTCATCACTTGCAGGTGTTTACAGAACTGCGATCGACCGTGGATACAAGAAGGTATACGGTATGATCCATGGTGTTCAGGGCCTCATGGAGGGGAGATATGTCGATCTTTCAGATCACATACAGTCAGGCCTTGATATCGAGCTTCTGAAGAGAACACCTTCAGCTTATCTTGGATCTTGCAGATACAAGCTTCCTGAGATCTTTGAGAACAAGGAAGTTTATGAGAAGATCTTCGAGATTCTCAACAAGCTTGAAATTGACTGCTTCATTTACATCGGCGGAAACGATTCGATGGATACCATCAAGAAGCTTTCCGATTATGCTATTATTTCAGGTTCACAGATCAGATTCGTTGGATGTCCCAAGACGATCGACAACGACCTTGCGCTTACAGATCATACACCCGGTTACGGCTCTGCAGCCAAGTATATCGGAACATCTGTAAAGGAGATCATAAGAGACAGCTGGTCACTTGAGACCAGCAACGGACAGGTTATAATCGTAGAAGTAATGGGAAGAAACGCAGGATGGCTTACCGGCGCAACTGCTCTTGCAAAGGGCGAGGATTGTGACGGACCTGATGCTATCTATCTTCCTGAGCTTCCTTTCGATATGGATGCTTTCATCAAGAAGATCAAAGGCCTTCTTAAGAACAAGGCTTCCATCGTAGTTGCCGTGTCAGAAGGTATCAGGACCAAGGACGGCAAGTATGTAAGCGAACTTGGAAACAATATTGATTACGTAGATGCTTTCGGTCACAAGCAGCTCACAGGAACAGCCAGATATCTTTGCGAGGTTGTTGCCAAAGAGTGCGGCTGTAAGACACGTCCTATCGAGCTTTCAACTCTTCAGAGAGCTGCCAGCCACTGCGCATCACGTGTGGACATTCTGGAGGCTTATGAGGTCGGTGGTGCTGCCATGAAGGCTGCCGATGAAGGCGACAGCGGCAAGATGGTTGTAATTGAGAGACTTTCCGATGATCCTTATCAGGCAGGAACAGAGGTTAAGGACGTTCACAAGATTGCCAACGACGAGCGTACCGTTCCCAGAGAGTGGATCAACAAGGACGGCACATATGTAACCAACGAGTTTATCACATATGTAAGACCTCTTATTCAGGGTGATGTAGGACCTATCATGGTTGACGGTATTCCGAGACATCTTTACAGACCCGGATTCCAGGATATCCTTTGATAAGGATGTAATTACTGCAGGAGACTATGGTCACGTTTAGGAACGTTGTAGTATTTACCAATAACGAACTTGATATATTATCTGCGGATGACAACTATCGGGAGTACGTTTGTGAAGGCGGTGCGAACACTGTTTTTGCAAACGTCCACCCCGATGATCAGCATCTGCTGTACGAAATGGTAGAGACGCTTTCGCACCAGACGGAAGCTTCTCTATGTTTTCGTGTCTGCAACAGAAAAGGCGAGTACTGCTGGGTAAACGCCAACTGTTCACGGAATTTAGAGGATGATGGGGACAGCATCAGAATAGAACTCCGGGATCTGACAAATCTTGAAGACGGCGTAAAAGCTGTTGAAATCGATTATCTCACAGGACTTCTCAATAAAAAGGCGATAACAGATTATGCAAAAGGACTCTGTGCCCCGGATGGCAAGAGAGGCATAGTGAATCTGTGCATAATAGATATAGATAATTTCAAATATATTAATGACACCTACGGTCATGCCTACGGAGATAAGATACTTCGAGAGGTTGCCTCAATCATCCAGGAGGTTCTGGGCAGTGCCGGCAAGGCCGGAAGGATCGGCGGAGATGAGATGATGATGCTCATCGAGAATGTAAGTGATAAAGGTGATCTTCGCTTTTTCCTTAAGGGGATAAGAGAGAGGGTCGAAGCTACCCATATAGATCAGAACGGATATCCTATGGTGACGGTATCCATGGGAGTCGGTATATTCCCTGATTATGTTCAAAGCTATGATGAGCTTTTTAACCTTGCAGACAGAATGCTTTACAGGGCAAAGAATCGCGGGAAGAACCGGTATGTTATCTATAATCCGGAAATTCATGGACCCATAGTGGACGGACAGCTTGATGAGACAGCCATGACAGTCAGCCGGGCCACAGCGATAGACAAGACCAAGCTTGTTCTTACGGGAATGGAAGGCCTTCTGTATGCCGATACGGAATCGGTTTCTTCAATCCTTATGAAGATTGCGGCAACCTACGATCTGGATGAGGTATATGTCTTTTATAAGGATATCAACAGGAGCTTCTATGGACACAGGCGCGTTTCCGATTCCGGCAATGATGCTGAAAAGCGCGTATATAAGATCGTGGATTCCGTTTCGGACATCGCATATGTGATGGAATCCGGGCTTCTTAGTCGCTTCAATTCCAACGGAGTACTGGTTATAGATTCTCCCGGTATTGTTTTAAGAGAGTTTCCGAAGGCACTGGACTTTTTTGAGAAGAACGGGATTAAGCATGCTTTCCTGTACAGGATGATCAGTGCGCCCTTTGACGGATATATTGCCATGTATAACACCAGAGAATTGTCCAGAAAGTTTCCTCAACCGGACATAACGGACCTTACATATTTGAGTAAAATGATGGAAATTGCATTAAAATCTAGGTAATATGGCACTTTTTTAGAATTA
Source organism: Butyrivibrio sp. (assembly GCA_015056575.1). Lineage (GTDB taxonomy): Bacteria > Bacillota > Clostridia > Lachnospirales > Lachnospiraceae > Butyrivibrio. The sequence continues at coordinate 96,409 of SVGA01000008.1, forward strand.
TTTTTCAAAAAACACGATAAAACAAGCACTTTGCTGTTGTTATGTGTACTTAATAGTAGTAAAATAGGCAATGTAGTAAATAATTTCTATTTCGGAGGGAAAATTAATGAACAAGACAGAACTTATCGATGCAATTGCAAAGGAAGCTAACCTTTCCAAGAAGGATGCAACTGCAGCACTGAACGCTTTCACAGAGACAGTTACTAAGGAGCTCAAGAAGAAAGGTAAAGTTCAGCTTGTTGGTTTCGGAACATTCGAGACAACAAAGAGAGCAGCAAGAACAGGTAAGAATCCTCAGACTGGCGCTGCCATCAAGATTCCTGCTTCTGTAGCACCTAAGTTCAAGGCTGGTAAGGCTCTTAAGGATCTTGTAAACAAGAAATAATTCCAATCAGTAACAAACAGGCCGTCACTTTGGGTGTTGATTCATCTAAAGTGACGGCTTTTTGTATTGGCTTAGAATACGAGCTGTTCCCTGTTGACCAAAGAGCCATCAACGGGCTTTCGTTGATATGTCCATTGAAATAATCATAAATATTTTATAAAATATACTTACATTTATTTTATATGAGGTGCCACAAATGACGTTTGATAGGAGTTTTGAGAATTTTGTTCAAATACTCTCGGAGGAAGAGGTTACCCCTGAGATATCCCCCAGTGCTCTGGCGGACATATCCAAGGAGTTTTCTTTGCGTTCCATTGTGGCAACGGTTTCTTACAAGTCCTATTCCGATAAAGCAGGAGAACCCGATACCATCATTCCCCTTTTTGGCCCGGTTCCCGCGGAAGAGACTTCCACCTATATGTTTAAGAGCAATACGTCGGGAGACCGACAGATTACATACAAGGTTTATCTTGCCGATAACAAGAAGCTTACTGATGAACAGTACAGGAGCTTTTCTGTGATAATTGATATTCTTTCCTTCCATATGGAGAGATTTCTTCTTGTGAATGTTGTCAAGAAGAGTGCACTGACTCAGTATCTTACCGGACTTCCCAATTCCGGAGGCTTCCTTGCTTTTGTCAGCAGCAAGTTTGAAAGTGGCGAGATCATGAAATATGACGCGTTCTACTTTAACATAAAGAGCTTTGGCCTTATCAGCAGAAGATACGGAATCGGCGAGGGCGATGAGATCATGAAGCGCTATGCCAGAAAGCTTAAGGAATTCTTTGAGGATGATGAGATCCTTGCCCACTTCGGAGGTGACAACTTCACAGCCCTTGTGAAGAAGGAGAGGACCAAGAAGTTTCTTAAGTATATTGCGGCTGTTCCCGTTCGTGGTGTGAAGAACGGCAAGGATGATGAGTTCACCCTTTCTGCTGTTGCCGGTGTCTATGCCATAGATGAATCCATGAAAAGCCCGAGCCAGGCAATCTCCAGGTCTGTTATGGCCTGCAATTATGCCAAGAACGTCGCCAATAAGCCTTATGTATTTGTAAATAAGGCCATGAGCACCAGGATTTACAGGCAGAAGCAGATAGAGGACAGATATGAAGAAGCTCTTGCCAACAATGAGTTCAGGATATATCTGCAGCCCAAGGTCAACACCGAAACAGGAAGGATAGTGGGAGCAGAGGCTCTTGCCAGATGGTTCTGCAACGGCATAGTTCTTTATCCTACTGAGTTTGTTCCCATCCTGGAGCAGGAGGGAATGGTTGCTTCACTGGATCTTTATGTTTTGAAGAAAACCTGTGAATATATCAGGGAGTGGCTTGATAACGGGATAGAGCCGGTTCAGGTATCCGTTAATTTTTCCCGCAGGGACTTAAGCTACAAGGATCTGGCCAAGGCTATAAGCGAGACCATTGAAGAGTATGATATCGATCCCAAATACATAGAGATAGAGGTTACGGAAACCGCCAGCGAGGATGAGAGGATCATGATGACGAATTTCCTTTCAAAGCTCAAGGATATGAATATAGCCACAGCAATTGATGACTTCGGAACAGGTTATTCTTCACTTTCTACTCTAAGGGATTTCCCTGTATCTGTGATCAAGATAGACAGGTCTTTTATCAATAACGATGAGCTTAATACCAACGACGAGATCGTTCTTAAGAACATTGTTACCATGGCCAGGGAACTGGGAATAGATGTGGTGACTGAGGGTGTTGAGAGACCGGATCAGACGGAACTGTTAAAGAATGTGGGCTGTAATGTGGTCCAGGGCTTTTTGTATGACAACCCCATGCCCAAGAAGGACTTTGAGAAGAGGCTTATAAAAGGCGTATATGAAGACTGAATTATAATAAAAAAGCTGTTATCTTCGGAAAAGAAGATAGCAGCTTTTATTTTTGTTATAACTTTGCAAGATCAGTCCAGTCTCTTCTTGCCGAAGAAGAAAAGAGCTACGGTGCCGGGGCCGGTGTGGCTTCCGATGGTAGTTCCGATGCTGTAGATCCTGACTTTGTTCTTCAGGTGTGGGAACTTGGACTCAATAAGATCAGCAACGGCTCTGGCCTCTTTATAGCAGTCAGAGTTGGAAATATAACACTCCTGAGCATATTCCAGACCGTTTTCGGCAAGTTCTTCCATCTTGGCAACCTGTGCCTTCATGACTGCGTTTATACCTCTTAACTTGGAACGAACAATAAGTCTTCCCTGATAATCTACGTTAAGAAGAGGACAGATCTTAAGAGCGCCTCCGATGATGCCGGCTGCCTTGGAAACCCTTCCGCCTCTTACGAGGTAAGTAAGGTCGGTGACAAAGAACCAGTGCTGACATTCCAGACGATGCTCAATGACCCATTCGTAAAGCTCATCGATGGTCTTGCCCTCATCACGAAGATCTGCAAGCTTGTTCATAAGAAGGCCATATCCTGCTGAAGCGGCAAGGGAATCAACAACGTAAACCTTGCTGCCGGGATACTTCTCAAGTACCTGGTCCCTGGCGATGGTAGCGGAGTTCAAGGTTCCTGAAATTCCGGAGCTGAGAGTCAGGTGCAGAATATCCTTGCCCTGTTTGATAATGTTCTCAAAGTATTCAACGTATTCGCCTACGGTAACCTGAGAAGTCTTGGTCATGGCTCCATTTGCCATGGCTTTGTAGAATTCGTCGAAAGGATAGGAAACGCCAAGATCATCTAAGTAATCCTTGCCGTCTACGCTGAAATGAAAGCAGATGTAACTTATGTCTCTTTCCTTGAAGTGCTCTGCAGTCAGGTCTGCTGTGGAACAGCAGCTAAGTACAAAACTGTTCATGAGTATAACGCCTCCGTTTTTATTCAATACCTTATACTAACACCATTATGTTACCTATGGCAAATAAAATGATAGTAAGCGACTTATTTTTCCCGTTGACAAAAAGCAGTTGTGACAATAAAATTAGTAACTGTATTAAGACAACATTAAATATACAAATGCATTGATGATGTCGGCGTAAGCCGGAGATGTTGTATCTGTCTTACCAGAGAACTGGAGCCACCGGCTGAGAGCTCCACAAGCAACGGATACATACGGAAATTTCGCATCGGAGCATTCTTTCAAATGAGAGTTCGGCATATGCCGAGAATAAGGGTGGTACCGCGGATAATATTCGTCCCTTGTGCATTAAAGTGCACAAGGGATTTTTTTCGCGTGAAGAAAGAGCGTTGCCTGCCGGGAAACCCATGACGTTTTTTAGCCCGATTCACGGGGAAATGCAGTACATGAACAGAAAACAGGAGGAAGGAATTTTGGAAAACAGCGCATTACATCAGCAAATTGAAGCAATTCGTGAAGAAATCAAGGCTAATTCCGAGAAGCTTGACAGCTCTAAGCTTGTTTACGAGCTTAGAAAGAGTTTTTTGGACAACAAGACCGGTAAGATTTCAGCTCTTATGAAGGAGATGAAGAACATCGCCGCGGAGGACAGAGCCGAGTACGGCAAGAATGTCAATGAACTTAAGCAATGGGCTCTTGCTCAGTTTGATGAACTGGACAAGAAGATGAAGGAAAAAGAGCTCAAGGCAAGATATGAGAGGGAGAAGCAGGACGTAACAATGCCTGCCAAGATGCGCTATCAGGGCAATCTTCACCCTGTAACTCAGATGAGAGAGACTCTTATAGACATCTTCGCGGGAATGGGCTTTGAGATATATGAGGGGACTGAGATTGAGAATGACTATTACAATTTCACCGCTCTTAATACACCTGCCGATCATCCTGCAAGAGATATGCAGGACACTTTCTATTTAAGTCCTGAGTTTCTCTTAAGAACCCAGACTTCATCAGGTCAGATCCATGTTATGGAGAACAAGAAGCCCCCGATCAAGATTCTTTCACCCGGTAAGGTTTTCCGTTCAGATGATGATGCAACTCATTCACCTATGTTCTCACAGATGGAAGGCCTTGTAGTTGATAAGAATGTTACACTCTGTGACCTTAAGGGCGCTCTGGAGACCTTTGCTCAGAAGATTTTCGGCGAAGGAACCACAACAAGGCTTCGTCCCTCATATTTCCCTTTTACGGAGCCTTCGGTAGAGGTTGACTGCAGCTGCTTTGCCTGCGGCGGAAAGGGATGTAACCTCTGTAAGGGTACCGGCTGGATCGAGGTTCTCGGTGCCGGCGTAGTTAACAAGAAGGTTTTGGAGAACTGCGGAATTGACTCGGAAGAGTACAGCGGCTTTGCTTTTGGTATCGGTATCGAGCGTGCAACAATGCTCAAGTACGGCATCAACAACATCAAACTTTTATATGAGTCAGACCTTGATGTTCTTAAGCAGATCGATCACTACGAATAATTTAGGAGGAAACCGAAAATGTTAGTACCTTTAAGTTGGCTTAAAGATTTTGTTGATATAGATATTGAACCCAAAGAGCTTGAGAAGAAGCTTTTCGACTGTGGATTCGAAGTTGAAGAGTGCTGGGAAGTGGGAAAAGACATATCAAATGTTGTAGTCGGACAGGTTGAAACCTGCGAGGCAATTCCCGATACCCACCTTCATGCATGTACAGTTAACGCAGGTGAGCATGGAACTTTTAAGGTTGTCTGCGGCGCAGATAACGTTCAGGCAGGAGGAAAGTATCCTCTGGCTCTCGTTGGCGCTACCGTTATTGAGACTGAGAGAGACCATGTTACTGTGATCGGAGTTGCCACCATCAAAAAGGGCAAGCTTCGCGGCTACGATTCAGAGGGTATGCTCTGCTCAGGAGTTGAGCTTGGCGTTAACGAGGATATGTATCCCGGAGCAGGCTATAACGGACTTCTTGTATTCCCTGAGAATACAAAGGTTGGTATTGATGTAAAGCCTATTCTCGGTCTTGATGACTGGATCTTTGATGTGTCCATCACAGCTAACAGACCTGACTGTCAGAGTATCTACGGTCTTGCCAGAGAGGTTGCCGCAGCACTTGATAAGCCTTTAAAAGAGATTGACCTTTCCTACACCGAAACAGATGTGGAAAATCAGGGATTTACCGTAACAGTTGAAGATCCCGATCTTTGCCCCAGATATATCGGACACTATGTCTATGACGTAAAGCTTGCCGAGAGCCCTCTCTGGATGAAGAGAAGACTTGCAATGGTTGGCAATAATGCAATAAATAACATCGTTGATATTACAAACTACATCATGAGAGAGCTTGGACAGCCCATGCATGCCTTTGACGGCAACTTCCTTGAGGGCAATAAGATCGTTGTAAGACGTGCCAGACAGGGCGAGAAGATTGTTACTCTCGATGAGAATGAGTTTGAACTGACTACAGATAACCTTGTTATCTGCGACGGCGTAAAGCCTGTAGCTCTTGCAGGTATCATGGGCGGTCTTAACTCAGAGATCCGTGATACAACTACAACAGTTACCTTCGAGGCTGCCAAGTTCATGCGTGACAATATCCGTAAGAGTTCAAGAGCACTTGGACAGTCTTCCGATTCATCGGCTGCTTTTTCAAAGGGTGTTTACGAGTACACGACCGTTATCGCCATGAAGAGAGCTCTTCATCTTATTGAGGAGCTTCATGCAGGTAAGGTATCCAAAACTCACGTTGATATCAATACCGGAAACAGCCTTGAGAAAAAAGAGATGAAGGCTTCCATTAAGAAAGTAAACGGAGTTCTCGGAATTGAAGTTCCCGAAGATGAGATAAAGAGAATCCTTACAAACTTAAGCTTTGAGCCTGTTATTAACGGAGATGAGCTTACCATCAAAATCCCTGCATATCGTGAGGATATGGAAGATTATCCCGATATCGCAGAAGAGCTTATCCGTATGTACGGTTATGACCATGTTGAAGCTACATTCCTTAAGGATTGCAGCGTTACAGTGGGAGGAAGAAACTTAAGACAGAAGACAGAGCTTCGTATCAAGAGAGCTCTTTGTGCTCAGGGTGCATATGAGTGCATGCATTATTCATTCTTCTCACCCAGTGACCTTGATCTTCTTGGATTTGCAGAGGATGCGCCCGAGAGAAATGCCATCAGGATCCTTAATCCTATAAATGAGGACCTGTCTCTTATGAGAACCACACTTGCGGCACAGATGATCCACGCCATTGCAAGAAACCAGAAGAAGGGAACTCTTGAGGGAAGACTGTTTGAACTTGGAAACAGATTCGTTCCCAAGTCACTTCCTCTTACCGAATACCCCGAGGAGAAAGCTACTCTTTGCATCGGTATCTTTGGCGAAGGAGAGGACATCTTCACATTAAAGGGCCTTGCACAGAATGTTGCGGATTCACTGCATGTATGCTTTAAGTATGAAACTTCCGAGAAGACATATCTGCACCCTTACAGAACTGCAAAGATCCTGTGCGAGGGTGAAGAGGTCGGATATCTTGGACAGATCACCTATGAGATCCAGGATGAGACCGATATGAGAATTCCTGCTTATATCTGCGAGATAGATCTTTCCGTTCTTGAGAAGTGGTATGACAGGACTCCTGTATTTACTCCGCTTTCAAAGTTTGCTGTTGTTAAGCGTGACCTTGCTCTTATCATGGATAAGACAGTTACCTGTGGAGAGGTTGAGGAGGCAATCTACGGTTCCTGCAAGTATGTGACCGATGTTAAGCTCTTTGACGTATACGAGGGACTTCCTATTCCTCCCACCAAGAAGAGCATGGCCTTCACAATAACCTTCACTCCAAAGGATGAAGAGCTTACTGACGAGATGATAAACGGATTTGTGGATAAGATGCTTAGAAAGCTCTCATTCACAATGGGAATCGAAATCCGCAGCTGATAAGATGATTTGATTGAAACCGCAGCAGGTGTTAAAATAGTCATTGCTCATGTTAGCAATGACTATTTTTAATTCGAAAGGAGTTTTTATGAATAGAATAAACGCATGGACAACCTACAATCAGGCTCAGCTTAAGGCAGTAGATAAGTTTGCCGATCAGTACAAGGTATTCCTTGATAATTCCAAGACTGAGAGAGAAGCCATCGATACCATCGTCAATGAGATTGAGGCTGCAGGCTACAGAGAGCTGAACACTTTGATCGGCGGAAAGACCAAGCTCAAAAAGGGCGATAAGGTTTACTCCGTATGGATGAACAAATCAATTGCAATGTTCCTGATCGGTTCCGATCCAATGGAAGCAGGAATGAATATCCTTGGGGCACACATTGATTCACCCAGACTGGACGTTAAGCAGAATCCTCTTTATGAGGACAGCAGCATTGCCTATCTTGATACGCATTACTACGGCGGTATCAAGAAGTATCAGTATGTTGCAATGCCTCTGGCTATTCACGGCGTTATCGTTAAGACCGACGGGACTACTGTTCAGCTGAACGTAGGTGAGGATGAGGATGATCCTGTATTCTTCGTATCAGATCTTCTTATCCACCTGGCTCAGGAGCAGATGGCCAAGAAGGCTTCCAATGTTATTGAGGGTGAAGCCCTTGATCTTATTGTAGGTAACAGACCCTTCGTAATCGAGAAGGATGAGAAGGAAAAGGCAGAAAAAAAGAACACCAGGCTCTCAGCAGGAGAGAAGTATGCGATCGATGCAGAGAAGGCAGAGAAGGAGGAAAACGGCAAGGTTTCGGGAGCTGTTAAGCGCGGAATCCTGGCAATCCTTCACGACCTCTACGGAATCAAAGAGGAGGACTTCATCTCAGCCGAGCTTGAGATCGTTCCTGCAGGAAAGGCAAGAGATGCAGGCTTTGACAGATCAATGATCCTTGGCTACGGACATGATGACAGAGTATGCGCTTATCCTTCAATGAGAGCAATTCTTGATGTGAAGAATGTTAAGAGAACTTCCTGCTGCATTCTTGTAGATAAAGAGGAGATCGGTTCTGTAGGTGCAACAGGTATGCAGTCAAGATTCTTTGAGAATGCGGTTGCAGAGCTTATGAACCTGACCGTGGAAGGCTACAGTGATCTGGCTCTTAGAAGATGCCTTGCAAATTCCTGCATGCTTTCATCCGATGTTAACGCAGGCTTTGATCCCAGCTATGCATCCTGCTTTGAGAAGAAGAACGCATCTTACCTCGGAGGCGGACTTGTATTCAGCAAGTTCACAGGATCCCGCGGCAAGTCAGGCTCTAACGATGCCAACGCTGAGTTCATTGCGGAGATCAGAAAGGCTTATGAGAAGGATAAGATCGTTTATCAGACAGCCGAGCTTGGCAAGGTTGATGTTGGCGGCGGTGGAACCATTGCTTATATCCTTGCTCTTTATGGCATGAACGTTATAGATGCAGGTGTGGCCGTTCTTAACATGCATGCACCCTGGGAAGCTATCAGCAAGGCAGACCTTTACGAAGCATACAGAGGATATGTATCCTTCCTGCAGAATATTGATTTTAGAAACCAGTAATTTTTAGAAAGAAATATCAGATGAGTGAAAATACAGAAATAGGTTTAAGTACGGCAGACTACTTTTTTGACCTGCCAAAGGAGCTTATCGCTCAGGATCCCCTTGAAAGGAGAGACGAGTGCAGGCTTCTTACCATGGACAAGACCACAGGACGCGTTGAGCATCACATCTTCAGCGAGATAATAAACTACCTGGAGCCCGGTGATTGTCTTGTTCTGAATAATACCAGAGTTATTCCCGCAAGACTCCTGGGCTTTAAAGAGGGCACGGGAGCTGCGGTGGAGATCCTGCTCCTTAAGAGGAAGGAAGCGGATCTTTGGGAGTGTCTGGTAAAACCCGGCAAGAAACTCCGACCCGGAGCAAGGGTAAGCTTCGGCGATGGAATACTTACTGCGGAAGTGATGGATATTGTGGATGAGGGAAACCGCCTTGTGAGATTCTTCTATGAGGGAATCTGGGAGGAGGTTCTGGACAGACTGGGTGAGATGCCACTGCCTCCCTACATCACCCACAAGCTTCAGGACAAGAACATGTATCAGACCGTCTATGCCAAATACGACGGCTCTGCAGCTGCGCCCACAGCGGGACTTCACTTTACAAACGACCTTCTTAAGAAGATAGAGGAGAAGGGAGTTGACCTTGCCTATGTTACCCTGCATGTTGGCCTTGGTACCTTCAGACCCGTTAAGGTTACAAATGTCAAAGAGCATCACATGCACTCCGAGTGGTATCAGGTGACACAGGAAGCCGCAGACAAGATCAACAGGGCAAAAGAGACAGGTCACAGAGTCATCTGCGTCGGTACAACCAGCTGCAGGACCATTGAAAGCGCTGCGGATGAGAAGGGATACCTTACCGCCTGCAGCGATGATACATCGATCTTTATTTACCCGGGATACAGGTTTAAGGTGACGGACTGTCTTATCACTAATTTCCATCTTCCCGAGTCAACGCTGGTCATGCTGGTGTCGGCTCTTGCAGGCAGAGAGCATGTCCTTAATGCTTATGAAGAGGCAATCCGTGAAAAGTACAGATTCTTTTCCTTCGGTGATGCCTGCTTTTTCTACGATGAAAAGAAGTGAAAATTAGATTTTACCATAGCATCGTGATACAATGGTTAAGTAGGAAGCGTTACTAACCAATCTTAAACGGGGGTGCATTATGGAAGATAAGAGAAAACACAAAAGGCTCCAGCTCACCGGCGAGATCATTCTCAAACAGCTGGGAGGATCAGGTGAGGCGACATCAGCGCAGATCGAGATCCATGACTGTTCCAGAGACGGTCTGGGATTTAAAACGGATGCTCAGCTCACTATCGGTAACAACTATGAGGCAAACTTAACGCTTTGGACCAAGGAAACTCTTCATGTATTTATACAGATCGTAAGAGCATCCAAGGAGGGCAACGATTTTCATTATGGGGGAATTTTCATCGGAATGCCCGACACGGACAAGATGAGAATAGAGGTCTATGAGACCGTAGAAGATCAATTGAAAGAACAGGAAAACAATAAATGAAAATAGCAGTAGTAGGTACGGGGTATGTGGGACTTTCAAATTCAGTTCTTTTGTCCCAGTACAATGATGTGGTGGCTGTAGATGTTATACCCGAGAAGGTGGACATGGTCAACAAACGCAGATCACCCATTGTTGACAAAGAGCTGGAGGAGTATTTAAAGAAGGACTCTTTGAGACTGGAAGCGACCCTTGATGCCTCGTACGCTTATGAAGGAGCGGATTTTGTCATTGTTTCCACTCCTACCAATTATGATGAGAAGCTGAACTACTTTGATACTTCATCGGTGGTAAGCGTTGTGGATCAGGTAAGGAAAGAGAACCCTGATGCATATATCATCATCAAGTCAACAATACCGGTAGGCTATACAGAGGAACTTTCACAGACCTACAATACAGATCACATAATGTTTTCACCGGAGTTTTTGAGGGAGGGACATGCCCTTTATGACAATCTCTACCCTTCAAGGATCATCGTGGGCTATGACATTGCAAGTGCGGAAGCTGAGGAGAGAGCACATCTTTTTGCAGATCTTCTTAAGCAGGGCGCGGTCAAGGAGAATATCGATGTTCTGTTTATGAATACAACAGAGGCTGAGTCGGTTAAGCTCTTTGCCAATACCTATCTGGCTCTTCGAGTATCATTCTTTAACGAGCTTGATACCTATGCAGAGGTGAGAGGCCTTAACACCAGGAACATCATTGATGGTGTGTGTCTCGATCCCAGGATCGGTGATTTCTACAACAATCCTTCATTTGGTTACGGCGGCTATTGCCTTCCCAAGGATACCAAGCAGCTTCTGGCCAATTACGAGGATGTGCCCAATAACCTGATCACTGCCATCGTTGATGCCAACAGGACCAGGAAGGACTTCATTGCCGACAGGATCTGGGCTCTTCATCCCAAGAAGGTGGGAGTTTACAGACTCACCATGAAGGCCGGTTCCGACAACTTCAGGCAGTCTGCTATCCAGGGTATCATGAAGAGGATCAAGTCAAGAGGAATAGAGTGCGTGGTTTACGAGCCAACACTTGATGCGGAAGACTTCTTTAACTCCAGGGTGGAGAGAAACCTTGAAACCTTCAAGAAGGAATGTGACTTCATCATCGCAAACCGCCTTACGCCTGAACTTATGGATGTGGTGGATAAGGTATATACAAGGGATCTGTTTGGTAACGAATAAGGCAGGATTATGAAGGACATAATGACAGACCGGGATATTATTTCAATCAGTAATGCAATGATAAACCTCTACCGGGTAATAGTCCTGGTAGAGGATACAAGCTCTTTTTGCCATGTTTATGAATGGGAAAAAGAGCTTTCTTATTTGGCGGTAAATGACGGCGACCCATTTTCCGTACTTTGCGACAACATCTACAGAAACATACATCCCGAGGACAGGGAAGAGTTTCAGATACTGTCAGATCAGAACAGGATTCATGAAGTTCTTTCAAAGCAGCTCCATATCTATGGGGAGTGCAGGATAAGACATGAGGACGGTAATTATTACTGGTATGGGATCACCATCTGTAACGCCATGGTCAGGGAGAGCACAAAGGGGCAGGAATATCTTTTCCTGATACAGGACATACATGAGAGCAAATCCAGAGAGGTAAGTGAAAATGCCCAGCTGCTCAAGAGCCTTTGCAAGCTGGAGAATGAGTATAATACGCTGTTTGAGGAAAATATGACGGATTCTCTTACGGGCTGCTATAACCGAAAGGGCTTTAAGTACTATGAAACCTTTGCTCTGGAAGAGGCTAAAAAGGCAGATAAGAAGTTATTTGTCTGTGTAATTGACCTCAACGGACTCAAGAATTTGAATGACACCTACGGGCATGAAGCAGGGGACACAGGAATCAGAACGGTTGCGGATGCGCTTAGAGCGTCTGTGCCGGAGGGAGCCAGGATCATAAGGACAGGCGGTGATGAACTGCTGGTGTTCGCTGCCCTGGGAAGTGACAGCAGCGAACCGGAAGAGATGGGCAAGCGACTTGAGGAGTATCTGGATAATTACAACAAAACCCATAACAATCCATTTAGGGTATCTGCCAGCTACGGCTATGTATTTGAAGACATTGATGAGAATGTTGACAGTCTTGAGAAATACATTCAGACAGCAGATGGAAAGATGTATGAGATGAAGGAGAAGACCGATCCGTATAAGCGGTAAAGGAGGTGTTTTCATTAAACAATATCGTATCACCGGAATATAAAAATAAATGCCTTCCCCGGTCAGGGGAAGGCATTTATTTTCATAATAATCCCTGCAGATCTCTAAAGAATGTGGGATAGGAAATCCCAACGCACTCATCACCGATGATCCTTGTGGTGCCTTCTGCGGCCAGAGAAGCAATGGCGAAACTCATGGCAAGGCGATGGTCGTCATGGGAGTTAATGTCTGCGCCCTTAAGGGGCTTTCCTCCACGGATGATCATTCCGTCATCTGTAGCCTCGATATCACATCCCATTGCCTTAAGTCCGTCTACGACAGTATCGATGCGGTTGGACTCTTTGATCTTAAGCTCCGCTGCATCTTTTATTATGGTCTCGCAGTCCATGGTGGCTGAGAGAACGGCAATAACAGGAAGCTCGTCAATCATAGTGGGGATATCTTTTCCCCCTATAACAAACTGATGGTTCTCATTGCCGTGAAGCTCTGAATGTCTTACAAGGATGTCTGCCTTGGGCTCCGAGGTCTCATCCAGATTTTCCAGGGTGATATCCGCACCCATCTGCTTGAGGACGGAGAGGATTCCGGCTCTTGTTTTATTGATGCCGACATTCCTTATGAGGATTTCGGAACCGGGTACTATAAGAGCTGCTGCGATAAAGTAAGCAGCAGATGAGATATCTCCCGGAACATTTATCTTGCGGCCGGTAAGGGGCATTCCCGGATGAAGGATAGCCACGGCGCTTCCGTCCGGTGCGATTTCATTGTGAATATCAGCGCCAAAGGAAGAGAGCATTATCTCTGTGTGGTTTCTTGAAAGCGCGGGCTCATAGACCATGCAGTCCCCCTCGGCATAGAGGCCGGCCAGCATGATGCAGGATTTAACCTGGGCGGAAGCCACAGGATTCTTGTAGGTTATTCCGTGAAGAGTCCTGCCGCCCTTGAAACTAAGGGGTGCGCAGTCATTGCCCATTACGGAAGTCACATCCGCTCCCATACTGGTAAGTGGAGTGATGATCCTTTTCATGGGCCTTTTTTCTATGGATCTGTCTCCGGTGATCATGCTGTCAAAGGGCTGGGCAGCAAGGATGCCGGACATAAGTCTTGTGGTGGTGCCGCTGTTCCCTGTATAAAGAGTGGTTGTGGGAGCGCAGAAGCTGTGAAGTCCCTTGCCGTGCACGGTGATCGTGGGGACTCCGTTAGTGGGGCGAACCGCATGGTCGATATAGACGCCAAGCTTCCTGAAGCAGTCTATGGTGGAAAGGCAGTCCGCACTGTTCAAAAAGCCTGTTACTTCGGTGGTGCCTTCGGCCAGGGCGCCAAACATGATGCTTCTGTGGGAGATGGATTTATCTCCCGGTACAAAAATGTCCCCCTTAAGCGGGTGGGTTGCTTTTTCCAAAGCAATCATACAAAACCCTCCGATCTGAAATCTCAAGTATTTCTTGAGTAGCAGTTGTATCCGTTATTTGTAAGAATATCCCGGGCTTTATCAAGGCCCTGTCTGTCGTGAAACTCTATCCTCAAGGTTCCCCGTTCATATTCCCTGTTGTGTACGATTCCGATGTTCTTGATATTAATATTGTTATCAGACAAAAGAACCGCCACTTTAGCCAGGTTACCGGGCTTGTCATCGATATCTACCCGAATATCGAAAACTGTCTTTAAAGGCCCTCCGGCCATATCGGAAAAGCTCTCTCTGTACTGCCGTGCCATGGTAAAGAAATCCAGTATCTTATCTTCATCATGTTCATCGATGGCCAATTTGATCTCGAAAAGAGAATCGATATATTTACCGAGAAGCTCTGAGATATTGTATGCGTTGGTGTTACAGATCTGATTCCACATAACGGGAGAAGAGGAAGAAATCCTTGTGATATCCTTGAAGCCTCCTGCCGCAATGGTCTTCATCAGCTGCTGTGGATCGTCGTTGTCATGAACAAGGTTGACCAGGGAAGCTGAGATCACGTGAGGAACATGGCTGATAGCTGCCGTGATATAGTCGTGCTGCTGATAAGGGATTATAAGGGGAATGGCCCCCATACTCTTTACCAGCTCTTCGTAGTCCTTGAGACGCTCGTCTTCGGTGTCCTTGGTCTTGGTAATGATATAGTAGGCATTCTCAAGGAGCTTCGCCTTTGAATTGCCAAAACCTATGCGCTCGGTTCCTGCCATGGGGTGACCGCCGATGAACTGACGGGTGAGCCCCAGCTCTTTTACCAGCTCATGGATCCCTGTCTTGACACTGCCGATATCCGTGACGGTGGTGCGGGGATCAAGGAATGGTACAAGCATCTTAAGATTCTCGTTGTTTATCTCAACCGGTGCGCAAAGGAAAATATAGTCGCATTCGGTAAACTCAGGCCCGATGGAATAGAGGGGGACGTCAATTATATTCTCGGCAAAAGCCGTGTCCACAGTCTCCTTGTGGGGTGTATATGCGATGATCTTAGAATCCGGGGAAAAGAGCCTGATAGCGCGGGCAATGGATCCTCCGATGAGTCCAAGACCAACAAAACCAAAGGTTTTAGAGTCCATTATTGAAAAAATCTCCCTGTTTAAAGTAACGTCTTAAGCACCACTATATCACTTTAATGTACGAAAATCAACGCTTTGAGTGGGAAATTTAACCACAATTATACTTGTGCAAAACGTACGATATTACTTGTTTTAGGACTATTTTTTTAGTAAAATGGTTATATGATTTTCTTGGGGAGCTGTAACATATCTTATACATAATTCCCAAATACATCCAAACTGGAGGACTAGATATGAACGTTTACACGACAGACAAGATCAGAAACGTAGTACTGTTGGGGCATGGCGGCGCAGGAAAGACCACTCTTGCCGAAGCTATGGCATACCTTGCAGGGATCACATCCCGTATGGGAAAAGTTGAGGATGGCAACACTCTGAGCGATTTCGATAAGGAAGAGCAGAAGAGAGGCATTTCCATCAGCACATCAACTATTCCTCTTGAGTGGGACGGACATAAGATCAACCTACTGGATACTCCCGGCTTCTTTGATTTTGTCGGTGAGGTAGAAGAGGCTATCAGCGTAGCCGA
Organism: Butyrivibrio sp.; assembly: GCA_015056575.1. Classification (GTDB taxonomy): domain Bacteria; phylum Bacillota; class Clostridia; order Lachnospirales; family Lachnospiraceae; genus Butyrivibrio. Next base: position 111,914 of record SVGA01000008.1, read on the forward strand.
TGCAGCTATCATTGTTGTTTCGGGTAAGGCAGGGATCGAAGTTGGAACAGAGAGAGCATGGGATCTTTGCGAGAAGTATAAGATTCCCCGTATGTTCTTTGTTTCCGATATGGATATAGATGATGTTTCTTACAGACAGGTTGTTCAGGATCTGACAGATAAATACGGCAAAAAGATGGCTCCTTTCAATCTTCCTATCCGTGAGAACGGGAAGTTTGTCGGATATGTAAATATTATCCAGGAGAAGGGCTTCAGATGGGAAGGCAAGGAGGTTGTTGAGTGCCCTGTTCCCGAGTACAACGAAGCTAACCTCAAGCTCTTTAGAGATACTCTTATTGAGACTGTTGCCGAGACCTCAGAGGAGTTCATGGACAGATACTTTGGCGGTGATACATTCTCAGAGGCTGAGATCAGAGCAGCTGCCCGCAGCAACGTTTGCGACTGCTCCATCGTTCCTATCGAGATGGGATCAAGCACATTGTGCCAGGGTATATACACTCTGCTTGATGATATCGTTAAGTACATGCCCAGCCCCGAGAACCGCAAGATGGCCGGCATTAACACCAACACCAACGAAGTATTCGAAGCTGACTTTGACTTCAGTAAGCCCAAGACTGCTTTCGTATTCAAGACCATGATCGATCCCTTCATCGGTAAGTACTCACTTATCAAGGTTCGTTCAGGTGTCCTTAAGCCCGACGATCAGATGTACGTTGCAGGCAAGGATCAGGATGTTAAGATCGGCAAGCTCTATGTTCTTCAGGGCAACAAGGCTACTGAGGTTCCCGAGCTTCACGCAGGTGATCTTGGTGCTCTCCAGAAGGTTGATATCGCAACAGGTGATACACTTTCAACCAAGGCCAATCCTATTACCTATGCTAAGATGGATATTTCCAAGCCTTACACTTACATGAGATATCATGCACAGAACAAGGCTGATATCGATAAGATCGCTCAGTCGCTGGCTAAGCTTTCAGCTGAGGATCAGACCCTTAAGGCAGTTAACGACGCAGAGAACCGTCAGACCCTGCTCTATGGTATGGGCGACATGCATCTTGAAGTTGTTCAGAGTAAGCTCAAGAATATCTACAAGGTTGACATCGACCTCACTAAACCTAAGGTTGCTTTCAGAGAGACTATCCGCAAGAACTCTGATGTTGAGTACAAGTACAAGAAGCAGACCGGCGGACACGGACAGTACGGACACGTTAAGATGCGTTTCGAGCCTTCAGGCGATCCTTTAACACCTTATGTATTCGATCAGGAAGTTGTAGGCGGAGCAGTTCCCAAGAACTTCTTCCCTGCCGTTGAGAAGGGTATCAATGAGTCGGTTCAGAGAGGACCTCTGGCAGCTTACCCTGTAGTAGGCGTTAAGGCAACTCTTTACGACGGATCGTATCACCCTGTAGATTCTTCCGAGATGGCCTTCAAGGTTGCTGCATCGGGAGCCTTCAAGAAGGGCTTCATGGAAGCAGGCCCCGTTCTTCTTGAACCCATCGTATCCCTTAAGGTTACCGTTCCGGATAGCTTTACCGGTGACGTAATGGGTGACCTCAATAAGAGAAGAGGCCGCGTTCTTGGAATGAATCCTTCCCTTACGGGCAAGCAGGTCATCGAGGCTGAGGTTCCCATGATGGAACTCTTCGGATACTGCACACAGCTTCGCTCCATGACAGGAGGAAGCGGCGACTTCGAGTATGAATTCGCAAGATATGAGCAGGCTCCTTCAGATGTTCAGGCCAAGGAAGTTGCAGACAGAGCCGACAAGGTTGCTGCAGCAAACTCAGAAGAGTAATATATATACGTTTTTTCAAACTCCTCCGGAGCCTATCCGGGGGAGTTTTTTAATGGGATAGTGTTGGAAAAATCAGCAAAATTTATAGTGTTTTTATGATTAAATATACGTTTTTATGATAACATTATGATATGCAGGGACAGATGATATTAAACTATAACTACATAGGGGAAGCGGCAAGTCTTCTTATAAGCTGCATTCTTATGTTTGTCATGCTTTATACAAGGCCCAAAAAGACCTATGTATACAAGTTTGTTTTTGTTGGAACCATCTGGTCCATCGCAGCCAGTATCCTGGAGATCATAATAATCATCATCGCCAACAGGCCGGAGACTTTATATAACAGCAGAGTTTTTCCGGTACTTCTTTTAGTTTATCTAATGGTTTATAATGGGGTACTTTACTATATCTTTTCCTATGTGAATATGATGTCCATGGCAAGGCGCAAGCAGCGCAAGGAATTTCTGATAATGTACGCCGTTTTGTCCGCGATCTATATCACTGTGCTTATCATTCGCATGGTATCAGGCAGTCTCTATAAGGTTTATCTGGAATACATTGATATATTCGGATTTGTGAGATTCTATTGTATAGCCGGGATCATTTGCGCCGCAGTATGCTTCTATGCCACCGTTACCAACAAACATCATATTTCGAGGGTTATCTGGCATACAGTATGTATCTTTGTCCCCGTTGAGATCATAGTTTTGCTGATGCAGCTATGGGCTGCAAAGTCCTACCATGCCATATTTGCCGGAATAACTCATTCGGCGATACTGCTTCTTGCTTTTCTTTTATTCCACAATATTCCCTATGATGAAGAATCCGGATGCGAGAGCCAAAATGCGCTGGATGAATTTATAAAAGCAGTTATAGGGAAAAGAGCTTTCTACCTGGTATTTACTGAGTTTAAACTTCCTTCCGTCGAGAACTTCATAAGTGAAGGTGATATTCAGATCATAGGCATAAATGCCTGTCGTTCCATAGAGGCCATCAGCAATAAGGTCAGACTGTTCAGGATCTCGGAGGACAAATTTGTAAATATTATAGATGTTTCCGACGAGAAAGCGGCCCTTGGCATGGCCAATCAGATCAGGGGTGTCTTTGACAGGGTTAAAACCGAACTTAAGCTTCCTTTCAACTACGTGATCATAACAGGAAGGGTTGATAAGCAGCTGAAGGATCCCTTTAAAATAAGACAGTTTTATGAATATCTTTCGGGCAAATTTGACGATAAGAACAACAGCTATTACTATGTGGCTGAAAAGGAAGACTACGATAATTTTGCAGATATATATGAGATAACCTATTCCCTTAAGGATATAAGGAACAGGATGGATTATAACGATGAAAGAGTTGTTGTATATGCACAGCCCATCTACAGTGTGGATACCGATTCCTTCAGAGTAGCTGAAGCTCTTATGAGACTTAAGATAGGAGATAAGATCTATTCTCCGGATAAATTCATTCCAATAGCCGAAAAAAGCGGATGCATACATGCACTGAGCTGTATAATGCTTGATAAGATATGCAGAGTTGTACAGGATCTGGAAAAATACTACGAATTTGACGCTATCTCCATTAACATATCCTCCAAGGAGCTGTCCAGCCGTGAGATGGACACCGATTTCCTGGATATAATCGACAAGTATGAGTTCGACGTTTCCAAGATAAGGATGGAGATAACGGAGTCTGCCATGTTTGAAGATCACAGCGCTGCAGTTGATAACATGGCAATCCTAGACAGAGCCGGAATCCAGTTGTACCTTGATGATTTCGGAACCGGTTATTCATCCTTTGAGAGAGTTATGGACTGTCCCGTTAAGACAATTAAGTTTGATAAGACTCTGCTGTACAAATCTCTTGATGATGACAGGATGGATGACATTCTTTCCTACATGATAGAAGTTTTCAAGAAGAATGGATTTGTCACACTGGTGGAAGGTGTAGAGGATGAGCAGCAGAATAAGTATTCTATGGACAGAGGATTTGACTACATTCAGGGTTATCACTACGCTAAGCCGGAACCTATCGAGGAACTGAAGAAATATTTTACAAGAAAGAGTAACTTTTAAAATAGTCATGTAATGATCGCGGTCGGCTTTTCAAAATCGAAGGGCTGGCCGCTTTTTTATGCAAAGTCAGTAAATATGCCGCCTTGACACTTACGGTATGATTGTATACAATTATGCAAGGAATACAATTTCTATGAGGTGAGGTTGGTCATGAGCGAGTCAAGTACATTCCAAAATCGTCCGGTGACGATGAACGACAAGAATAATCTTCTTCAGATAGAAGAGCATATGTATATTCTTGACGATGTAGAGAAGCCGAACGTATTCAGAAACATGTTCCCCTACGAGGAAGTTCCCAAGATTCCGTTTAACGACAGGATCGTTCCCCATAATATGCCCAAGGAAATATGGATCACCGATACAACTTTCCGTGACGGACAGCAGTCCAGGGCCCCTTATACCACCAAGCAGATAGTTGATATTTACGATATGCTGCATAAGCTTGGCGGCCCCAACGGCATGATAAGACAGAGTGAGTTTTTCCTGTACAGTAAGAGTGACAGGGATGCTGTCTATAAGTGTATGGAGAGGGGCTATGAATTCCCCGAGGTCACCAGTTGGATCAGGGCAAGTGAAGAAGACTTCAAGCTGGTAAAAGAGATCGGAATGAAAGAAACGGGTATTCTGGTCAGCTGCTCAGACTACCACATTTTCCTTAAACTTAAGATGACAAGGCGTCAGGCCCTTGAACACTATCTTTCAATTATAAGGGCATGTCTTGAAGAGGGTATCAGCCCAAGGTGCCATCTTGAGGATATAACAAGAGCCGATATCTACGGCTTCGTTGTTCCATTCTGCGTGGAACTTATGAAGCTCAAGGATGAATATAAGATACCTATCAAGGTAAGAGCCTGTGATACCATGGGATACGGAGTAAACTTCTCAGGTGCCGTTATTCCCAGAAGTGTACAGGGCATTATCTATGCCATCAACACCAATGCCGGTGTACCCAGCGAGCTTATTGAGTGGCACGGACATAACGACTTCTACAAGGCGGTTACAAATTCCACAACAGCCTGGCTGTACGGATGCTGCTCTGTTAATACATCACTTTTCGGAATCGGTGAGAGAACGGGTAATACACCTCTTGAAGCTATGGTGTTTGAGTACGCCCAGCTCAAAGGGCATCTTAACGGAATGGACACCAAGGTTATCACAGAGCTTGCTGAGTACTATGAGAAGGAGGTAGGCTTTACGGTACCTGCCAATACACCTTTTGTGGGTAAAAACTTCAATGTAACAAGAGCAGGGATCCACGCCGACGGACTTCTTAAGAATGAGGAGATATACAATATCTTCGATACAGAGAAATTCCTGGGAAGGCCTCCCGTAAGCGCAGTTTCTAATACATCAGGCCTTGCGGGCATAGCGCATTGGATCAATATCCACTACAAGCTTAAGGATGAGCATGCTCTTACAAAGCAGTCTCCTCTGGTTACAAAGATCAAGGAGTGGGTTGATGCTGAATATGCAGGCGGCAGAGTAACCGTCATGACTGACAAGGAGCTTGTGAGGGAGATAGAAAAAGTCGGAAACGAGCTTGGCATCAGGGTACAGGAAGGAGAGGTCATTACTGTAAAATGACCGTATAAAAAATGGAAAACAGAGATTTAAAGCAGGAAGTAACCGATAAATATTCCTTAAGAGGCAGAGTGTTCCACAGGATCCGAGAGGATATCCTCAACGGTAAATACAAGGATCACGAAGAACTCAAGGAGGTTGCCATCGGCCAGGAACTGGGGGTATCCAGAACTCCCGTCAGAGAGGCTTTCAGACAACTGGAGCTGGAGGGACTTATTCAGATCATTCCCAACAGGGGAGCCTATGTCACCGGCATCAAAGTCAAGGATATAGAGGATATCTATATGATCAGATCCAAGCTGGAAGGCCTTTGCGCCAGATGGGCCTGTGAGCACATTACAAAGGAGCAGCTTGAGGAGATGGAGGAGAACATATATCTTGCCGAATTCCACGCTGCAAGGGGCCACATGGAGCAGATGGCTGAACTGGATAACCGATTCCATACTATTCTCTATGAGTCATGTAATTCCAAGATGCTTGAGCATCTTCTAAAGGACTATCATCAGTATGTGTGGAGAGTGAGGCAGAAGACTCTTTCCAGCAGCAGAGGTGCTGTTTCCAACGTTGAGCATAAGTACATCATGGAAGCGATCAAGGAGAAAAACCCCGATAAGGCGGAAGAACTGGCTAACCAGCATATGATCAACGCTTTCGATAATATGGTGGATAACGGACTGCTTGAGATGTTTGATTAAAATGGTTCTTTTATCATAATATACGGAGAGGAATGACCTATGAGCAAGATTCAGATGACAACCCCAATTGTTGAGATGGACGGGGACGAGATGACAAGAGTACTGTGGCAGATGATCAAGGATAAGCTGATCCTGCCTTATATTGATCTTAAGAGTGAGTATTATGACCTCGGCCTTAAGAAAAGAGACGAGACCGATGATCAGATAACCGTGGACAGTGCCAATGCCACCCTGAAATACGGGGTTGCCGTTAAATGTGCCACCATTACTCCCAACAATGAGCGCGTTGAGGAGTACGGACTCAAGAAGATGTGGAAGAGCCCCAACGGCACCATCAGAGCCATTCTTGACGGAACCGTGTTCAGGACTCCCATTATGGTAAAGGGAATAGAACCCAATGTAAGAACCTGGACAAGTCCCATAACACTTGCAAGACATGCCTATGGTGATGTATATAAGAACGTAGAGATCAGAGTTCCCGGTCCCGGTAAGGCAGAGCTTCTTTTTACAGGCGAGGACGGGACTGAGATCAGAAAGACCATCCACGAGTTCGACGAGCCCGGGATTATCCAGGGAGTACACAATAAGGATTCATCCATAAAGAGCTTTGCAAGAGCCTGCTTTAAGTATGCTCTTTCCGAGAAAAAAGAACTGTGGCTGGGAACCAAGGATACCATCAGCAAGACCTACGACAGAAGATTCCGGGAGATCTTTGATGAAGTCTTTGAGGCAGAGTTTAAGGAGGAGTTTGAGAAGGCAGGAATCACATACTTCTACACTCTTATTGACGATGCCGTAGCCAGAGTAATGAAGTCCAAGGGCGGCTTCATCTGGGCCTGTAAAAATTATGATGGCGATGTTATGAGCGATATGGTATCATCAGCTTTTGGATCACTTGCCATGATGACTTCCGTTCTCGTTTCTCCCACAGGAGTATATGAGTACGAGGCAGCTCACGGTACAGTGCAGAGACACTATTACAAGTATCTGAAGGGAGAGCCTACATCCACCAATCCTGTGGCAACGATATTTGCATGGACAGGAGCCTTAAGAAAGAGAGGCGAGCTGGATGGAATTTTGGAACTTTGCGACTGGGCGGATAAAATGGAGAGAGCAACCCTTTCTGTTATCGAATCCGGACGCATGACGGGAGACCTGGCTCTTATAACTTCACTTCCAAATCCTAAGAAGCTTGGAAGCGAAGAGTTTTTGGATGCGATCGCAGAAGAATTTGGAGCATGTTAAATGATTCTTTCGATTCACGGAGTAACTAAAAGCTTTGATGGAAAGGACATCCTAAGGGATGCCTCTTTTCATGTGGAAAATAATGAAAAGGTAGCTGTTGTGGGCATTAACGGAGCGGGTAAAACCACGCTTCTAAAGCTCATTATAGGAGAACTTACCGCGGATGAGGGCGAGATCACATTTTCCAAGGATGTCACCTTCGGATACCTTGCCCAGAATCAGAATATAGACAGCGGCAACACGATCTACGAGGAGCTTAAAGAGGTCAAAAAAGATGTGATAGACCTTGAGGAGAGCATCAGAGCCGCAGAAGAGGATATGAAACACCTTCAGGGGGAAGCTCTTGAACAGCTCCTCAACAGATACACCGCCATGAGCGAAGAGTTCAAGCACAAGGAAGGCTATGCCTGGAAGAGCCAGGTGCTGGGAGTTGCCAGAGGTCTTGGCTTTGCCGATGAGGAACTTGATAAAAGTATTGCAACTTTATCCGGTGGCCAGAAAACCCGTGTGGCACTGGGGAAGCTTCTTTTGCAGAATCCTGATCTTATCATCCTTGACGAGCCCACAAACCATCTTGATATGAGTGCCATAAGATGGCTTGAAAATTATCTCCTTAACTATAAGGGTGCGGTGATGATCGTATCCCACGACAGATATTTCCTGGACAAGATCACCGACAAGGTCATTGAGGTGGAGAACTGCAGAGTATCATCCTTTACAGGCAATTACAGTGCCTATGCCGTTAAGAAGGAGCAGAAGCGCGCCATAGAGTGGAATGCCTATATCAAGCAGCAGGCTGAGATCAAGCACCAGGAGGAGGTCATTGCCAAGCTTAAATCCTTTAACAGGGAGAAATCCATAAAGAGGGCTGAGAGCCGCGAAAAGATGCTGGATAAGATTGAGGTCCTGGATAAACCCATGGATGTCAACGACAGCATGAAGATCACTTTAAAACCCATCTGTGAGAGCGGCAATGACGTACTTACCGTAGAGGGACTTGCAAAGTCCTTTGGAAGTGAAAAGCTCTTTTCCGGCCTTGGATTTGAGATCAAAAAAGGTGAGCACGTGGCCATTATTGGCGATAACGGAACCGGGAAAACAACACTCCTTAAGATAATTAACAGAGCCGAGAGAATGGATGAAGGTACAATTACCCTTGGTGCTAAGGTTCAGATTGGTTATTACGATCAGGAGCACCATGTTCTCCACGATGAGAAGACTCTTTTCCAGGAGATTTCTGACGCTTATCCAACTCTTAACAATACTGAGATCCGCAACACCCTTGCGGCATTTCTTTTCACCGGAGAGGACGTATTTAAGCGCATCGGCGACCTTTCGGGAGGAGAGAAGGGAAGGGTAAGTCTTGCGAAGCTCATGCTCTCGGATGCGAACTTCCTCATCCTTGATGAGCCTACAAACCATCTGGATATCACCAGCAAAGAGATACTGGAGAGTGCCATCGCAGGTTATGAGGGCACTGTTCTGTATGTGAGTCATGACCGTTACTTTATCAATAAGACTGCCACAAGGATACTGGACCTTACAGGGGGCCAGCTGGTTAACTATATCGGCAACTATGACTACTACATGGAGCATGTGGACGAGAGGATGCAAAGGCTCCTTGGAGGGGCAGATGCCGAAACTGCAAGCGGAAGGACCACCGGCACAAGGATAGGTACTGTAGCAGGTACATCATCTTCTGATAAGAATTCTGACGGTGCTCTTGACTGGAAGGCCCAGAAGGAAGCCCAGGCCAAAAAGAGAAAGCAGGAAGCTGCTCTTAAGAAGTGCGAAGAGGAGATTGCAAAGCTTGAAGAAAGAGATTCCCAAATTACCCTGGAACTTTCTGACCCTTCGGTAGGAACAGATCTTGCAAAGCTTAGAAAGCTCACCGATGAGCAAAACGAGATCGGAGAAAGACTGTCAGAGTTATATGATCAGTGGGAATCATTGTCTGAAGATGGGTGATGTCCTGTAATAGAAGTTGACCAATTCAGACTGTAAAGCTATAATGAATTGGATTCGAATTGTAATTTCTGCGAGGATATTGCTTTGAACAGTTTATATATACCATTTCTGTGGGAGCTTCTGTTTGTTCTTGCCACAATAGTCTTTCCCAAGGATACATTTTATCTTTTTTTTGTATTCTATCTGGGACTTCTGTACTATTTTTACTTTTTTTACAAACAGTTCTCATTCCGCAAGCTCTATAAGAATCTGGGAAGAATAGTGACCTTCTGGATACCCGTACTGCTGACCTTTGCGGGTATGTATCTGGCCAATTATATCAGGCTGCATCTTTTCCCTGAGATATTTGACATTACCAAGGACGGAACGGTCTCTATTATCTACCACAATGATCTTTTTCCAACACTTTTATATGCGCTGATGATGATCGTTCTTAAGCCTGTGGCTGAAGAACTGTTTTTCAGGAAGGCAATGATCAAGTTCGGAAGCAGGAAGAAGGTATTTGCCTTCACTCTCCTGAGTCTTATTTTGTGTGCGCTTTCAAGAGCTCACGGACTTCTTGGGATAGCAGAGTGGATGCTTATGGCACTGCCTGTTACCATTGCCTATGTTGCCACCAGAAATATCTATATTTCCCTTATGGCTCATGTTCTTTTTGAATTCTTTGACAATATCTATTCAGTTGTGTATACTATCGTGAGGATATTCAATAGATAAACTTTTTTAAAATCGGTTGATTTTTTTTATTTATTGATGTATTTTTTCTATATACGCAAGTTTTTTGTTATGTTCTTTAAACACACGCATTTATGATGCAGTCGTTTTTAATCCCAGGAGATTTTTTATTCAAGACATAATAAGCAACACAAAACCGGCGCCGGGGACTGTTTGGCGCAGAATGGAGTAAATTTGAGAGAGAAGTACGAGACACTAAAACTTAACGACCTCAGAGACATTGCCAAGAAACGTGGCATTAAGGGTGCTACATCCATGAAGAAGGCAGAGATCATCGATCTTATGTGTGAGCTGGATGAGAAGGAAGCCAGGGAAAAAGAGGCTGCCAAGGATAACGCCAAGCCCGCAAAGAAGAGAGAGAATGCTGAGGAGAAGCCGGCTAAGCCTGCGGGAAGGAAAAAGAAGATCGTTGTTACCACGGGTAATGCAGCGCCTGCCCCTGCCCCAGACGAGGAGAAGCATGAGAAGGCTCCTGTGGAGGAGAAAAAGGCTGCTCCTGCAGTAAAAGAAGAGGCTGAGGAAGAAGATTTTGACGGCGATATTGCTTCAGGTATCCTTGAAGTAATGCAGGACGGATACGGATTCATCAGGTGCGAGAATTATCTTCCCGGAGAGAACGACGTTTACGTTGCTCCAAGCCTTATAAGAAGATTTAATTTAAAGACCGGAGATATCCTTAAGGGATATTCAAGAGCCAAGAAGGAAACAGATAAGTTTGCAGCACTTGCCAAGCTTGATTCCGTTAACGGCTTCAGGCCCGAGGTCGCAGCCGGAAGATGGGATTTCGAGAAGATGACGCCCGTATTCCCGGACAGCAAGATTGTTCTTGAACAGCCCGGATGCTCGGTTGCCATGAGGATCATGGACCTTATGTGTCCCATAGGAAAGGGACAGAGAGGTATGATCGTATCCCCGCCCAAGGCCGGTAAGACAACACTTCTTAAGGAAGTGGCCAAGTCAATTCTTAAGAACAGCAAAGACATTCATCTTATTATTCTTCTTATTGATGAGAGACCTGAGGAAGTTACTGATATCAAGGAGTCCATTGAGGGACCCAATGCAGAGGTTATCTATTCAACCTTCGATGAGCTTCCCGAGCATCATAAGAGAGTTGCCGAGATGGTAATAGAAAGAGCTAAAAGACTTGTAGAGCACGGCAAGGACGTATGTATCCTCCTTGATTCCATCACAAGACTTACCAGAGCTTATAACCTGGTAGTTCCTCCTTCAGGAAGAACACTTTCAGGCGGTCTTGATCCTGCCGCTCTTCATATGCCCAAGAGATTCTTTGGTGCAGCCAGAAACATGAGAGAGGGCGGAAGCCTTACGATCCTGGCTACAGCACTTATTGAGACAGGCTCCAAGATGGACGATGTTATCTACGAGGAATTCAAGGGAACAGGTAACATGGAAATGGTTCTCGACAGAAAGCTTCAGGAAAAGAGAATCTTCCCTGCCATCAATATTCCCAAGTCCAGTACCAGAAGAGAGGATCTGCTGCTTAATTCAGAGGAGCTTACTGCAATTAACAGTCTTAGAAAGGGCTTTAACAGCATGAAGGCTGACGATGCGGTAGATCAGTGCATCAACCTCTTTTCCAAGACCCGTAATAATGTGGAATTTGTCCGCATGGTTGAGAAACAGATAAGATTCTGATATAACCCCAAAAGGGGATAAAAAGGGACGGGGCAGGTGATCCGTGAATGCGGAACACCGGCCTCGTCCTTTAAGTTTCTGCTCTTTTTATCATACATCTCTAAGATCAAGAAGATTAGCTATTTCCCTGGCCTGTTTGGCCATTTTCTCGTCTCTTTTCTGTTCCCGAAGAGTTTTGCCCGAAGATGAAGCTGAAGGAGTGATAGTGATGGTAGTGGGCTTTTCCGGGATCAGATCCTTGGCAAGATCTTCCTCTACCTCCATGATCTGCTGCTCCTGTGGAATATCGGGATTGAGTGAGGTCTCAGGAGCTTTATCCAGCTCGGTCGCAGCCTTCTTCTTGGAAGACAAAAGACCTATGAGATCCACATTTAAGTTTGAAATACTGCAACCAACCGCGTCCTTGCCCTGTACTTCAAATTTGCGGACAACCATGGTGGTTATCTCATAGTTATGTAAAGTTGCTCCGTATCTGAACATTACATTGAGAGTATCCCCAACCTTGACATTGGTGCCGCGCTCCAAAACAAGAGAGATGCCTCTCATGGAAATGTCATGGACCAGACAGTTCTTAAGATCCTGGTTATTGCCGTTTATGGACATAAGTCCCAGCTTCTCGATATAGAAGCGTTCTGCCTTTCTGGTGTTCTCCGGTACAAGCTTGGATGAACTTCGGATCAGGTGAAAATTACCATAACGGGTCTTGACCGGGGTGATGGTGGTGGACATGAACTTATAGACTCTGCCGTCACGCTTGTTTCGGATCTCAACGTTGGAAGGCTCAAGGAACTGCATGTATTTGCCAAAATACTCCATGGGTTTGACTAAAAGACCGGCTGATACACCGAAAATAGCCTCGGTAAGAAGAACGATACCGTGGTCATTGATCGAAGCATGGATTTTGACTTCCGAGCCGTTAGAAATATCGTTGATATTCATAAGATTTATCCCCCGTTACATGACTCTAAGATTATGATATACTACAAAATAGAAAAAATCCAGATAATATCTGGTGGGAGAATACCTATGATCAAAGATAATATTGAATTTGTTGAGGAGAACATATTGAATGCCTGCAGGAAGGCAGGCAGGGAGCGGTCTGAAGTGACTTTGATAGCCGTCAGCAAGACCAAGCCCGTAAGTGATATAAGACAGGCAATGGACTGCGGAATAAGGACCTTCGGGGAGAACAAGGTCCAGGAGATAAGGGACAAAACCGAGGAGATCACGGAACCTGTTAACTGGCATATGATCGGACACCTTCAGGCCAACAAGGTGAAGTATCTTCCCGGAAGAGTGTGTATGATCCACTCGGTGGACAACAGGAAACTGGCAGATGAGATAGAAAAGCAGTTTGCCAAGGCCGATACCGTAATAGATGTTCTTATAGAGGTTAACATGGCCGGAGAGGACAGTAAGTTCGGCCTTACTCCTGAGGAAACGCCTGATTTTGTAAAAGAGATAAGTTCGCTCCCCCACCTGAATATCAGGGGGCTTATGACCATTGCGCCTTACACGGAAGATGCAGAGAGCAACAGGATCTTTTTCAAGGGGCTTAGGGAACTGAAAAACAAAATAAACAGTATGGATATTCCGGGAGTTAACATGGATACTCTTTCCATGGGAATGACAGGGGACTATCAGGTGGCAATAGAAGAGGGAGCTACTTTTGTAAGAGTAGGAACCGGTATATTCGGAGAGAGGGATTATTCAAAGACGGTGTAGAGTTCCAAAATCTTAAATAAATATAAACGAATTTACACTAAAAAAGCCGGAGAGTATAATTATTTTATACTGTTTGGCTTATCTGTTTTTTACGGGAAGGGGATTCATGTTAAAAACAGTACCCTTATCTAAAAATTTATCATTGGATCAGCTGAATCACCTGATTGACACCGGGCATGTGTTCGTAACGCCCTTTGGGCTTAACAGGACCTGTTATATTGTGGTAAACCATAAGCCCTTTATGGTCATCGCCACTGACGTTTCCATCAGAGGGGTACAGCTTTCCGGTTCGTGGTATACCTGGGAAGAAGTGGAAGCTATGGGTGGTGTTTATGATTCTGAATTTGAAGCTCTAAAGGCCATAGCCGGCGGAGCCTGACATACAGTTATTCATTTGGAGGTTTTTTTACTTTGAACTATGCTTTTTATTATATTCTGGCACATATAGCCTGTATCTGTCTTCTGTGCATCATCATTCTGAAGATCAGAAAGAGTATCAACAAGGAACTGTCCCTTGTTTGCCTTGGGAATCTTGTTGTGATCCTGATGCTTTACTATGTTGCTGAAATATTCTGGGCGCTGGTGGACAGCAATACCATTGAGGCCACCCGGACGATGCTGTATCTGTCGAATATATTCACGTATATTTTTATAACTCTTGCTGCGTACTACTGGTTCGTGGTGTCTGAGGCGATCCAGCGTGACAAGTATATTGAAAATATCACCACCAGGCGTCTTTTCGGAATGCCGGTGCTTGTTTCTGCAATACTGTGCATTACAGCATTCAGGACAGGTCTTGTTTTTTACGTGGATGATAACAACGTTCTTAACGGCGGAAGATTCTACGTGATACTGGTCATCGTGCCCTTCGGATACCTTATTGCGGCATCCGTCAAGGCTTTTCACAGATATCTCAATAAGGACCGCTATGCAGACAGGGAAATCTATTTCATGATAGGAATTTTCCCGATCGCTCCGATCACACTTGGAATTTTGCAGGCTATGTACTGGAGAGTCCCGTTTTTATGCTACGGTGCCACAGCGGCTGTTTTGTATGTATACATGACCTATATGGAAAACCTTGTCTCCATAGATCCGCTTACCCAGACCAATAATAGGAATCAGATGTACAAGTACCTGATCGCCAAGATGAAACATGAGGAACCGGGTATGTCTCTTTTTCTCATTATGGTGGATATCAACGGATTGAGGGTAATTAACGATACCTATGGCCACGCCGAAGGCGACAGAGCACTGAACAGAGTTTCCAATGCGATCAAGGAAGCATGCCAGGGAACCCGCAGCAGGATGTTTGTATCCAGATACGGTGGAGATGAGTTTGTTATTGTTGCGGAAATGGGATACAGAGCAGAGGCAGCCTGGCTTGTGGATCAGATCAGGACCAATCTGAAAAGAGCTACCGAAGTTGACGGAGCTTCTTATGATATCACGGTCAGTGTTGGCATTTCCCAGTATGATTATCAGGCACCTGTTTCCATACAGGCCTTTATCACCAGAGCGGATTCGGATCTTTATCAGAACAAAAAACTCAATGTCGGTTAAAACATTGAGTTTATGGCGCTGATCAGAAGACCAGCCAGTATAAATGCAGCCAGAATGGCTATTGCATATATCAGTTTCATCCTTGCCATGCCGCTCCTCCTTTGGTTGCGCGAGCTAAACTGTGATATACTATAGTATATCCGTATTTTATCAATTAGCAAGCGGAGCAGTATCAGGGGGATAAGTGTATGCAGATATATGTGTCCGGTAATGTTGCAAGAAGCGGTGACGGCTCGGTGGAGCATCCTTTCAGAACCATTCAGGAAGCAGCGGATGTGGCGAAGGCAGGTGACACTGTCTTTGTTGGCCCGGGAGTCTACAGAGAGTGGGTAAAGCCCACAAGTTCGGGAACTGAGAAGGACAGGATAACCTTCATCAGTACGGAAAAGGGCGAGGCTGTTATTACAGGTGCAGAGCGCCTTGACATGTGGGAAGCCTTCGAGAATGTATGGCGTGTCCGCATTCCGGGAAGCTTTTTCGGAAACTACAATCCTTATATAGATACAGTTCACGGAGACTGGTTTTCTTCCAAGTCTCCCAATCCCCATACAGGAGAAATCTATCTGGACGGCAAGTCAATGTACGAGGTCTTTGACCTCTCTCTTTGCATGCATCCGGAAAAGGACAAGAGGTCCTGGGATCCTGATTTTTCCACCTATGTCTGGTATACTGCCGAGGAAGATGGCAATACCATTATTTATGCTAATTTCCAGGGCAAAAATCCCAATGAGGAGAACGTGGAGCTCTCTGTAAGAAAGGCATGCTTTATGCCTGAGAAAACAGGTGTGGACTACATTACTCTTTGCGGATTTACCATAAGATGTGCCGCCACCCAGTGGGCACCTCCCACGGCTTATCAGGAGGGCATGGTGGGCCCCAACTGGGCTAAAGGATGGATAATAGAGGACTGTAACATCTATGAATCCAAGTGCTGCGGAATCTCACTTGGCAAGTACTATCAGAAGGGCAGCAACAACAAGTGGACCACAAGCTGGGTGAAGATCGGTTCACAGACCGAGAGGGACTGCGTATGCCAGGCTGTGAACGAGGGATGGGACAAAGAGACCATCGGTTCTCACATTGTGAGACGCTGCGACATTCACGACTGCGGCCAGACCGGAATTGTGGGCCATATGGGATGCGTCTTTTCCCTGATCGAGGATAACCATATCCATCATATCAACAACAAGCATAATCTCGCCGGAGCCGAGATCGGAGGCATCAAGCTTCATGCCGCCATCGATACCATCATCAGGCGAAACCATATAGATCACTGTACAAGAGGTATCTGGCTGGACTGGCAGGCGCAGGGAACCAGGGTAACTCAGAATTTCATGCACGACAACGTTCCTCCGGAAGGGACCATCATAGACGACGGACTTTCTCTTGGCGAGGATATCTTTGTTGAAGTTTCCCACGGGCCTACACTTATCGATCACAATCTGCTTCTTTCGGATATTTCCGCAAGGATCAGCACTCAGGGCATTGCCTTTGTGCACAATCTCATCCACGGCTCTTTTACCTATGTGGGAAGAGGCACGGATGATGGAAGCAAGAAGATACCCACCAGCAGATTTACCCCCTATCATGTTCCCCACTCCACTAAAATTGCGGGATTCATGACAATACAGCACGGAGATGCGAGATTCTACAACAACATTTTCGTTCAAAAGCCTGTAAGACAGGATCTTCTGGATTACTGTGTTTCACAGGGGACGGATACACTTCAGCTTAATAACTTCATCTGCGGAACCTGCGTTTATTCCGGGTATCCCACGGCTGCGGAGTATTTTGCTGGCTTTAGCAAAGAGAAATGTTATAAATACGGCTCCAGTGACGTTTACTATGACCACATGCCGGTTTATACCGGCGGAAATGCCTTCTTTAACGGAGCAAGGCCATGTGAGAGCGAAGTGGCCGCACACCTTGACAAGACCCATAAGATCAGCATTTACGTGGACTTTGAGGATGGAAGATATACGCTTCATACAAACCTCTACGAATACCTTCCCAGGGACTATACAATCCCTGTTAATTCAGATGTCCTTGGTGTGGCTTTTGAGCCGGAGCAGAGATTTGAAAATCCCGATGGCAGTGCCATTATGTTTGATGTGGACTATTTTGGAAGACGACGGGGCAGATTCCCTGTAGCAGGGCCTTTTGAGGAATGCGATACCGACAGGTTCACTGTTCAGTCGGAGGGCTTTGGAACCTACAAGCTCGGACACAGAGATAAGGGACGTATTACAAAGAAGGCTGACATTCCGCCCAAGGACCCGGAGGATCCGAACTTCATTCTTAAGGAATTTGAACAGGCCATGGAGGACGAGGCAGCCGGAACGGAAGAGGTCCATGAGGAAAAAGAGGATGTACCTGAGCCTGAAGACATTGTGACCAGGGTAAATGCCAATATTCTTCTTACAGGGTGCGATGCTGTCGGTATATCTTTTCCCTTTGAGGGGAGCCTGTTCAGGGTAAGAGATATGTACGTCAAGGGCAATGAGGTGTGGCTCTATGACGGCGTCAACGACAAGCTGGTAGAGCTTGACTGCGAATACGGTATCTATCATTCCCTAAAGAAGTGGTCGGTAGGCGCCATGCAGTCATTGGATGTTTCCGATGATCCAAACTGCGAGGGCTTCGTGCGGACCGCCGGTACTCTTCTTTGCATTTTAAGTAAGAGCATGACCCAGGATCCCGCCGATACCTGTCAGGCTATTCAGGACAAGGTAAACTCCGGCATAGAGCCTAAGGGAATCAAGATGAGGTTCACCCCAAGATATCTTAAGTTCATCAGAAACAAAAAGTTCATCTCCCTTGAGGACGTGGTATTTCGCATGAGCAGGGGCAGCATGGATATAGTCACGGAGCGGCTCGAAAAGCTCTGATAAATAATAAATGACAAGGATCATATGTAATGGCAACTAATAAAAAAGCTAACTGGTATGAGCTGGATAATGCAGCTAAAATAGTCCCTTCCACCGCAAGGGGAGCCAATACCAGAGTGTTCAGGCTGTGCTGCGAGCTCAAGGAGGAGGTGGATTGTGAAATCCTTCAGGAGGCGCTGGACCATACCATTGAGGAATTCCCTTTCTTCAACTGCGTGCTCCACAGAGGCATATTCTGGTACTATCTGGAAGACAGTAATTTATGGCCCGTGGTGGAAGAGGAGAATACTCCGGCCTGCCTTCCTCTTTATATTCCCGGGAAAAAGAATCTGCTGTACCGGGTAAACTATTTTGGACGAAGGATAAATCTTGAGATGTTCCACGTGCTGGCAGACGGCACCGGTGCCTTTATGTTTTTTAAGAGCATCATTATAAGATACCTTCAGATCAAGCATGATCTGAGCGAAGATATAAAGCCCATAGACGAGTTCTCGGTGGAGGAGAAGAACGTTGATGCCTTCAGTGACAATTACAGCAGGCAGAGGGGGCTTAAGCAGCTCAATGAAATGAAGTCTCAAAGGGCTTATCAGGTTACGGGAGAGGTGGATGATAACCTGCTTCCCCATCTCCTTGAGGCCACGGTATCAAGTCAGAAGTTTCTTGATCTTGCTCATCAGTATGATACAACTGTGGGAGTTTTGTGTGTTGCCCTGTATATCAAGGCTGTGATCCAGGGCATGAACCGGGGACAGAAAAAGCGCCACATCGTGGTATCTGTTCCTGTTAACCTGCGACAGTTCTTTTCCAGCGGAACCGCAAGGAATTTCTTTGGGGTCATCAATATCGACTATGACCCGGAGGACTATGATGGTGACTTAAAGAGCATTATAGAGCCGGTGGATATGGACTTTAAGGACAAGCTGGCTGAGGACAACATCGAGAAGACAATGAATTCCTATTCGGCACTGGAACACAATTTTGCCATTAAGATGGTTCCCCTGCCCATTAAGGACTTTGTCATCGGAAGGTTTGACAGAGCGGCAAAGAGGGGAGTCACAACCTCCATGTCGAATCTTGGAAGGATCAAGATGCCCGCAGAGGTTGAAGAGTATATCGACAGATTCAGTGCTTTTATGACCGCATCTTCGCAGCAGGTGTGCGTATGCTCCTTCAAAGACAAGATGACTTTCGGTGAGGTGTCGCCCTTTAAGACCCACAAGACCATGCTCAACTTTATAAGGTGCCTTACAGAGGCCGGTATAGAGGTTGAACTGGGAACAAACGATTATGATGCAGAGGTTCACAAAGATGCAGATCTGTCCAAAGTGCAAAGTAAAAATAAGAGGAAATAAAGAGTGCTGCCCCCTTTGTCAGGGCAAGCTCAAGGAGACTGAAGGGGAGATCGGAGTCTCTTTTCCCATTATAAAGAAAAAACCCATAAGTAACATTACATTCCTGAAGGTGTGTACATTTATCCTGGTGGCATCGGAGATCATATTTACGGCTCTCAATATCATGACCCATGGGGAGCATTCCTTTATAGGTCCGGTGATGCTGGGACTGTTTGTAGCATGGGTCACGGTTATAACCACCATGTATATGAGAAACAACCTTATCAAGGTGATCACCTGGGAAGTGGTGGTGGCCATTGTGGTGGATATCTATATCGATGTTCATACCGGATTTCACGGATGGAGCGTTGAGTGGATGGTGCCTTCGACCCTGGTGGCGCTGGCTATAGCCACTATTATAATCGCCGCGGCTCTTAAGCTCAGGCTCGATGAGTATATTCTTTACATAGTGTTTGATCTTGTGATGGCTCTTTTGCAGATAATCTTCATTAAGAACGGAATGAATAACTTCCCCTGGCCGGCGGCTGTAAGCATAGTGGCTTACCTTATCCTGGTTTCGGCAATGGTGATCTTCAGATTCCGTGATCTTCGAAATGCTTCAGAGAAAATGTTTAACATGTGACCTGACTTAGAATATGAACATAAAAAACAGACTTAACAGAAAAAATCTAAAAAGCGGGATCGTTTTTGCTTCAAGGGCGGGAGATTATGTGGAAAACCGCATTGGAAAAGCGATAGAGAATTCCAGGTTTAAGGCAGAGGATCTTCCGGAAAAACCCGAAGAGATGACCTGGTACAGAGTTCCCCTTGAGAGGGGGCTTTCCGGTGACGGGTCCGAATACTACATATATGTGAAACTGGCTGATCCGAAGAAGCTGTGTATCTTTTTCTCCGGGGGCGGAGTTGCGTGGAATGAATATACTGCGGCTCGTCCTGTCACCGGAGGCAAGGTTGCTTCGAAGCAGCCTAATTTTTATTGGAATAACCTGCGTCCCTTCACCCAGATCATGAATATTAATGTTGGGATCACCGACATAATCAGCGACAAAAATCCCTTTAAGGACTGGAGCTTTGTGGTGATCACCTACGCCACGGGAGATTTCCACGTGGGCAACAACGACTATCCCTTCAAGACAGAAGATGGGGGAGAGGACGTTCTGCATTTTCACGGGTATGTGAATTTTCTCGAGAGTATGAAGGTGTCGAAGGCTCTTTTCCCTAATCCTGATACACTGCTGATCGCCGGAAATTCAGCCGGAGCCTTTGCAGTGCCTGCTCTTGCAGGGGAAGTGGTGGATGACTATTATCCAAAGGCCAGAAATATAACGCTTTTTTCCGACAGCGGACAGCTTCTGTACAAGAACTGGAGGAAGACCGCCAAAAATATCTGGATGGCCAAGGAGAGCATCTGGAAGCCGATACATACGGATAATATAACCTATGACTGGTATAAGGATCTGTACGGGAAGCACGGCGAGAGGTTCAGATATCTGTATTCAAGTTCTGTAAGGGATTATCTCTTAAGCGCGTATTACAATGATATTGTAAACAAAAAATATGAGACGGATGCGGATGTCCGGGAAGAATATTATCAGCAGCTCAAGGTAATGGTAGACCAGTTAAAAGAGCTGACTCCGCATTTTGGAATGTTTATGAATGAGTGGAAGCTTCCTATTATCACCATGGGCGGAACTGTCCACACCAGTGTCAGAGAGCCACATTTTGCGTTGTTCACCCAGAACGGGATATCAATGGCTGAATGGCTCAAAGACGCTGTTGAAGGCAAGGTCTACGATGTAGGTATGGATCTGATAAGATGATATCAGTCCAGGAAGCACTGTTCTATCTTGGCTTCGTACTCTTCTCTAAGATAATCGGGAATATCGTATTCATCCAGAGCTTCTGATACTGACCAGTGCTCGTTGATCATTGATCTTAAGATGTTGCGGATAACACGGGAATCCAGAGCTTTGACAGTAGCAATATTTGTCATAACAAACCCCTCCTCACTAAATAACATACACGGTTTTAACTACAATATATTGTATTATAAATTTTTTTACATACAAGTATTGACATTTTGTTAGTTCTGTAAGTTGTTGATAAAAAGTATCACTGAGGATAAAAAATTATGGAAATCACAGTGGTGGCGCTGATCTTATCCATAGCAGGTCTTATTACCTCCCTTCTTTTCGTGGGAGGAGCGGTTTCTTTGGGTTCTTTGGTGCTTGCAGTGCGCCTTTTCCTAAAGGAGAAATCCATAAAGACAGTAAGGCCCCTGGCAATATCGGTGGTGGGAGTGATACTTCCCATCATTATGTATGTGAATACCTACGGCTTTCATATACCGGATAGTGACAGAGGTGTCACATTGATCAAACGGGTCATAACCACAAATTACAGGCAATTGGGGCTTATTAAGGAAGAACCTGAGGGCGCTGCGGCTGAAGTGGGTGACCTTGAAAGTCAATCGGTTAGTGATGGCTCTTTTGCCGGAAATATGGAAGGCGAAGAGATGGTCTATGTGTCAAATTCCGGAAATGCACTTAAAGAAGAGGAACCGGGACCTGACTATGTAGATGCTGTTGTGGGTGACGGGCTTGAAGAAAATTACGAGGAGAGCGATACCATCTTTGAAAGTCTTGACAGTATCGATCCAAAAGAGAAGCTTAAAGGCGGTGTCGTGAGCGTTGCCCCCTCGGATGATGATATGCCCTCCTACGGGGGAATGCCGCTTGGCGTGTCGCTGATAGCCCAGTACTTCCGCGAGGACGATCACAACTGCAATCCCGTGCTGGTTCTTAGAAACGAAACCGGGGATACCTACAGATTTGAGTGCAGGTTTACCGCAAGGGATGCGGAGGGGAATGAAATGGCCTTCTTTGACAAGACGGTGGAGTGCGTACAAAACGGAAGAACTTTTGTGTTTGAAGGAAGGTTTGACAAGAATGAACTTGAGGGCGGCATCCCTGATTCTTATGAGTTTCTGATCTCAAAACGTGACCCTTATGAGGAAGATATGGCGGAGGACGTTAAGGTTTACACCAGAGTTGTGGACAACAGCGCAATACTGACTGCGGATAACTTAAGTGACAAAAAGGTAAAAGTGGACGCCTATGTTCTTTTCTTCGACGGAAAAGAACTGGTTGACTGTATGTGGATGATACCTCAGAATACAGATGAGGTATGCCTTGATCCCGGGACCATGGCTTCGATAAGGGGAGATGCCTACTACAGGTTCGACAGGGTGGAGACATTTTATACAGCGTATGAAGCGGTGGGGGAGTGAGGGATTTGATTCAAATCTATAGTGAACAAGTAATAAAAAGGAGCTGTCGCAACAGCTCTTTTTTTACGGTATAGTGTATATTATAATAGTCATAATTCCGTTCATAATTTGTTGTAGAAGGTGTTTCCAAGAACGGGAAAGGGGGATAAATGAATAAGATGAAATGGAACAAACTGTTGGCACTGTGCCTGAGTATATCCATGATTGCCGGAATGCTTTCGACACCGGTCACTTCCTTTGCTGTCAGTGACGATGTACAGCTTGTTGACTCGGCGCAGGCAGAGGTTTCTGTGGAAACAGAGGTTGACGAGGATGCAGCTGTTGAAGAAGTTTCTTTTGATGCTGAATCAGAGTCGGAGGATGAGGAAAAAGAGACTTATACTTTCACTATAGGGACTGCTAAAATTGATGCTGGCCTTAGTGAAAACACCTCTGCTGAAGAGATTTCTACAAAGCTGGATGAACTATTTAAACCGGCGCTTGAGGTTAACGGTGTGATTTTCAGAAACGGAGGAACAGATGAAATTGGTTTCACCACCTCCTATAAATTCGTAATTATACCCAAGTCCGAGGATATTACAGAGGATGATGGGGAATATCTTAAGACTCTTGTTCTTCCTGCAAACAATGAGGAATATAAGCTTATTGAGGACGATGAGTTTTCAAAGATCCCTGCAGGATCAAGAGTTCTTGTTTATACCAGAGCTCTTACCACTATGGGAAAAGAGTTTTTCACAGCAAATATAGCATATGTTTCAGAGCCTGAAGTTGTAGAGGAGGAGGCTATGCCGGAGGCTCCAACTGAAGAGCTTTCATCTGATGATGAAGAAGCTCTTATTTCTGATGCAGAAGATGCAACTGTGGAGTCATCTGAGAGCGATTCAGAGAAAGAGGATGTTGAAGAGAATGGTGAAAACGAAGATATTCCTGAAGACTCACTTGAAGAAGAGAGTACTCCGGAAGATTCTTTTGAAGACGAGGAGATTTCTGAAGAAGCTATAGATGATGAGGAGCTTGTTGGTGCATTGCCTGATACCAATGGGTTATTTAATATTGGTTTCTTTGGAAATCTGTTATCATTCAATACACCTTCATATGCAAAAGACCATCTGGTGGAAGTGTATCTGACGGAAATCAAAGATAATAAGCCAACGAAGAATACCTGGAAAATAGGAGAAAGAACTCTGCTTGATCCATCGGATTATGAAGATAAGGAGAATCCGACTAGGTCATTCCTGCTTGCAAATAGTCTGGAGATTGTCAGGGGGACAATTCCTGCCGGCACTTATCGTGTTATTGCAAAATACCATCTAAATGATAGTAATCCGGCAGAGATATCAAAAGAAACTTCAGTTGATGATATCTACACTCTTAATGTAATCTCTGCCCCTGAAGTAGATGTTTGGCCAGCTGCATCTGCCTCATCCAAAGGAAAAATAGTTATTACAAAAGACAATATACATTCATATTACAGCAGCGGGACAGTGGTAAAATATGGCGCAGCTTCCGGCAATTCATTAACAAAAGACTCATTTGGGAATTTTTATCTGGATGTTATCCCGGGACACTACAGAGTTTCTCTGGATGCTCCGGCAACCAGCGACTTTGACGTTGTTTACTATGAGGCTTCTGAATGGGCTGATGTATATGTGCCGGTAGAGGAAACGCTTACCAGCCTTACGATTATGAAAAATGGCTACGAAACCACCGAATTCAATTCATATATCGGCTCAAAGGTTCAGCTTTCGATTAAGTGTAATCCCGAAAGCTTTGAGGATGATGCTTTTGAATGGACAAGTTCAGATCCGTCAGTTGCAGCAATTGACAAAAATACTGGAGTTTTGACAGCTAAGAGTGCAGGTGACGCTACCATCACAGCTTATTTAATGTCTGATCATACATATTCACAGTCAGTAGTTTGTCATGTTTTAGAGACTCCGTTAGCTGCACCGTATAATCCTAAGGCATTCAAGGCTGACAGGACTAAAGTAACGACTAATGTTAATACAAATGAAAAAATAACAATTACAGGTGATGAAAAGCTCGGTGAAATCGGAGCATCCGTTCGCTTTGTATTTAGTCCGGGTGCCCTTATAAGTACCACGGATACAGGTTTTGATGATGGCAAATATGTATTTGATGCCAGTGCCGCAAAGCCCGGTAGCTACACAGTCACTGCATATCTTGTTGGAAAAGACCCTAATCCTGTAAAAGAAAAGTCTGTAACCATCAATCTGAATGTCAATGGATTCAACAAAGAAAGCGCTTTGGCATTTACGAACGGAAAGAAAATAACCGGTTGGGTGAATGTTGATGCAGCAAGTGCCATAACTTCGTATGGCAAGATTGATCTGAACGATGCCATTAATACATACTACATAGACCCTGCTACCAATACATTGGCTACTGATGTTCATCTTGTGGGTAAAAAACTCTATCTCTTTAGATCAGGCGGAGAACTTTATAAAGATTCTACCAGAGTTAGCAAATATGCTTGCTCCGATTCCTTGTACATCGGATCAGATTACTGCGTGAACAGAGATGGTTCGATGTGTACCGGCTGGACTGTTCCGGATAACTACAATGATAAGGAATATTACTATTCTCCTGAGAATGGAGAAAAGGTAACAGGTTACTGGATCAAAAAAGGAAAAGGCTATACCTATGTAGGGGAAGATGGAATATCAGTTGGAGCAACTGACGGTATCAATACCGTCACTATTTTGGGCGAGGGTTACAAGTATTGCTTCAAGGGTGGAGTTGTCCAATCCGGTTTTGTATATGAAGATGAAACGGGAAAGCTTTTTGTGCCGGCATCTAAAGCATATAGAGCATACTACTGCGATCCTGCAGATGGCGGCAAAGTGCAGACAGGATTTTTCATGGTTAAAGGTAAGAAATACTATGCAACTCCTCAAGGAAAGATATTTATCAATTGCCAGTTTGATACCACAGAGGGGTCTATCCCATATTTTGCCGATAAGACCGGAGCCATTGTCACAAACAAACTTGTGACTGACAGCTACAGAGCACAGTATTATGCGGGGGCAGATGGGGTTCTGGCTAAAGATAAGACTGTGATCGTCAATGGCAAAGAGATATATTTTGGAAACAATCTACAGCCTCAGGCTCAGGAGGGAACTGATACAGGACTGAACTATATTATCTATCCCAAGGATGGCACAGTTATGCTGCTAAAACTATATTGCAAGAGTGCAAATCCTGCAAAACCTTCAGAAGGATTGGTTTACTATGATACTTTACAATGCACGAATAAAGTAAAGAATTGTTGGATCTGTGCCGGGAGTATTAATAACAAAAAAGGATATATTGATAAGAATGGCAGAAAAGTCACGGGATTCCGGAAGATTGACGGAAAGCTGTACTACTTTACCGACGAAGGTGTATATAACGCAAGTTTTACCGGAGTACAGCAGATTGGCAGTAAATATGTTTATATAAATGATGATGGGACGGTTTGCAGTACCACGGGATTTAAGAAAACATCGGATTCCAAATTCATTTATATAAAAGATAAAAACGGTACATTGGCAACGGGTCTGACCACGATAGGAGGAAAGAAGTATGCTTTCTCAGAACAAGGAGAGCTAATGCTGCCTTTAGGCTCTTCGCATATGATCAGCTTATTGTTTTATTGTAATCGTACGGGTAGTCCCACTGATGAGAAGGATGCGAAGAACTTTTATATCGTGACCGGAAAGATACAGAAACTGCCGGATTCAACAGGTGATGTCGTTGTCGGTAAAGATGGTACGCGTTATACCGGTATGTATTCTGAAGGCAGTAAGAAGTATTGCGTTAATTTTGGAGAGCTGGCTTCTGTAAATAATAAATATGTTATTATTGGCGGAAAAGCATACTATATAGGAAATGAAGGCTTTGCGGTAGGAGGCTGGCATAGGTGCACTACCGGTCTGGATTATGATTCATATAAAAGCATGGATTTTGGCGAGGAGGGGCAGTATTTTTACTTTGATCCTAAAACTCTCAATCCTGTTTCTGGATGGAAGACTGTTATTGCCCCGGCTACTGATGTAAACGGAAATATTCTGTGTGATGAAAATGTGGTAAGAACCAACAATACCTCTAAAAAACTGTATTTTAATGTAAATGATGTACAGGGGCTTCAGAAAGGTGCACTGGTTCGAAACACAGACATTACTATAAAGGGCAAATTGTATCGTCTCGGAGCGGATGGCTCGATTAAAACCGGTACAGAAGGTAAAACGTTTGCTGATGAGAGTTCTGTCGCAAAGGATGCCTATGTAAAGAAAGATGGTACCCTTGCTACAGGAAGAACAGCAGTAAAAATAAATGGGCAGACCATTTATTACTACTATTCACCAAGAACTCATAAACTGGAGAGAAATGTTCTTAGAAAGACCGGAAGTAAATGGTATTACTACGGCCAGAATGGTAAGCAGACTACCGGAACGTTCATTGCAGACGCCATACATTCAAACTATAAAGCGGTAGCAGTATTTAACAAGGATGGCAGTATAAGTGGATTTGTCTATGAAACTCTGGGTGGAAAGGTCAAAAATGAAGTGATATCGTTAGATCCTTCAGGAGAAGAAGAATCAGATTTCTATGTTCTAGGTACCAATGCTCTTCCGGTTACAGGCTTATACTCAGTTCCGGATTATCTTCAGACAACTTTTGGCGGTTGCAGGAAACTGAACATTTACAGTGACGGTTATCTGGAATATGTAGAAGGCAGTGCAGGCATTATGAAGATGGAGAAAATAGGCCAGAAGTATTATCTTACAAAAAACGGCGCTATTTTAGTAAATCCTAATGATTCATATAGCCTGGATGAAATAGATTATAGTTCTCTTCCTGTATCTGATAGAGAAGAGATTGCTCGTCTTGCAGAACTTAGTAAGGGAACATTAAAGGATGCGATAACTGTCATGCCCAATAAAGATGGCTCTCTTGGAATGAGGGCTCTTAATTGGACAGCATATGGATATACTGTTTATACAAATCGCTATGGATTTGCATATGATAGCATAGCCCCGTTCTATAAAAAAGGCAGCACATGGTATATGTCCATTGATGCAGCATTTTTCGCACTCATGGCCGGAAATAGTTATTTTGACATCGGAATGGAGGATACTGAAGGAGATAATGCGGTAATCAGAATGCATTTTGACAAAACATTTAAGATAACATCAATCACTTATGTGAAGGATGATATTGATACGGGAGTAGCAGCTAATGGTATCTATATTATTGAAGGCGCTGATCCTGATGGCGATGGAGAAGAGTCCGCTCCATATTATCTTGTGAATTTTAACAAAGGAAAGCTGGCAACCGGAAAGAAGTCAGTAATTTTATATTATGGAATGCTAAGTTTTATTGCAAACTTTGATTCTGAATTTGGCGTTGCAAATTATCCGAATATGGGATCATAATACTGAAGCATAGATATAAAGGGCTGTCGCGCTGATTCAATTCAGTGAGACAGCCCCTGATTTTGCGAACAAATACAATAACCTGTAACGGCTTGATATTACTTGGCTCACTATAGTATTATGTGGTAAGCATCACAGGGGAGGACTTGAATGTATGTTACAGAAACTTGAAGAGCGAAGAAAATGGATATGGGTTTACCTTATATCCGCATTTGTTATTTTCAGTGTGGGACTGCTGGTTCTGGTGGCCCTGGAATCCAACAGACTAAGACACTTTAAGACGGATCTGTTTGTGCTTTGCATTGAATCGGATGTGTGTGTTGCGGACGGTCCCGACGGAAGAGTGAGGGTCAACGCTGATAACTGGAGAGCACTTTACTCAGTTGTGGAGAAGATTCACGGAAACCTGTCTCCGGCCAAAAACAGCAATCCTGAGACCGTGAGATTTGAATTTGACTGCCACGGAGAAAACTGGGTGTTTACCGTAAATGAGATCAATAAGAGCAAGATGCTATTGGAGCTTACAGGCCCAAGAAACTATGTGGTACATGTGGACAACAAGGGAGCCTTTGATAGCTTTAAGAAGGCGGCATCTATTGAGAGCTTCAATGCACCCAACAAGCCCATGCCATAAAGCAGTAGAATGATGCGATGAGATAAATGATATTTTGTGGTTGAAATAGACGGCTTACTGAAGGATAATTAATTTAACATGTAAGGCACATTTTCGGAGGTGAGTATGGCACAGGAAAGAGAAGATCTGATCTATTCACTGGCTCGTTCCATGGGAATGGGAGAATCCCAGAAGGCAAAGAGTTCTTCCGGCAAGTACAATGCCGAGACCGGAACTATTTATTCCAACGGGCATATGATCTCAAAAGCCGCCATCGAGCAGGCAAAGGTATATTTTACCGCCCAGTACAGGAAAATGGCCGAGATAGATGACGAGAACACAAGGCAGATGGCTATGCTCTATGAGGTTGCCATGGAAGCAATAGGGATGATGCTTGAAGGAAGTTCCGGCAACACCGGATCCGGGACGCCCACCGGCTAAAATGACAGAAGGTGACACCAAAAGAGCTGACCGTTAGCCGGTGCCTTAAACAGGGTGTCTATATAAAGATAACAAAACCCATCGCAGGATTTCATCAGGCGATGGGTTATTCTATGACTTATTGATAATCGATTCTATGACTTATTGATAATCGATTCTATGGCTTTAGGATATTTAATTCTATAGACTTTGCGGGAAGCGATGTTTCTTTTGCCCCTGCTATCAGAGCTTCTTTCTGGGCACGGGTCAGTCGCTTTAAGTGCCATTCCCGGCTCATGGCTTCTTCTTTGGTATCATATTCCTCTTTGTATACCATTTTCACGGGAAGCCTTGCTCTGGTGTATTTGGCACCTTTGCCGGCGTTGTGAGTCTTTATTCTGTTCTCGGGGTTATTGGTGTAGCCGCAGTAGTAGGTTCCGTCGGCACATTCCAGGATATAGGCGTAGTGTTTCATGAAACGATTATAGCACGAATGCCTGTGATATAATAAGTTCGGAAGCGGCGCAGAAATAATAACACAACTCGTATAGAGGGTGTTTGGTATTACATTTTGACCTCCTTTACCTGATTTTTGAGGCTTTTTGTAATAACATGAGATGTATATGACGAGTTTGGTATTATTTTTATAATACCAAAATACCGATATTCCCTGACATGGTATTATTTTTGGCTTTCAGGCCTCAAAAACGGAGTTTTCCCCAAGAAACAACAATAACCAAAGCCCTATGCTCAATAATCATCCTCAAAAAACCTTAAATAGAAATTCGCAAAGACTAAACATATAAAGAAAGCAGGTATATATGAACGTTTTCGATATCATAGGCCCTGTTATGATAGGACCTTCAAGCTCTCATACGGCAGGTGCGGTGCGCCTTGGGAGAGTTGTGAATAAGCTGGTGGATGATCGCGAGCTTGGCAGAGTTGAGATCACCTTATCAGGCTCTTTTGCCCGGACTTATAAGGGACATGGAACGGACAGAGCGCTTCTGGCGGGGATCATGGGCTATAAGAGCTACTCCCCGGAGATCAGGGATGCTCTTGATATTGCGGACAAAAGAGGCATCGGCTACAGCTTTGTCAAAGAGAATATAAAGGGTGCTCATCCCAATACCGCCAGGATCCACTATTTTCTGAAGGACGGCACCGACGGCGTTATGCAGGGTGCCAGTATTGGCGGCGGCAACATTATGGTCAACAGCATAAACGGCATGAAGGTTGAGTTCAACGGGGACAACAATACCATTCTGGTGATGCATGAGGACAGGCCCGGCGTTATAGCCAGCGTCACCAACATGATGCACTGGGGGTATTCGGACCTGAACATCTCCAATTTCAGACTTTCCCGGCAGGAGAAGGGCGGAGATGCCATCATGACTATTGAGGTGGATAACCAGCCTCCGGAGAAGCTTGTAGACGATATTCGCGGGATTGAGCATGTTACCAATGCAATCCTTATCAGAAGGGTTTAAATATGATCAAATATGACAGCATAAGCCAGCTTGTTGAGAAAGCTGAGCACAGAAATATTAAGATAAGCGAGCTGGTCCTTGAGGATCAGGCCGCCTCAATGGAGATGACAACGCTGGAGCTGTATGAGAAGATGCAGCTTAATTTTGAGATCATGAGGCAGTCTGTGGTGGAAGGGCTTAAACCGGATCAGAAGTCAATGTCGGGCCTTACCGGCGGTGAAGGCTACAAAATGAGCGAGTATGCCTGCAGCGGGAATGAGACCCTGTGCGGAAACCAGATGTCGAAGGCCATAGCCAGAGCCCTTGCTGTGGCAGGATGCAATGCTGCCATGGGCAAGATAGTTGCTGCGCCCACTGCGGGAAGCTGCGGGATCCTTCCAGGCTGCCTTGTTACTTTATATGAAGACAGAGGCTTTCAGGAAAAAGATATTGTGATGTCAATGTTCACATCGGGAGCCTTCGGTATGGTGATCGCAAACAAAGCAAGCCTTGCGGGGGCGGAGGGCGGATGCCAGGCAGAGTGCGGAAGCGCAGCTGCCATGGCCGCGGCTGCCCTTACGGAGCTGATGGGAGGCACCCCCTCTCAGTGTGCTGATGCCTGCGCTTTTGCCATTGCCAACCAGATGGGACTTGTGTGCGATCCGGTGGGAGGACTGGTGGAGATTCCCTGCATAAAAAGGAATGTATCGGGGCTGATGATAGCTTTTTCCAGCGCGGACATGGCTCTGGCGGGGATATCTTCCGAAATACCTGCGGATGAGTGTATTGATGCCATGAGAGAAGTGGGAGATGCACTGCCCAAAACTCTTAAGGAGACAGCTGCGGGAGGACTTGCCACAACACCTACCGGAAAGAAGTTGAGGGATAAGGTGTTCAGCGGAGAAGACTGACTCGTATGCGCACTTTGACTTAACGGAAACTTTCGCACTTTAAAGAGTTTGTGCAAAAATGATATTTTTCATATTATTATCTGCCAAAAAGTGTACAAGATTTTTGTTAATAAGTACAAAAAATAAAAATAGTATAAACTTAGCTATTGCATTTTGCACAAAGAGGATTTATCATAAATTTATCGTAAGAACTGACCCATGGTCGTAATCGCAACAAGATGTGATCAACAAATTGGACAAGGTTTAAACGGTGGACAGAATGTTTAAGTCATCATGCAGGTTATGCAAAACTAAATTGAGAGCCTTGAGAAAAGAGTAAGGGTTAAATGAGGGGGAACCTCATTTTACTTTGTCTGCTCTTTTTTTATTTGGTTTTATAGATATGAAAAATCGTGAATTTATTAACACAATAGAGATTAATCCCATCATTGCGGCTGTAAAAAATGACGAAGGTCTGGACACGGCGCTGACGGAAGATGTGGAAATAATATTTGTTCTTTACGGGGATATATGTTCTATCCCGGAGATAGTAAAGAAGATAAAGAAGGCCGGCAAGGTCGCCATGGTCCATGTGGACCTGATAACAGGTCTTAACAACTCCAAGGATGTATGCCTTGACTTCATTAAGAATAACACCGAGGCAGACGGGATCATAACCACCAAGAGCAATCTTATCCCTCATGCCAAGGAGCTTGAACTGAATACGGTACTCAGATATTTTATCCTGGACAGTCTGGCCCTTCAGAATATTGAGAAGCAGGCTAAGAGTCAGGGAGTCAAGCCGGACATAATTGAGTTTTTGCCCGGAATAGTTCTTCCCAAGATGATCCGCAGGATCAACAAAGTCAGCAGAGTACCGATCATAGCCGGGGGGCTTATTGCTGACAGGGAAGACGTAATGAACGCTCTGGATGCGGGAGCGTTGGCAATCTCCACAACCAATGAGGACGTCTGGGGATTGTGAGCATGAAAATTAAAGCGACAGGGCTTTAATAATATTTCTTTCACAAGGAAAAGGAGGGTTTTAGTAATGGCAAAATACGTTATGGCGCTCGATGCAGGTACAACCAGTAACAGATGTATCCTGTTTAACGAGAAGGGTGAAATGTGTTCTGTAGCTCAGAAAGAGTTCACACAGTATTATCCTCAGCCCGGCTGGGTAGAGCATGATGCTAATGAAATCTGGCAGACACAGCTTTCAGTTGCTCGTGAGGCTATGAACAAGATTGGGGCTACTTATCAGGACATCGCTGCAATCGGTATCACCAATCAGCGTGAGACAACAATTGTTTGGGAGAAGGCTACAGGAAAGCCTGTTTACCACGCAATCGTTTGGCAGTGCCGCAGAACTGCAGACATGAAGCAGGAACTTATCGACAAGTATCCCGGAATTGATAACTCAGCTTACAACAAGACCGGTCTTGTATTCGATCCTTACTTCTCTGGAACAAAGCTTCGTTGGATCCTTAACAACGTAGAGGGTGTTCGTGAGAGAGCAGAAAAAGGCGAGCTTTGCTTCGGTACCGTTGATTCATGGCTTATCTTCAAGCTCACAAAGGGCAAAGTACACGCTACAGATTATTCAAATGCTTCCAGAACAATGATCTTCAACATCAACACAGTTGATTGGGATGAAGAGCTTTGCAAACAGCTCGAGATTCCTATGTGCATGCTTCCTAAGGCACTTCCTTCCAGCAGCACAGAGTTTGGCGAGTCCGATCCCGAGTTCTTCGGCGGCCCTATCAAGATCGCAGGCGTAGCAGGCGACCAGCAGGCAGCTTT
The DNA here is from genome assembly GCA_015056575.1 of Butyrivibrio sp. Lineage (GTDB taxonomy): Bacteria > Bacillota > Clostridia > Lachnospirales > Lachnospiraceae > Butyrivibrio. The sequence continues at coordinate 145,114 of SVGA01000008.1, forward strand.
GTTCGGACAGACATGCTTCGAGTCAGGTATGGCTAAGAACACATACGGAACAGGATGCTTCATGCTGATGAACATCGGCACAAAGCCTCAGTTCCCTAACAACGGACTTCTTACAACAATCGCATGGGGTCTTGACGGCAAGGTTGAGTACGCTCTTGAGGGTTCAATCTTCGTAGCAGGCGCAGCTATCCAGTGGCTCCGTGATGAGGTTAAGCTGGTTGATACATCACCTGATTCCGAGTACTTCGCAACTCAGGTTCCTGATACAAACGGATGTTACGTAGTTCCTGCTTTCACAGGACTTGGTGCTCCTTATTGGGATCCTTACGCACGTGGAGCTATCGTAGGCCTTACACGTGGTGTTAACAAGAAACACATCATCCGTGCTACTCTTGAGTCTCTCGCACTTCAGACACATGATGTTCTGGGCGCTATGGAAGAGGGTTCAGGAATCAAGCTTGCAGCTCTTAAGGTTGACGGTGGTGCATGTAAGAACAACTTCCTTATGCAGTTCCAGTCAGATATCATTGATGCTCCCGTACATCGTCCTGTATGTGTTGAGACAACAGCTATGGGTGCTTCTTACCTGGCAGGTCTTGCAGTTGGCTTCTGGTCAAGCAAGGAAGACGTTATCAAGAACTGGGCTATCGACAGGGAGTTCAAGCCTGATATGAGCGCAGAGGATCGCGAAGCTAAGCTGAAAGGCTGGAAGAAGGCTGTTAACACAACTCTTGGATGGGCCAAGGACTGATACAACTAACATGGTGAGGAATAAAATAACTATAAATTACTCAAAGGGGGTAAAAATTTTATGAGTGCTTACATTGGCGAGTTTATTGGAACACTGATTCTGGTACTTCTTGGTGACGGCGTTTGCTGTAACGTTAGTCTCGAGAAGTCAGGCTTCAAGGGTGGCGGAGCTGTTCACATCCTTATCGGCTGGGGTATGGCAGTTATGGTTCCTGCATTCACCTTCGGTGCAATGTCAGGCGCACACTTCAACCCTGCAGTTACAATCGGTGTAGCTATCAGAGGCGGCATGGATTGGGCACTTGTTCCCGGCTACATCATCGCTCAGATGCTTGGCGGTTTCTGCGGCGCAGCTATTCTTATGGTTCTCTACGGAGATCATATCAAAGCTACTGCTAATGATGACGTTGTTCGCGGATGCTTCTGCACAGGCCCTTCAATCCCGAATCCTGTACTGAACTTCCTTTCTGAGTTCGTAGCTACATTTGTTCTGGTATTCACACTTGCAGCTATCCCTGGAAACGCTGGCGATTCAGCAGTTAGCTGGGTTCTCGTATACGGCGTAATCGTTGCTTGCGGTGCTTCCTTCGGTGGACTTACAGGATATGCTATGAACGCAGCAAGAGATTCAGCTCCTCGTCTTGCATATCAGCTCCTTGCTCCTAACTTCGGCAAGAAGAATGCTAACTGGGGATATGGATGGATTCCGCTTGTAGCTCCTATCTGTGGTGGTGTTGTAGCATCTCTGCTTTACATGGCTCTTCCTTTCTAAGAAGAAGCTAACAGAATAGGATTTGGTGCTTGCACAAAGTCCAAATTGTAAGTATTATAGAATTAACTTGATAATGAATGGAGGGCGAGAGCGAGCATATATCTGTGGAGAACACAGTCTGCTTTCTCTCGCCTTTTCTTCGGATTTATCGAAAAAAAGGAGACTACTTATGTTGTACGATGTGATCGTGATCGGAGCCGGCGTTACCGGATCCGCAGTCGCAAGAGAGCTCTCACGTTATGAGACCAACGTTTGCGTACTGGAAAAATGCGAGGATGTCTGCGAAGGGACATCAAAAGCCAATTCTGCCATCGTTCATGCCGGATTTGACGCAGCTGAAGGCTCTTTAATGGCTAAGCTCAATGTCAGAGGCAATGAGATGATGGGTGATCTGGCAAAAGACCTGGATATTCCTTTTAAGAGAAACGGAGCCATGGTCGTATGTATCCACAAGGAGGCCCTTGATGGACTTAATGACCTCTATAACAGAGGTATTGCCAACGGTGTTAAGGAACTTAAGATTCTGAACAGAGAGGAAGCTCTTGAGATGGAGCCCAACCTTTCAGAGAATGTCGAGGGAGCACTCTGGGCTCCTACAAGCGGAATAATCTGTCCTTTCGAACTTAATATTGCCATGGCGGAGAATGCCAATATGAATGGCGTTGACTTCCGCTTTAATACAGAAGTTGAAGATATTAAAAAAGGCGAAGACGGCAATTGGCATCTGAGAACCAACAACGGTGAGTATGTAGCAAGATACGTTGTAAATGCTGCAGGTGTATATGCTGATACAATACATAATATGGTAAGTGCCGACAAGATCCACATCACACCTCGTAGAGGAGATTACTGTCTCCTTGATAAGACTGTTGGCGGACATGTTAAGCACACGATCTTCCCTCAGCCTACTAACCTTGGTAAGGGTGTTCTCGTATCACCTACAATCCATGGTAACCTTATTGTAGGACCTACAGCTGTAGATATTGAGAACAAGGAAGGCAACAACACAACAGCAGCAGGTATCGATGATCTTATCGCAAAGGCAGGAGATCATGTTCGTAACCTTCCTATCAGGAACGTTATCACATCTTTTGCAGGACTTCGTGCTCATGAGTCACATCATGAGTTCATCATTAAGGAAGTTGCTGATGCGCCTTGCTTTATTGACTGTGCGGGAATTGAGTCTCCGGGTCTTACATCCAGCCCGGCTATCGGCGAGATGGTCGGCAACATGATGAAGGACATGATGGGACTTAAGGAGAAGGCTAACTGGATTGGCACACGTAAGGGTGTTAAGAAGACAGAGGGCCTTTCAATTGAAGAGAGAAACGCACTCATCAAAGAGAATCCCGCTTACGGAACCATCATCTGCAGATGTGAGTCCATTACAGAGGGAGAGATCCTTGATGCTATTCACAGACCTCTTGGCGCAAGATCCCTTGACGGTGTTAAGAGAAGGACAAGAGCCGGCATGGGAAGATGCCAGGCGGGATTCTGCTCACCCAGAACTATGGAGATCCTTCACCGCGAGCTGGGTATCCCTTATGAGAAGATCACAAAGAGCGGCGGAAAATCTAACATTGTCCTTGAGAGAACAAAAGGGGAGGTAAGCGGCTCATGAAGACATATGATATCGTAATTGTAGGCGGCGGCCCCGCTGGTCTTGCAGCAGCTGTAGCTGCAAAAGAGGCCGGAAATGACAGCATTCTTATTCTGGAAAGAGATCATGAGCTTGGCGGAATCCTTAATCAGTGTATTCACAACGGTTTCGGACTTCATACCTTCAAGGAAGAGCTCACAGGTCCCGAATATGCTTATCGCTTTATCAAGCAGGTTCTCGATCTTGGTATTGAATACAAACTAAATACCATGGTTATGGACATTGCGGCTGACAAGACGGTAACGGCCATGAACAGAGAAGACGGCATGTTCCAGATTCCTGCCAAGGCAGTTATCCTTGCAATGGGCTGCAGAGAAAGACCTCGTGGAGCCCTGAACATTCCGGGATATCGTCCCGCAGGTATCTTTTCTGCCGGTACAGCTCAGAGACTTGTAAACATCGAAGGCTATATGCCCGGTCGTGAGGTTGTTATCCTCGGATCCGGTGATATCGGACTTATCATGGCAAGAAGAATGACTCTTGAGGGAGCCAAGGTTAAGGTGGTTGCAGAGCTTCTTCCTTATTCCGGCGGACTTAAGAGAAACATCGTTCAGTGTCTTGACGACTATGGCATTCCGCTTAAGCTCTCACACACTGTAGTAGATATCGAGGGCAAGGACCATGTATCGGCAGTTACCATTGCTGAGGTTGGTCCCGACAGAAAGCCCATCCCCGGAACAGAAGAGAGATACACCTGTGATACACTTCTTCTTTCCTGCGGTCTTATCCCCGAGAACGAGCTTTCAAGATCTGCAGGCGTTACCATGAGCCCAATCACATCAGGTCCTGTTGTTAACGAGTCTCTGGAGACCAATATCCCGGGCGTATTTGCCTGCGGAAACGTTCTTCATGTGCATGACCTTGTTGACTATGTATCCGAAGAGGCCAAGAGAGCCGGGCAGAATGCTGTTAAGTACATTAATGATGGCTGCAAGGACGCGGATAACTCCAATGTGATCGAGCTTGCTGCTACCGACGGAGCAAGATATACAGTTCCCAGCACCATCAATAAGGACAGAATGGATGACCTTCTCACTGTAAGATTCAGAGTAGGTGATGTTTACAAGAACTCTTTTGTAAGTGTTTACTTCGATGATGAGAGAGTGATGCACAACGAGAAGAGAATTCTTGCCCCCGGAGAGATGGAGCAGATCATTCTCCAGAAAAAGAAACTGGACGAATATCCTAATCTTAAAAAGATAACTGTTAAGATAGAAAAGGAGTGACAAGCTGATGGAAAATAGAGAATTAACATGTATCGGATGTCCCATGGGATGCCTTCTTACAGTTACTCTGGACAACGGAGAGGTTACCGAGGTAAAGGGTAATACCTGCGCCAAGGGTGACATCTATGCAAGAAAAGAAGTTGTAAATCCCACCAGGATCGTTACCAGCACAGTTAAGATCGTCGGCGGCGACAAGGAGAGAGTTTCCGTCAAGACAGCAAATGATATCCCCAAGAGCAAGATCTTTGAGGTTATGAAGGATATTGATGCTGCCGTGGTCAACGCACCTGCTAAGATCGGTGATGTTCTTGTTAAGAATGTAGCCGGTACAGGCGTTGATGTTATTGCCACCAGAAACGTAGACGCAGTCTGATAGAAAAGGCTTAAGTTTTTTTGTAAAAGCTGTTGCATAATCGTACTTATGGTATTAGAATACAAGGTGTACTAGTTGTGTTAGTACACCTTGTATTTTTGTGTAGAGCACTTAGCAATTGGAGGCATACATGAATCTAATCGATTATCAGGACAGCAGACCTATCTACGAACAGATCGTGGAAAATTTCAAAATGCAGATGTACAAAGGAATCTTGCAGGAGGGGGATCAGATGCCCTCGGTCAGGAGCCTGGCCGTGGAACTTTCCACCAATCCCAATACGGTTCAGAAAGCCTATACGGAGCTTGAACGACAGGGTTTCATCTACACTGTCAAGGGCAGAGGTAACTTTGTCAAAGGCAACGAACTTCTTGTAGAGGACAAGAAGAACGAACTTATAGCCAGGATTGTAGAGCTCTTTAAGGAAGCTGATGAGATAGGTCTTTCAATCGACGAACTGGTAGAGGAAATCAGGAGTCGCATTCAGCAGTTTTCCGGCTCGGGAAACCCGGGTGAGGGCAAGAGGGGAGAAAAGGCATGATTGAATTACTGGATCTTGAAAAATCATTTGACGACATTAAAGCTGTCAATCGTGTTTCGCTTAACATCCTTGACGGCGAAGTATTCGGACTGGTGGGAACCAACGGTGCAGGTAAGAGTACAATTCTAAGGATCATTTCGGGAGTAATAAGGCCGGATGCAGGAATTGTTCTTGTGGACAAAAGACCTGTCTACGATAATCCCGATGTTAAGAAGGATATATTCTATATTTCCGATGAACAGTATTTCCTTCCCAACAGTACACCGGCTGAAATGGCCAATTTCTATGAGAATGTGTACAGAAATTTTGATAAGCTCAGATTTCACAAGATGTGCACAGGTTTTGGGCTGGATACAGGAAGAAGAATCAGCACATTTTCAAAGGGTATGAAGAAGCAGCTGTCAGTTCTTCTCGGCGTGTGCGCGGGAACCAAATATCTTTTGTGCGATGAGACCTTTGACGGACTGGACCCTGTTATGAGGCAGGCTGTTAAAAGCATCTTCGCGGCTGAGATGTCAGACAGGGGACTGACACCCATTATTGCATCCCATAACTTAAGAGAACTGGAAGACATCTGCGACCACATCGGTCTTCTTCATCAGGGCGGAGTAATCCTCTCTGAGGATATAGAGGATATGAAGATCAGAATGCAGAAGGTACAGTGCGTATTCAACAGCAAGGAAGACGAGGAGAAAGCCCTTGAGGGCCTGAATATCCTTGTTCATGAGACAAGAGGAAGACTTCACACCATCACAATAAGAGGCGAGAGAGAAGAAGTAGAAGCCGCCTTTAAGCGTGGTAACCCTTTATTCTTCGAGGTTCTTGCACTTACTCTTGAAGAGATCTTTATCAGTGAAACGGAGGTAGTTGGGTATGACATCCGCAAATTTGTCCTTGGGTGATAAGATTAAAAATCACAGAACGTACATCAACAGAACTCTGTGGACTTATATGATCGCAGTGCCCGTACTTGCAGCATATATGATCCTGGGAGTTATCATGATGGTGTCAAGATCCATCAATTATGCTGCTGTTTACAATCAGAGTGCAGAGGTCCTCAGAATTGAGAAGCTTAAGGCGGTAACGAGAATTCTTGGCATGGAACAGCTGGGCTGGATCATCGTCATCGGAATTGCAGTTATGTTTGCGATCCAGAGTTTCTCCTACGTCTTCAGCCAGAGTCAGATGGACTTCTATTACAGCCAGCCAACCACCAGAAGAGGCAGGATATACAGAAATTACAGAAATTCCATGAGCACCTTCATGATCATGTATGTGGGGCTCGAAATCATAGCTGTTATCATTGCAGCAGCCATGGGCGCTGTTAACGGCTACTCGCTTTTGATGATGCTTATTGAGACTGTCAGGGTATTTGTTCTGTTCTTTACTTTTTATAACATAACCTTCCTGGCGGTTATGCTAAGCGGAACACTTCCCATAGCGATAATACTCACGGGATGCTTCACATTTGTATCCCTGATCATTTCAGGCCTTATTGATTTCTACAAGGAAATTTTCTATGCTACCTACAGTAACCTGGCAGCCACCAATGTTCACCTGGCTCCGTTTTTTGACAGGGTACATTGCAATAGCCTTATATATCAGTACATTGAAAATAACAGTGATTACTTCGGAATGAGTAATATTAAAGACCTTTTGGGTATCACATTTCCCGATGACATGGATATGCTCATTACCGGTATCATTGCCCTTGTATTTGCTGTTATTTTCGCAAGGATTCGTAAGACCGAGTGGACAGGAAAGAGCATTGCGCTCAGGCCTTTCAGATGGATCGTCAAGATAATCGTGTGCTTCATAGCAGGACTTGGAAGCGGTCTTATCGTATACTTCATATACAACAGCGTATGGAATCAGAAGCTGTATACAATGATGTGCGTTATCATGCTCCTTGCAACCTTTCTAACGGGATGTATCGTAGAGGTTGTACTTGAAGGCAACATCAGAAGATTCTTCAAGGGAATTGCTCAGACAGTAATGGCTATGGCTTTTGTACTGCTGACCTTTGTGATAATGAGGGGCGATCTTCTTGGCTATGACAGCTATGTACCTGCAAAGGACAAGATCGCGAGCTGTGCGATCGTAGACGGAGTATATGATTACAATTTTTATTCCTATTTCCTGAACTATAACGATCTTTCCGATGCTAATATGAAGATCACGGATATCGACAGTTTCCTTACCGTTACAAGAGCCGGTATGATTAACAGAAAAGCTGAGTCCAGGCTCGAAGGGGAGGACAGATATGATTCCCTCGGCTATGGGATGACCGTTTTATACCGATTAAAGAGCGGAAGAGAAGTTTACAGATACATAACTGTTCCTTACAATGATGTAGATGATGCTCTTGCAAAGATCATTGACAGTGATGAGTACAAGACCGGACATTTCCCTGTGTTTAATGATGACAACTTAAGAGAAGCGGACGGAACAGGCAATTCTCACGAGCTTAGATTCTCTGCACTCGGAGAGAGTAAGGACACCAGGAACTTTGATTATTCCGAGTTCAGCGATGCTTTGAGAAAAGACATACTGGAGCATTACAGCTTTGAATATGCCAAGAACAACTTTGCTATAGGTACCGTTGAATATCACAATGAAGGTAACCGGTATGTGGGTCTGGATATCAATATTTACGACAATTATACCTATACTTTAGACCTTTTAAAGAAGTATGATATCTATATTGATTACAAACTGGATCTGGCTGATATTAAGGAAATAAGAGTGATGAATTATTATCCCGGCCATGATCTTGAGACTGAATCGCTAAATGATATTGACGGTGATGTAAGCAGTAAGGAAATGGTTTATACTGATGAAGAGCAAATCGCCAGGATCCTTGAGTCAAGCGTTTGCGGCGATTATTATAATCAGTGGCAGGACTTTGACGAACTTTACAACGGCCAGTACAATATCGAGATCATAACAAATTCCGGAAGCAGAAATTCGTCACCGGTATATTACACATTCTATAAGGGAAAGGTTCCTGATTTTGTTAAAGAGGATACAAATTAAAACAATTAAAAATCTTTCGGCGAACCAGAGGAAGAGCCTGTTGACCTGGCTCTTCCTGGCACCGTCCCTTCTGGGTGTGCTTTTGTTTTATGTGGCTCCCTTTTTTGTGGTTATCTACTATTCACTGATCAACAATCCGATCCAGAAAAGATTTGTGGGTATTACCAATTTCATAAATGTGTGGAACAATGAAGCATTCAAAATGGCGGGGCGCAACTCCCTCTTATTCTCGTTCATAGCTGTCCCGCTTGCAGTGCTTCTTTCTCTGTTTCTGGCGGCGGTGATGGAATCAAGGATTCCCGGAAAAAGTTATTTCCGTACCTTCTTTCTAAGTCCCCTGATGGTTCCCACGGCATCCATCGTTCTTATCTGGCAGGTCCTGTTTCACTACAACGGTCTGGTAAACAATGTACTTATAAAATTCGGATTTATCAAGATCGACTGGCTGAAATCAGATTATGCGCCGGTGGTCATTGTGATACTTTTCCTTTGGAAGAATCTGGGCTATAACATGATCCTTTTCATGGCGGCCTTATCCAGTATTCCCAAGGACCTTATGGAAGTGGCTGCTTTGGAGCACGCCAACAAATTCCAGATTTTCTGGTATGTAAAACTAAGATTCATGTCATCTACAGTGCTGTTTGTGACCATAATGTCCGTCATCAACTCCTTTAAAGTATTCAGGGAGGTTTATCTGATGACGGGAGACTATCCCTATAACAGCCTGTATATGCTGCAGCATTTCATGAACAATACCTTTGCTTCCCTGGATTATCAGAAGCTTTCCGCTGCAGCCATTATCATGTTTATCGTGGTAACCTTCCTTGTTCTTATTATGTTCAGGGTTGAGAATTTCTATGGAAAAGATGTAGAGGGGTGAGTATGGACATTAGAGCAGGAGATGACATACTCCTCCGAAGAAAAAAGAAAAAGAAAATAATAAGCGATACGAAGACTATACTTGTAACAGCTGCAGCGGTGGTATTTGCGGTACTGTTTCTGGCACCCATAATACTTACCTTCACAAATTCCTTTATGTCTGCTTCGGAGATTTCCGCCAATTACGGAAGCATCTTTGAAAAAACAGACAAGGGAGCCAAGGTTTTTGTATCAAAGACGGTAAACCTAAAGTTCATTCCGGATATGGTAAGCTTTACCCAGTACTATACGGTACTATTAAAGAGCCCGGAATACCTTCTTAAATTCTGGAACTCGATTGTCTACGTGGTGCCAATAGTTGTGGTTCAGCTGGTGATAGCGGTGCTTGCGGCCTACGGCTTTTCCAGATATGATGGGAAAATAAAAAGAGCTATCTTTTTTGCATATATCATTATAATGCTGATGCCTTATCAGGTAACGCTGGTTCCCAACTTCCTTGTTTCAAGGGCCTTAGGCATCTACGATACTGTATGGGCAATCCTGCTTCCCGGATTCTTTTCGCCTTTTGCGGTATATCTTTTGACAAAATTCATGAAGAGGATTCCCACGGAGGTGGTGGAGGCAGCATCAATAGACGGAGCCAACGAGTGGATGATATTCTCAAGGATCAACCTGCCTCTTGTAAAAGGCGGAATAGCGTCCATTGCGATCCTTATATTTTTTGACTACTGGAATATGGTAGAGCAGCCGCTGATCCTTTTGTCGGATTCGGATATGCATCCGCTTTCGGTTTTCCTGTCCAGGATAAACACAGGGGAGATAAGCCTGGCATTTGCAGTAGCTGTAATATATCTGATCCCGCCGCTTCTTATATTCCTGTACGGCGAGGATTATCTGGTTGAGGGTATCTCATACCAGGGTGGAATTAAAGGTTAATTAAGGGAGAGAGAAACATGTCGGAATTAATGGTTAACGATGAGAACACGCAGGTTGTGGAAAAAGAGTCTTCAGGGGGAGATAAGAAGCCGGCAAACAGGAAGGATATGGTCAAAAACGTGGCTATAGGCTTTCTGTCTGTGATGCTTATACTTACTTTCTTTTCCAATACCATCATGAATTATTCACTGCCTCAGGTGGCGACCCAGCAGATCATGGGCGGATCCATAAGCCCGCAGATAAGGGGAACGGGTACAGTTGAGGCGGACGATCCTTACAATGTAACCGTAAGCGAGACCAGAAAGATCTCGGCGGTTGCGGTTAAGGAGGGCACTCACGTGGAAATCGGTGATGTCATCTATTATCTTGAGGACAAAGAATCCACAGAGCTATCAGACGCCAGAGAGAAGCTTGATACCCTGGAGCTTGCTTATGAGCAGTCTCTTTTCTCCGGCAATGTGCCCAATAATGTTATCACCAATGTGAGGGCCGGCCGCAATACCTCCTACGACACTTATCAGGCAGAGCTTGCGGATGCCACCAGCAGGTACGACAACGCTCTTAACGAGGACAACGCCGTACAGGCCCAGATAGATTATCTTACAGGTAAAAAGAGCTATGACACCGCCGGGATCGGATATGATGCCTTAACTCCGGATTATCAGCTGGCTCTGGGCAATCTTACCGAGGAACAGAGAGCAGAGCTTGAGAAAGACAAGTCTCAGCTTGGAACCTACGGATCGCAGCAGGGACTTTCCTATGACCAGAAATTGTCTCTTCTCCAGCAGGAAAAGGCCAGGACCGCGGCGGCTTTAAAGGAAGCCGAGACAGCCAAAGAGAAGCTTCTTACCAGCATAAACACAGAGATTGCTCTCTGTCAGCAAAGAGATAATATAGCCAAGCAAAGAGAGAAGATTGCCAAGCTTGAAGCAGAGTCTGTGGGAGCATCGATCAAGGCTCCCGTTGCAGGGATCATTTCAAGCCTTTCCAAGGTTGCGGGAGAGTCCACCAATGCAGATGAGACCCTGGCTGTGATCCAGGTTGACGGCAAGGACATGGCGGTAAGCTTTTCTGTTACAAATGCTCAGGCACAGAAACTTAAAGTCGGAGATCACGCAAGACCTCAGAATGAGTGGATGTACAGCGAGGATTTCAAAGCAACTCTTACTTCGATAAAGAATGACAAGTCGGATCCTTCCAACAAGAAGCTTCTTACCTTTAAGATAGAGAGCACGGAAGTTGCTCCCGGGCAGAAAATAAACCTGGCCATCGGCGAGAGAAGCGTAGATTACGACCTTGTTGTTCCCAACAGTGCAATTAAGACAGACAGTAACGGTAAGTTTATTCTGGTTGTAACAAGTAAGTCCAGTCCTCTCGGTAACAGATATATGGTTTCGAGAGTGGATGTTACAGTGACGGCGCAGGACGACAACTATTCCGCAATTTCAGCCGCAGTTAACGGAGACGAATATGTGGTTACCACATCCACAGCAATGATAAAGGCAGGAGATCAGGTAAGGCTGGCTAATCAGTAATGAAGATAAGTTTTGAACCCAACAAAGAACTAAAAAAATATAAGAAACAGTTTATCCTGGTGGGAATTTGCGCAGTACTCCTTATTGTTGCGCTGATACTTCAGATGATCTCACTGTCAATTATTGGCAAGCTTCCTGATGAGCTTATGGCGGACAGATGGTCCGGCAACAGGCGAATGGCTCAGATCAGCCTTTATGTTACGGAAGACAGAGCTGTTGATGAGAATGAGATGAAACGCTTTGATTACCAGCTCAAGAAGAAACTCACCGATGAAGGTGTTTCAGATGATGACGATGATATAAGCAATCTTTATACCATGTGCTACAGCGCTCAGGGAACTGTGGATATCAGTTTTGAGAACAGAACTGCAGAGAATGTTGCCGCAATAGGTGTAGGGGGTGAGTTTTTTCTTTTCCATCCATTTACTCTGGTTTCCGGATCTTACTTCTTTGCGGATGACATCATGAAGGATCATATAGTTGTGGATGAGGACATGGCCTGGCAGCTGTTCGGATCATCGGATATCATCGGGCAGAGCGTGACCATAGGAGGAGTTCCCCATTACATCTCCGGAGTCATAAAGCGTGAGGATGGAAGGATGCAGAAGGCGGCAGGTCTTGATAGGAGCTATGTGTATCTGTCCTATGACAGCCTGTCCAAATTCGGAACCATACTCAGCGGAAGGACCGGTCAGGGACCGGGCGCCGAGGACGGGACCCAGCAGGAAGTCGGCGGAATAAACTGCGTACAGGTAGTTTGTCCCAACCCCGTAGACGGATCTGCTGCGCTTATTTGCAGGGAGTGTCTTGGAATAGATGACGACGGAGTATCCGTAATTGATAATACAGACAGATTTTCTTTTCTGGCTCTTTTGAAGGTGCTGCGTCAGACCGGCACCAGGAGCATGTGGGGCAAAGCCATTTATTACCCCTACTGGGAAAATATAGCAAGAGGCTGGGAGGATTCGCTGGCAGCTCTTTTGCTGGGAAGAATGATCTGTATCATAGCTGTTGTGCTTATCGCAGCAGTTAATATAGTAAACGCCTACAGAAACAAGAAATGGACAGTAAGAGGCGTGGCAAGATATATAGCAGATAAAAAGTATGACTTCGAAGCCAAAAGACGGAAGAAGCTTGATGAAGGAGAGGAGACATTATGAGGAAAAGGAATGGAATATTAAGGAAAGGAATAGCGATCGTACTTGAGACAGTTCTTATTGCCGGAACCATTGCGGGCTGCGGTAAGAGCAAGAGCGATGACAACAGTTTTATCGATCAGGCGACCAAAGGCTCCAAGGACTACGTATTTAAAGCAGAAAAGGTTGAGGGCCTTCCCGAGGCTGATTACAATTCCCTTAGTAAGGTAGGTGACAGGATCTATACTGCAACCTACGGATATAGCGGATATTTTGACGTATATTCTTTTAATACGGATGGAAGTGATGTGCAGTCACTCAGGTTCGCCCAGAAGGACAATGAGAGCTATGGCAGCTGGTCCTTCGACCCGGAAGGCAATATGTACTGCATTCAATATGTGTATGACTGGAGCGATATGGAAGACGGAGATGCAATCCTCTATGAAACCGAGGACGGAGAAGCTGCTACTGTCGCTGAGCCACAGACAACACAGACTGAGGAGACCACACAGGAAGATGCTCCTGAAGCAGAAGCAGCTGAAGGGACTGAGGCAGAGACAGAAACAGAGGAGGATGCGGATTCCAAGAAGGTTGCAGATACCGATCCTGAGACTCCCGCTGAAGGTGAGGAACCGGAGGGCAATCTTGCCGAAACTGACGGTGACAAGAGATATATCAAGAAATTTGATAAGACAGGTAAAGAGGTATTCAGCATTGACCTTGCTAAATACAATTCTCCCGATGAGGATGATTACTATGTATACAGCTTGCTCTATACCAAGGACTACGGGATTCTCATTTCTACAACCCACGGCATTGAAACCGTTGATGAGAACAGCCTTACGATCAATACTCTTGTTGATATTACCGATAAGTCCAGCGAATTCTATGAGAGAAACATAAACCTGTATGAAGGTGCTAATGGCAAGTACTTTGTTTCCTCATGGGGAGACAACGGAATCGAATTCAGAACCTTTGACCCGGCTTCAAAGAAATTCGGTGAGATTTCAAGTGCCTTCAAGAACTATAACGAATACTCATTCTTCCCCGGAGAAGGTTATGACATCTATGTATCCCAGAATGACGGATTCTACGGATATGATGCGGCTTCTGATACAACTGTTAAGATCCTTGATTACATGGATTCCGACCTTGGTATCAACTTCTCAACAAGCAGTGCAGTGGCTATAAGCCCCGATGAATTTATAGCAAACATCCCTGATGAGGAATACAACTACACACTTTACAAACTCACCAAGATTCCTCCGGAGCAGGTTAAGGACAAAACCGTAATTACCCTTGCGGGAACTTATATCGACTATGATGTAAGAAGAAAGGCAAGCACCTTTAACCAGGAGAATGATAAGTACAGGATCAAGATCATTGACTATTCATCACTTAATTCCGACGAAGACTGGAATGCCGGCAGAACTCAGATGAATCTTGATATTGTTTCCGGTAATACTCCTGATATCATGGTCTTTGATTCCCAGGATTCACTTAACTCCTATATTAATAAGGGACTGTTTGCGGATCTTAATCCATTCATCCAGAATGACCCTGTTCTTAAGGATGAGAAGTTTGTAGACAACGTTTTGTCTGCGTTCACTGTAAATGGCAAGCTTTATCAGCTCCCCGAGAGTTTCTATATCGAGAGTGTTGCCACCAAGAGCAAGTACCTTGAGGGCAAGAATAGCCTTACCATCAAGGATTGTACCGATATTATCGACAGAGCGGGAGTTGATTATGCTATGTCCTTCGGACTTTCCCCGAGGGAGCTGATGCTCACCAACGGACTTGCTTCTTCAGGCAGGAACTATATAGACTGGGAAAAGAAATCCTGCAATTTTGACAGTGACGAATTCATCGAGTTTTTGGAGTTTGTAAATAAATTCCCGGTGGAGATAAAAGAGAGTTTTTGGGATTCCTACAAGAACACATGCTACAGAGACGGTACGGCTGTCTTCTCAAACGCCTATATTTACAGCTTCAAGTCCTACAAGAGACTGGAGGCAGGCGAATTCGGCGAGCCTATTACCATGGTTGGCTATCCCAACAATCTGGGGGTTAACTGCTCAATGATCTGTGCCAACAGCAGATTTACCATCAGTTCTCAGTCCAAGAATGCTGAAGGCGCATGGCAGTTTGTAAGACAGTTCTTCCTGCCGGAAGTCCAGGACAAGATTGAGTCTAATTTCCCTATTCTTCAGAGCAGCTTTGATAAGATGGGAGAGAAGTCGATGGAAAGGGACTATTACATTGACGAGGATGGCAAGAAGCAGTATGAGGATGACATCTACTACCTTGGAGATACAGAGATAGTAATTGATCCTCTTACACAGGATGAGCTTAAGAAGGTCAAGGACTTCATCTACAGTGTTGAAAATGTAGCAGATTACAACCTCAGCGTTTATAACATCATTAACGAAGAGGTATCTGCATACTTCAGCGGTCAGAAGACGGCAAAAGAGGTAGCGCAGATAATCCAGAGCAGAGTATCCATCTACGTTAACGAGAACAGCTGATGAAATAAGTTATTACACAAAACTAAAATAAGAGCATGAACCCTCTTTATCGGCCTTGCCGGTAGGGAGGGTTTTGTTTCTGTTAACATTGGTTAAAATGTTAACCTAAAAATCGTGGATTTTGTGCAATTGACAACATTATGGGGGTAAAAATATAATTACTTTAGTTTTGTTGATGAAATAATCTATCAATAATACTATTGTAACTGTCAATTTGTATGGATGATTCAAATCCATACCACACAACTATGATTTATTAGGAGGGTACATGAGAAAGTTAAAGTTGTGGCAAAGGGGGCTGGCATCTGCAGGACTTAGCCTGTCTATTTTTTTGAGCTCGTTCGGTAACGTTACCGGAGTTATGGCAGCTGAAGTGGCAGATGACACTACTGCAATTGAAACGCAGGAGGAAGAGATCGCATCAGACGAAAGTGGCGAGGGAAGCGCTAAGGGTGTTGAAAGCCAGGAAAAGACTGATGCTGACAACACCAAAGAAAGTAATGATAAGGTAGAAGAAGAAAAGGAAGAGGAAGTTGAAAAGGCCGAAAACGATTCCGTAGAAGAGACTGAAAACGATTCCGTAGAAGAGACTGAAAACGATTCCGAAGATGAGGCAGAAGAAGACCTGGAAGAAGATCTTACTTCTCCTGTTAATGCGAAGGCTGTTACTGTTACTGCAGCAGAAGCAAAGACTCTTTCTACACATAAGGCTTCAAGAGAGCAGAAGGCAGCTGACAATGCAGCTGTTACAAGAGATAACATACATGACGGTGCAATTCTCCAGGCATTTTGCTGGAGCTTTAATACAATAGCAGAGAACATGGCTGACATAGCCGAAGCAGGATATACAGCTGTTCAGACATCACCGATAAATGAATGTCTTGATACAGATCCGGGCAAGAATCTTCACGGTCCTGACGGAATGTGGTATTACCACTATCAGCCCACCGATTGGGTCATCGGAAATTATCAGCTTGGAACCAGAGATGAATTCAAGCACATGTGTGATGTAGCTGATGAGTACGGTGTCGCAATCATTGTAGATATTCTTCCCAACCACACAACACCTACACTTGGTAAGGTATCACAGGATCTTATCGATGCTGTTGGCGGAACAGAGAACCTCTATCACACAACAGGTATGACAGGCGGTGGGTATACAGACAGACTTGAGCTTACCTATTATGAGATGGGAGGACTTCCTGATGTAGATACCGAGAACATCAGCTTCCAGGAGTATTTCTACGAGTTCTTAAAGGACTGCGTATATCTTGGTGCAGACGGTTTCAGAATGGATACTGCCAAGCACATTTCACTTCCGGATGATCCTGTTCCCTCATCCTACACAGATACAGACAGAAATACATTCTATCCTCATATGAGGGATGCTCTTAACCAGTATTCAACTGAGGTTGGATCAAAGAGCTATGATGAACTGTTTGTGTACGGAGAAGTTCTCCAGGGAACAAATGACAGACTTGCGGGATACCAGGAGTACATCGGCGGAACCACTGCAAGCAACTATGGGTCAAGTCTTCGTTCAGCTCTTGCCAGCGGCAATCTTTCAGTAAACAAGATCAGCGATTACCAGATCTATGATGAGACAATAAATGGAAGAACATATACTGCAGATCCCGAGAAGCTTATTACCTGGGTTGAGTCTCATGATAACTACATGAATGATGGTGAGAGCAGCTGGAAGTCCATAAGCGACGATCAGATCATTCTTGGATGGTCCTTTATCGGAGCAAGAAAAGCAGGAACACCTCTGTTCTTCAGCAGACCCAATAACAGCTCTGTAGACAATCCTTACGGAGACAACCTCATCGGTGAGGCCGGAAGCGACATCTATAAGGCTCCTGAAGTTAAGGCTGTTAACAATTTCCGCAGACAGATGCTCGATGCTGATGAGTACATCACAAATCCCGGCGGAAACATTCAGACCGTTATGGTTGAAAGAAAGGGCGAAGATGTACAGGGTGCTGTAATCATCAACAGCTCACTTTCAAGAACAACCATCAATGCAGAGACTGTTCTCGAAGATGGAACATATTCCGATATGGTTGAGGGAAGCGATGATATCTTCCTTGTAAAGGACGGAATTATCTATGGAAGCCTTGATGGAAGATCTGTAGCAGTTCTTTCCGAGAAGAATGATGGAACAGGTACAGTAGTTTCTTTCTACAATGCAGATAACTGGGACAATGTAACAGCAAGAGTAGACGGAGAAGCTCTTTCTACAGTAAACGATAATGACGGATGGTACTGGGTAACAGTACTTGATGATGAGTTTGAGATCACATTTGAAAACAGTGACGCAAGCAAGGTTTCACCTGCATATAAGGTTTCTCCTTCGACAGGAACTTTTGCGGCACTTGGCTCTGATGAGCTTTACTTCTCCAAGAAAGAGGCAGAGGAAGCTATTGGAATCTTCACATACCCTGTTTACTTCTTTGGAACTGAAGGCTGGCAGATCGTTAATGCATACGGATGGCTTTCAGACGGAACACAGATCTTTGGCGGATGGCCCGGAAGTGCTGCAGTAAACGAAGGCGAAGGCTGGTGGCGCGCTGATGTAAAGACCAAGGGTGAACCTGATTCCTTCAACGTAATCTTCAATAACGGTGACGGAATACAGACTGTAAATATCGAGGGAATCACTCCGGAGAGCAAAGATATCTATTTTGCAGTAGATGCAGAGAAGTCAAGCGGACAGCTTGTTGTTGACAGATATACAAGCAAAGAGGATGCAGAGAAGGCTCTTGGTGTATCAGGCAGCTTCACAACAGCATATTTTTATAACACAGAGGGCTGGGAGAAGGTATGCGCATACACCTGGGGTGCAGCATCTTTAGGAGAATGGCCCGGAACAGAGATGACTCAAGAGGAAGATGGCTGGTACAAGATTGTTGTTCCCGCCGGTGCAAGCGAAGATCTCAACATCATCTTCAACAACGGCAATAACGGTAAGCAGACCAATGATATGAAGATCACCAACATGAAGTACAGATTCTTCCTTCATAACGGACTGGCTTATCAGCAGTACGGCTCCAAGAAGGACGCTCTTGCAGCAATTGCCGAGGCCGGAGAAGTAACATATACAACTGTTTATTTCTATAACGAGAAAGCCGAAGAAGAATCCTGGCAGAATGTTGCCCTTTATGTCTACGGTGGAGCAAACGGAGAGTACAACAACCTTATCGGTGGATGGCCCGGAACTACCATGGTTCGCGAAGAGGGCACAAACTGGTACAGCGCCGAGGTTCCCACAGCAGCTATTGAGTCAGGTACTCTTACCTACATCTTCAATAACAACGGCGGTGGTGAGCAGCTTTCAGACAACAAAAATGTAACAGTTGAAAAGAGCTATTTCACAACCAGCAGCACAGATGGCTTTGGAAGCAAAGAAGAAGTTCTTACATTCCTTGGCATCACAACAGAAGATCCTACAGAACCTACAGATCCTACAAATCCTCAGGATCCTACAGATCCCGGTGAGGTCGAGCCTACAGATCCCACAGAACCTACAGATCCAGGCGAAGTCGTAGAGCCTGAGGATCCCACAAATCCTACAGATCCTGACGAACCCGATCAGCCTGCAGAGCCCGACAAGCCTTCCTATGATCCTACACCTATCATCAACATCATTGTACCTGTTGTTAAGGTGGTTAAGAAGGTTGTTGCAGTGGTTACAAGAATCTTAAGAAGACTGTTCTGGTGGTAATCAGATCACAGATTTATTTAAGATAATGAATCTGTAACAGATAACGGAAAATGAATTATGCCGTCACGAAAAGATTTATCAATTTTCGTGGCGGCATTTTTCTGTGAATATCCTTTGAAAGCGATGTAAAATATACATATGCAGAAATGCTATTATCTGTTATGGTAAGTTTAATGATGCTTGTGGATAAATTGATCAGTCACGATATCTTCAGTAAGAGAAGTAAACTCTTTTGTAAGAACGGAGGATAGATGATGGTTCTTTTTATAGATGCATGTGTAAGAGACGATTCCAGAACCAAGAAGCTTTCTGAGGCGCTTTTAACCAGGCTGGGCGGAGAAGTAAAAAGAGTTCCCCTTAAAGACATTGCTTTTCAGGTATCCGACCAATCCTTTCTGGAGAAAAGAGATGAGCTTATCGCTAAAAGACAGTTTGATGATGAGATGTTTGTACTGGCAAGAGATTTTGCACAGGCTGATACAATAGTCATTGCAGCGCCTTACTGGGACCTTTCCTTTCCTGCGATGTTAAAGCAATATATAGAGAATATAAATGTCCTTGGGATAACCTTTGAATACACTGCAGAGGGCTTCCCCAAAGGGCTTTGCAGGGCAGGCAAGCTTTACTACGTGATGACTGCAGGCGGCGGATACGTTCCTGAACAATACGGATTTGGTTACATTAAAGAGCTGGCACAGAGCTTCTACGGTATCAAGGATGTTAAACTCATAAAGGCAACAGGCCTGGATATTTACAGAGCTGATGAAGAAACTATCATGAAAGAAGCCATGGAAGAAATAGAAAAGATTTGAAAAAGAATAAGCAAATCGAGATTAGTGGAGTAGAACATGGATAAAAAAAGGGCTTTGTCTGGCGCCATAATATTTATAACCCTGATGGGAATCGTAAGTCTGTTTTCGGACATGACTCATGAAGGCGCCAGAAGCATATTGGGCGAATATCTGAACCTCGCAGGGGCATCCGCTGCAACCATCGGATTTGTGTCCGGTATAGGAGAATTGTGCGGGTATTCACTAAGGCTCATATCCGGATTTATAGCAGATAAAACGAAGAAATACTGGACATTTGTTATCACAGGCTATGTAATACAGGCTCTGGCGATTCCTGCACTGGCACTCGTACCTGAACATGGCTGGATTTGGGCCTGCGGTCTTGTGATCCTAGAGCGTATCGGAAAAGCGATAAAAAAGCCTGCCAAAAACACATTGGTAAGCTTTGCGGCAAGCGAGATCGGAACCGGAAAAGGCTTTGCCTATCAGGAGTTTCTGGATCAGCTTGGCGCGTTTCTTGGACCGGTACTGCTTTTTGTAACAGCTCTTGTAAAAGGTACAGACGACCTTTTTACAACGTATAGGATCTCTTTTGCGATACTGCTTGTTCCTGCAATGATCACCATAGCTCTTGTTTTGACAGCAAAGATAAGATACCCTGATCCGGAGATCTTTGAAAAGCAGGAAGATAAACCGGCAAGCTTTGAATTCAGAAAGTCATTTGTTCTGTTCATGGCGGCCATCTGCTTTTTTGCTTTTGGCTTTGCAGACTTCACCCTGATCACACTTCATTCGGCTAATACCGGAGCATTTAATGAATCCATGCTCAGCCTGCTATATGCTGGGGCAATGGCTGTGGATGCCTTTGCTGCACTATTCTTTGGCTGGCTTTATGATAAGGTCGGGCTGAAGGCTCTGATCATTTCCACACTATGCAGTACATTCTTCTCATATTTTGTTTTTATGACTGGAAATGCCTGGTTGATCGGAGCTGGGATAATTCTGTGGGGGATTGGAATGGGTGCGCAGGAAAGTATTATGAAAGCAGCTGTCAGCGGAATCGTCCCACGTTCCATGCGAAGCACCGGTTTCGGAATATTTGAGACAGGATTTGGTATTGCGTGGTTTCTTGGCAGTTGGCTTCTCGGTGCCCTGTATGATTTGAATCCTGTGTATCTTGTCATTGTGTCTGTGGTATCACAGTTTCTGGCGATTGCATTTTATGCTTTATGCCTCCGGTGCAATAAGACAGAGTACTAACAATTCCAGTTTGTTGGAATGAGCATTATACCGGAAGTTATGATATGTGTGCTTGACACAAATACTCCTATATCGTAATATAAAACTACGATATAGGAGTATTTAATTATGAAGACAAATGGTGGATTTCTTGTTACAAAAATAAAACAGCTGG
>SVGA01000037.1 GCA_015056575.1 Butyrivibrio sp.
TGTCATTACTGAATACTCCGATGACTGCTGCCGGGAACAGTCTTATGAACATCCACACCAGGAAGGTGTAGCCAAATTCCATGGCCACCATTATGGCAATCGCTCTCTTGATTCTGTCAAAGCGGTGGGCACCGTAGTTATAACTTATAACTGGAGAAGTTCCCTCCGCAATGGCAAGGATCGGAGTCTCCATCATCTGGCGTGCGGAATTTACCATGGTCATAATGGATACGTACAGATCTCCTCCCACATCCGCAAGAACGCTGTTGCAGGATATGGAAACCATGGCATTGGTAAACTGCATGATAAAGGCAGCACTGCCAAGACCAATAATGCTCATGGCTGTCTTACCGCACCCGCGTATCTCTGCAAAGGACATGATCTTAAGGTTGTAGGCGCATCTTTTCCCGAAAAAGAATCTGAGGACGTAAACAGCCGAAAGCCCCTGGGATATAACCGTTGCTATGGCCGCTCCCTCCGGGCCCATTCCGAAAACAAAGATGAATATCGGATCAAGGATTATGTTGGCTGCTGCCCCCACGACTATGGTGGTCATTCCAACAATGGAATAACCCTGGGCCGTGATAAAGGGATTCATTCCCGTTGCTATCATGGAAAAAACAGTTCCGAGAAGATATATCCTAAGATATGGAAGAGCATATACCATGGCAGAATCCGAGGTCCCGAACAAAGTAAGGATCTGCTTTCCGAAGAGTTCTCCCACCAGTATCAGCACAATTCCCGTAACGATCAGCAAAAAGAACGAGGTGTTCTGGATCTGCCTCGCTCTGTCTTCATTCTTCTGTCCCCTTGCTATGGAAAACAGTGGAGCTCCGCCGCTTCCAAACATATTTGTAAAAGCCGTGGTCAGGATCACCAGGGGGAAGCAAAGTCCCACTGCCCCAAGAGCCACCGTCCCTATTCCCGGGATCCTGGCAATATATATCCTGTCAACGATGTTGTACAAAAGGTTTATTATCTGTGCCACCAGCATCGGGATCGCCGTGGCAAGGATATTGGTAAATGTTCTTCCGTTCTCAAAATCAACTCGTTTCATTTACATTGCGACCCTATCACTCAAAAATATATTTCTTCATATTGTCGAAGATGAGCTCATATGCATCGGGCCACATGTGAATGCCATCAGTGGTGTACTTCTCAAGCATCTGCCCGTCCTCACCAAAAAGACCTTCATTTACGTCGATGTACCTGTAGCCGAATTCTCCTGCAAGCTTCTCCACAATACAGTTGGCCTTACCAAGCCTTTGTAGCCTTAGCTTTGCAGCAACAGGCGCCTCGGGCCAGGCTGTAACAGTATCAGCAACCTTCTGATTAACAGGATAAAAAGCCATCATGAATACCTTGGCCTTGGGAAGCCTTTCCTTTATCTCAACAAGAACCTTTCTGTAATCCGCCTCAAAAACCTCGGCAGTTTCCTCCTGATGACTGATGTCATTGGTGCCGATATTTATGAAGATCACCGAGGGCTCAAGGTCAAAAATCTGCTCATCCATTGACTCAAGTAGTTCGGGAATAGTATAGCCGCTGATCCCGCGATTGTAAATGACCCGGGAAATCCCCCTGCTCATCAGGATCTCATTTATGGGAAAATGCTCCATCAGTGAAGAACCCACAAAAAGTGTCTCTCCCTTAATGGCGTTTTGATTAAGATATCTGTACCTTTTTACTGCGTATTCGTTCATGACATACCCCCACTTTTATACTTTTGTCAAAAGACCTTCCAATGCTCCCCTTATCTCAAAGTCACCGCTTCCCGCAGAGATGAAGATACTGTCACCCTTTTTTACCTTAAGAAGCTGCTTCTTTTGACTGATGGTCCCCTCGCCTTCCAGAATAACGATGCTTACAAAGGAATCCTCAAGAACCTTCCCCTTTAGACTGCTTAAAGTATTTCCGTCAAGGAATATCTTATCCACGGTAAAGTACTTGCACTTGGCAATGTGGGGCATAAAGGAACGGTCATCCTCCATCTTGTCAGTATTAGTCACTTCCAGAGCTTTGTCAATATGAAGTTCTCTCTCGTTTCCGTTCTTGTCCCTTCTTCCATAGTCATAAACCCTGTAGGTCACGTTGGAGTTTTCCTGGATCTCCACAACGGTGATCCCTGCCCCGATGGCATGGATCGTTCCCGATTCGATGAAGAATACATCGCCCTTCTTGACCTTAACTTTGTTCAGAACCTCTAAAACGGTGTTGTCCTCTATCCGTTTCCTAAGCTCCTCTTTGGATACCCGGCGCTTAAAGCCGTAGTACAAAAATGCGCCTTTTTCGCAATCCGAGATATACCACATCTCAGTTTTTCCATTCTGTCCCTCGTGCTCTGTCGCGTACTCATCCGTAGGGTGGACCTGAACAGAAAGATTCTGTTTCGCATCAATAAACTTTATAAGTATAGGAAAGTCCCCAAACTTCTCACAGTCCTTTCCAAGAACGGTGCTGCCTTTTTTTCTGATATATTCCCTCAGAGTCTTTCCTTGTTCCTCGCCCTCAGAAATGGTGCACGGTCCATCCTTATGGCAGGACACCTCCCAGGTCTCGGCAAGACGCTCACCGCTGTATTTCTTATCATATGCTTTGATAAGACGCTCTCCGCCCCATATGTAATCCTTACACACAGGGGCAAGCTTTAAAATCGCCATATTCTTCTCCCCTGTTAATGTATGTCGTAAACACTTCTTACTTTAAGTCCCTTGAGATCCCCGCGGATCACCTCGATCTGTCTGCATCCCGGATCCATGTCAAAGAAGTTGTCTGAGAGAATGAGGTCATCATTCTCGTTTCTTATCTCAACATTCTTGGCAAAAGAGCCTGCTTCGACCAGAACGGCATTGTCTGAAACCGCGGTTACCTTAAGGTGCGGATCCTCAAACAGGAAGTACTTGGCAGGCACAAAAAGGACTGTTCCTTCCGATACAACCTTGTCATTCTCTTTTGCCCTGAAGGACACATAGGTAGAGTATATATCAATTCCGTGGAAGTGCTTCTCCAAAAGCCACACAGAGGTAAGTCGCGGAACTTTCACTTCCATTATTCCCCGCTTCTCGATACCAGAAGTCGTACCCGACAGTTCTTTTCCCGAAGCATCCCTAAGTTCCCACTCCACCGTAAGAGTGTGCTCTTTCATAGTTTCATTGGATACATTCAGCCTGATCGCAGGGGTAAAGGAGGTCTTCTCGGAATTCACAAGGATCCCTTCAGATACGGTGCTTGTCTCCTCGCAGCTAAGAAGCACCGGGGAAAAGAATCTTCTTGCATAATACTGAAGCGCCTTCCATCTGCCATAGTAATCCACTGAAGCCCAGCTTATAACCGGCCAGCAGTCATTGAGCTGCCAGTAGATGGCACCCATACATCTTCCGCGGTTTCTCCTGAAATGCTCAACCCCAAATCTTATGGCCTCTCCGGCAAGAAGTTGGGATGCATAGGTAAGGGTGTCGAAGTCGTTTGGGTATTTAAAGGTGGCCTGCATATACTGCATTATCTTGGCGTTGGCTGAGCTGTTCCTTTGGTGCTTCTCCATATTGTAGGAAAAGAGATTGAAGTCCTCCGGTTTCTCCATAACCTTTTCCATGGTCTTCATTGAAGGGATCGACTGGAAGCCAAATTCGGAAAGATACCTGAAATGGTGCTTCCTGTATTCCGTAAAAGGCTTGTTGTCATGCCACACCGACCAATAGTGAACATCTCCTCTGGTGTCATCGTTGGGAGCATCGAAGGATCCTCCCGATGAGGGGCTTGAGGGCCAGTATACGGTGTCGGGAGCGTACTCCTGTACCCACTTGGGAAAGAGATACTCATACATCTTGATGTAATCTGCCCTTTGCTTATGGGTACTTACCCAAAGGCCGTCCTTGACAAACATCTCCATCTCATTGTTTCCGCAGATGAGCCCCAGGCAGGCGTGATCTGCGATGCGGCGAAGATTATCCCTGATCTCGCAATGTATATTCTCTTCAAACTCATCGTTAAGATCATAGACTGCGCAGGCAAACATCAGGTCCTGCCATACTATAAGTCCAAGTTCATCGCATATATCATAGAAATCATCCCCCGGGAAGAATCCACCGCCCCAGACTCTTATAGCGTTGAAATTGGACATTTTGCAGTCCCAAAGAAGACGCCTTGTCCTTTCCGGAGTTATCCTTGAAAGAAAGTTATCCTCAGGGATATAGTCTGCGCCCATGGCAAATATATCAACTCCGTTTACGCAATGGGAAAAGCTCTCGCCCCACTCATCCTCTTTCCTTGTAAGAGTCATGGTCCGAAGACCGATACGCCTTTTGAAAGTATCTGTTATATGTTCTTCCATCCTCTGGGTTACGATCACGGTATACAGATTCTGCTCCCCAAAGCCGTTTGGCCACCAGAGCTTTGGATCATCAACAGGTATCTCGTCTCCGGCCCTGTAATTTTTCGTCACTGATTCTTTTCCCTCGGGTGAGGTTACCGCAACATCTATTGAGGAAGCTTTGCATCCTTCAAGGATCTGTTCATCGATAAAAAGAGACAGATACACTTTTCCCTCTTCATGTCTTTGATGTATCCTCACGTTGTCTATCCTTGCCTCGTCATATCCACGAAGAGTCACAGGCCTGAAAATACCTGCATCCGGAATCCTTGGCCCCCAGTCCCAGCCGAACATGCAGTGTGCCTTTCGTATATGAGCAAAGCCCTGCATTGCATCCTCCGATCCATCGCAGCGGCATTTTTCATAAGCCTCTCTTATGAATTTCAGCGGAGAATAAAGGTGCACCTTGAGAACATTTCCCTTCTCAAGCAAATGCTCCGTAACATCTGTCACATAGGTTCTGTGCATGTTTTCAGCATGAAAAAGACAATTCCCGTTCAAGATTATATCCGCTATAGTATCTATTCCTTCAAATACCAGCTCCTTTTTTCTGCTGCCGAAAACCTCACTGCTGCAGTCAAATATCGCCTCGTATTCAAAATCCTCCTCCATCATCTCAAGGGCGAATTTTTCATTGTCTCCCACAAAAAGGTCAGGGATGACACCGTTTTCATAAAGAGTTTCAAGAACGCTTCCCGGCACTTTCGTTTCATAAGAAGTCCCGTCAGATACTCTTTTTATCTTCCATTCAGAAATATTCATTCGATTCATTTTTTCCTCCTATTTCACTGCTCCGTCTGTTACACCGCTGATAATGTGCCTTTGCAGGAACACATAAATGATTATTGTAGGGATGGCCACAAGCACAATGGCTGCGCTCATAAGAGGCCACTCCGCCAGCTTGTCCCCGGAAAAGGCATAGAGGCTCGTTGCCACTGTCCTGACCTTGGGCATATACATATACGGGGTAAAAAAGTCATTGTAGATCCCCAGAAGCTTTAAGATGATCGTAGTTGCTATTGCGGGCTTAAGCTGGGGAAGGATTATGCTTGTATATATTTTAAACCTTCCGGCTCCGTCAAGCATGGCACTCTCATCCAGAGACACCGGTACATTGTTTATGAACTGCAGAAAGATGTATATCTGCATTATGTCGGTTCCGATGTAAAGAAGGATCCCGGCCATAAGGGTGTTGTAGATCCCCAGGGCTTTGATCACCTGGAAGGTCGCAATGGTCACGGTCATTCCCGGTATAAAGGTGGGAATGAGGAATGCAAGATATACCAGGGGCCTTAATCTGAACTTAAAACGGGACAGAGTGTAAGCCACAAGGGATGCAATGATTATGGTCACAGGCACTGAGATGACCACAAGAATTGCGGTATTTGTAAAGCCCGTTATGAAGTTTCCTTCGTCAAAGGCCCTGACATAGTTGCTTATATCCGTTATATGCTCGGGAAGGCTCATTACACCGGTCATCATGTATTCCTCATTGGTCTTGAGGGATACGTTTAAAACAATAAAAAGCGGAGCAAATACCATCAGTATTCCTATAGCCATCAAAAGATATATGCAAAATCTCCCAGCCCTGCTGTTTATGATAAAAATTGGTTTTATAGTTTCTTTTTTCATATTAATCATACTACCTGTCTCCTTTGATGAACACTTTCTGTGCAGCCACCAGCAAAAGAATGATCACCAGAAGTATCACTCCCATGGCCGCGGCCTTCCCATACTTGGAGTAGGAATAGGCAAGCTCCAGAGACTTGCTGATAAAGGTTGCGGTGCGTCCGTTGGGACCTCCCTTTGTTATCAGGAAGGGTTCAAAATAAACCTGAAGCGCTCCGTTAAGGCTAAGAAGGAGCGATACCTCCAGCATTGTTTTGATATTGGGAAGGGTTATAAATCTAACGGTCTGTATGAACCCTGCTCCGTCGATCCTTGCAGCCTCGTATACTTCCCCGGGTATCGACTGGAGGGCGGCAATATAAATGACCATGGTCCATCCCACATACTTCCAGAAGCTGATAAAGGAAAGGGCAAAGTTGGTCATATAACTGCTGCTGATAAAGTGCACTGACCCGACGCCAAGAAGATTCAACACATAATTTACCGGTGAATTGGAGTAGTCATACATATAGTTGAACATAAAGGCCACAGCTACACCATTGATGATATAGGGCATAAAAAGTATCGCCCTGAAGGTGGTCTTCATCTTTATATTGCTGTTAAGAAGAATAGCCAGGAAAAGACCTGCCACCTGTTGTATCAGTGCCGTTACCACATAGGCCATATTGTTCCCGAAGGTCATGAACAGTTCTTTTTGGGAAAAGATATCCCGGTAATTCTTAATCCCTATATAGTGGAGATCTCTGCTCATCCCGTTCCAGTCGGTGAAGGAAAGCTGGATCAGCTTCATCAGGGGATAATAGGAAAAAAGCATAAGAAGTGCCAGGGGCACAAACAGAAAACAGATTATATATAGCCTGTCTTTTATCTTAGATTTCATTTTGATATTCCTTTCTTTTGGGCATAAAAATGGCAGCATTGCCAAATCAGCAATACTGCCATATCATCAGCAATCCATAAGCACAAGCTTTAATTTACATAGTTTGCTCTTGCCTTGGCCCACTTTGCGTTCCAGTCAGCGATAAGCTCAGCCGCCTTTTCGTCGCTCTCCTCCATGACATAGGTGAGGAAGAATTTCTGACCGTCCAGCTCTATATCATTCTTGATATTTGAGAAGGTAGCATCTCCCACAATAGGCTCCAGGGGCTCGATTCCGTAGGAAAGCAGCTCTGCTACGAAGGGATCGTTGACCTCTATGTTTTTGTTGGAGGGAATATCGGTATCAGCCACAGGGTTATTCAGCATATATGTGAGAAATGCCTTTGCAAGTTCGGGATTTTCGGTATCCTTGGAGATGCCCCACTGCTTGCCTGCGCCGGCTTTGATATTCTTCGCGCCTGGGAAGGGAAACATACCAATGTCCTCAGGATCTGCACCAAGCTCTACAAACTGTGCGGGAAGCCATGTTTCCGAATAGTGCATTGCAGTTTTGCCCTGGGCAAGATCCAGCTTAAACTGATCCCAGTTGGCACTCATGATATCGTCCTCAAGCCATCCCTTCTTGTAGAGGTTTCTTACGATATCCATTGATGCGAGCATTACATCGTCGTAGATCTCATCCTGCTGCGCAAATTTATTCTCGCCTCTGTTGTCCCCTGCAGTAAGGGTAACCTCTCCCCAGCCGCACCAGGCATAGATAGGCCAGATATCCTTAAATGCGGTCCCAACGGGAGTGATACCCGCAGCGTCCAGCTTCTTGCATACATCGTAAAATTCGTCAACCGTCTTGGGAATCTCATTAACTCCTGCCGCAGCAAAAGCAGCCTTGTTATAAACCATTCCGCAGTAAGAAACTGTAAGCGGAAGTACGTAAAGATTTCCGTCAGTTCCTCTTCCGTTCTCGTAAAAGAGAATATCATCCGCAGTAAAATCAAGATCATCGATAGGCAGGAAATAGTCCTTGTAGGTATCCTGATTGATAGGGTCAACCACATAGAAAAGATCCGGAGCTTCACCTCCCGCGATCCTCGTGGGGATCACATCGTCATATTCCTTAATGGTTTCAAACTCCACAGTAGTGCCCGGGTGAAGGTCCATAAATTCCTGGGCGTACTCAGCAAGTCTTTCCTCCAGATCGGTACGGTTGCTGGCAACACTGATCTTACCCGACAGTGCCTCCTCTTTTTGTTCCGTTTCCGCCAAGTCCCCGGATGTTTCACTTACCGTGTCACTGGCAGATGAAACCTCTGCGCCTTCAGTGCTCTGGCCGCAGCCGGATATAGTTCCCGCTGTCAAAACCAAAGACAGCAGTAATGCAATATGTTTCTTGTTCATTTATCGTTCCTCCCATATACGAACAAATAGTTTATTTTTTATATCAAAGCTGCAGCAAATGATCTTACTATAGTTACCTTGCGTTCCTTGCAAGGAAAAGAGCTCCCTTTATTCCCTGCTCTCCGTCAAGAAGCGCAGGAACAATATAATTATCCATATCTCGAAGTTCCGCCGTATCAAGATATCCGTTCAGGTATTCACAGGTCTTTTTGCGGATCATTGGGAAGAGCTTTTCTACATTCATGACTCCTCCACCCAGGATTATCCGCTTTGGGGAATAACAGCAGATATACTGCATAAGTGCCTTACTTATGTAGTCTGCCTCCAGCTCCCAGACCTCTTCTCTGTCTATAAGTTCAAAGGCCTCGATGCCATAGCGGATCTTTAGTGCCGGCCCTGAGGCCAGACCTTCAAAACAGTTCTTGTGATAAGGGCAGCTTCCCGAAGTCTCATCGCCCTCCCTGACAGGAAGAAGGATGTGTCCCGCCTCCGGATGAAGCATTCCGTGAAGAAGATTTCCTTCGCAGTAAACTCCCACTCCGATCCCGGTGCCTATGGTTATGTAAATAACATCCTCAAGGCCTTTTCCGCTTCCGTAGATGACTTCTCCAAGGCAGGCTGCATTAACATCAGTATCCACCGCCACCGGAATGCCTGTCTTTTCGAAGGCTTCCTTCCAGGAGAATCCCACCCACGGAAGCTTTGGGCTTTTCCCTATCCTTCCGTAGTCATTGCCGCTTTTATCAAGGCAGACCGGCCCAAAGGCTCCTATGCCTATGGCCTCTATATCATTTCCCTCAAAGAATTCCAGTATCTTCGGCATCGTATCCGAAGGTGTTTCCGTGGATATCCTGGCTGTCTTTAAGATCTGTCCGTTGTCATCGCCCAGCGCAACCACCATCTTTGTTCCGCCGGCTTCAATCGCTCCATACATTTTTTTGTCCTCCGTCTGTAAGATGAGTATATCAATCCGTTAACATCAAAAAAATAGCAGTACTTTTGATTCCCATACAATTTTTTGGGAATTCAAAAGTACTGTATATATCAGTAAACCAGATTTCGATATTCTTTTGGGGAAATCCCCCATTTCTTTTTAAAGGCTCTCCCAAAGGACACTGCATCCTCATAGCCCACAAGCTGGCCTATCTCGTATATCCTGATCTTGGGGTCCTTAAGCAGCTCTTTTGCCTTATCCATCCTGACATTTAACAGATACTCGGAAAAGTTCATTCCGGTCTCTGTCTTAAAAAGATTGCTGAAATAGGAGGCATTAAGCTCCACATACTCCGCTATCTCTGTAAGGGTAAAGGGTTCTGAATAGTGCAGAGCGATGTAGTCCTTGGCCATCTCGATGCGGCGCTCGCTCTTTTGCTCCTTCTCCTTCATCATAGCTTCAATGGCATTTTTCAAAAGAGAACTCATAAAGGTCTTAAGTTCTCTGTAGGTATTAAGGTAGTCTATACAAAAAACTGTCTCAGGTTCATTGGCAGATATGTAGCTTCCAAGGGATGACGCATTGGCACAGACAGCGTCCAGAAGAGCGTGAATGTACTGCCTGAACAGATCCTCGCTGCAGTAGCTAAGATCCACAAATACTCTGTCCAGGACCCGCTTCGCTCCCATATAATCGCATAAAGTCACATAATGGGTTAGCTCCGCCGCTGCAGGATTTATATCATATTGAAGCTCCAGAGTCTTATCTTCCACATCCAAAGCCCTGATAAAATGATGTTGTCCGAGATAGAAACGCCCCATTACAGCCTTTTTGGCCTCGTCAAACAGCTTCGGGATATCTTCGCTTTTTTCGGAAATACTGCCGGCACCTATGGTGACGGATCTTTCTTTGCCACCACCGGGATTAAGCTTTTCAAACACATCCCCGGCAAAAGAATCTGCGATTTTCAGGGACGTGGCAAAAACAAGAACAAGGATCTCTTTTCCCAAAATGCAGCTGATAAATTCAATGTCTTCAGTGCCGGGTGCTATTAAAGCCAGTTCTTCATAGCAGTCCATCAGAGCCTTTGTATATTGTGATTCCTGAGAAAACTGACGGTAATACTGATCCGCCACTATCCTTAGGGCCATGAAGCAGCCGGCTCCTGTATTTATCCCAAGATCCTTAAGTCTTTCCAGATGACCTGATACCTCTTCTGCTTTGCAGGAAGAGAGCCTTCTTAAAATCTCTGTTGCTATAAACTCGGTATTATCGGCTTTCTTCAGCCTTGTCTTTTCTTCATCGGATATCTGCAGTTCGACCTTCTCGATAAGAGCTATGAGCTCATCCTTCTTAAAGGGTTTTAATATATAATCACAGGCGCCGTTCATGAAAGCGCTGCGGACATATTCAAAATCGTTGTAGCCGCTGAGCATAATGACCTTGGGGCTTTCAGAGTTCTTTTCCCTGAGAGTCTTCGTAAGCTTAAGTCCGTCCATGATAGGCATTCTTACATCACAGATGATAAGGTCCACGTCCCCGTGACTGTCAAGATAGTCCAGCGCCATAGCTCCGTCTGCAAATTCGCCGCACACCTTCCAGCCTCTGCCGGCTTTCTCTATAAGTTTTTGCATTCCCATTCTGATGACTTCATCGTCATCCACAAGAAGAATGTTCATCAAATATCACCGCCCGGTCACTTGATTAAAAAAATACTTGTTTGTACAATTAGCATTATTATAAACGAAAAATCCCATGTTGGAAAAACCAAAGCCATGAAAAAGATGATCACCCATTTTAAAAACCTGTCAATAGTAGTCAAATTCACTCTTATTATCGTGCTGGCTTTTATTTTGCTTTCGGGGTCTATCCTTATCTCTGCAAGTCTCTATGAAAAAGAAAGGCTGGCCACCTATTACGGAGTTCATTCCAGCAACAACCGGCAACTTTTGGATAAGATTGACAGCTATATCGCCGACATTTCCAACGTCACCAAGATTCCGCTTACCTATAAGATCAACGACAGCACATACATGTCCCTTCTGTCGGATTTTGATAAGACCGGCCAGGGCAGCTATGAGTTCCAGCGTCAGAACGAGCAGATCTTTGAACAGATCATGACCTACAAGAACGAGGTGAATTCCTGCTATATTTTCAACACTAAAGGCGAAGCGGATTACAAGGTAAAGTATGCGATCTACTCCCCTTTTGACCCAACAGATACCTACTGGTTCAAGGATGCCATCTACAGGTTCGGAAAGCCTGTTTTTGTAAGGACCTATGAGCTTCCGGAGATTGTAAACGATAACCTTCGCCCGGTATATGTCTTTGGCATAGCAAGGGGCATCGTTCAGCTTAAATCCGGCAGTGTTATAGGAATTCTTCTTGTTAATACCGAGGTCAGCTATCTGGAAGAATTATGCGATGAGGTAAGCCTTGGAGCCAATCAAAGGATACTTATCATGAGCGGCTCCCACTGCATCTTCGATACGAAGGGGGAGTTTACTTCAATGTCCATTCCTTCCGGCAATGCCATCATGTCCATTCCGGAGCAGACTAAAGACAGCTTTTTCAAATGTAATATAGATAACAGATCGTCCTATGCCACCAGTCTTTTTTCGGACGCTTTCGGCCTTAGGGTCATCAGCATAGCTCCTTCCGATGATCTTCTTGGAGGACTTACAAGGATACAGTTTACAAACTTTATCCAGCTCATACTGATAATTTTTGCTATCCTTCTGATCACCCTGTTTGCTCTAAGGCGGGTGGTATCTCCTCTTACCCTGTTGAGTTCCATGATGAAAATGGCTGAGGACGGAGACTTTACGAACCATGTGAAATTCGATTCCCTGGATGAGGTGGGAAAACTTGCAGAGTCCTACAACTCCCTGATCGACAGGATCAACTCCCTGATAAAGGAAGTCTATCTTGAAAAGATCAACGCCAACGAACTGGAGCTTCAGATGCTTCAGTCCCAGATCAATCCCCACTTCCTGTATAACACCCTGGAGTCCATCTCCATGATGGCCACCATCAACGATGACGATGTGACCTCAGACATGGCGGCCTCTCTGGGATCGATCCTTCGCTACAGCATAAGCGACTTAAGTGCTCCCGTAAGCCTTCTGGATGAGATAGGCCATGTAAAAGAATATGTGGCACTACTGGAGTACCGCTTCAAAAATCAATACCGCCTGGAGATTGATGTTCCCACTGCCCTTTACTCAACCCAGATGCCTAAGCTCATTCTGCAGCCTGTGGTGGAAAATGCCATATACCATGGAATGCGTACAGTAAGGACCGGCGGTGTGATCACGGTCACTGCAAAAAAGGCATCAAGGGGGCCTTTGGAAATAAGGATTCTGGATAACGGCAGTGGAATTCCCGAGGATGAGCTTAAGCTCCTTAATGACTACATCAATGAGAAAAATGATAGCTATGACAGTATAGGTCTTCGAAACGTAAACAGAAGAATCCGTCTCTTTTGCAAAGAAGAGAAAGATTCTTCTGATGTTGGTGTGATCGTTGAACGCGGCGAAAATGGTGGAACCCTCGTCCGCATACTGATAAAAGACATGTCTTAAGATTTCTTTACCTTGCCCCGAAGCCGCAGCACCGAGTTTTTCAGCTCTGAGACAAGAAGGTTTCTGTCCTTGTTCTGATCGCTGGTTTTGTTCTTGTCCGGCATGAACTTTTCAATGCTGACGAGAATCCTCTTCTGGTTAAGCGACAAAGCGCCTGCGTGAAGCCTTGGAAGATTCTCCCTGGCCTCTCTGACTCTTTCCTCCATGGCAAGTTTCTTTTCCCTGGCTTCCTCAACCCTCTCTTCCAATCTCTCATAGTTGGCCTGAGCTCTCTCAACAAATTCCGAATGCATCTTCTCCACGTCCTTGAGAAGCGCTGAAAGACTGGCCTCGGTAAGGGCAAAGTCCGCTCCGAAAACAGCTGCCAGGATTAGGGCAAATATCTCATAAACCATAGGGTTTATCATGGTGTGAAGCCCCGATACAAAGGGCATAAGATATTTGACGATAAGTACCCCGGCTATTCCAAAGCACACACTTACGGGAAGGCAGATCCTTCCCTGTATGTTCAGGGGAAGCTTGCTGTAATCCCACCATCTGGCATGGAATCTCTTTTCCAGTACCCAGGAGGTCCCAAACTCGGCCACTGCACTTCCTATCATGCATATGATAAAGGTTGCCCAAACCGGAAAAGCCGGATCCGACAGCGCCGGTATCAGGCTAAAGAGTATGGACACCCCAACCACACAGGACCCGTAGATGGGGCATATCGGGCCGAAAAGAAAGCCTCTGTCAGCCCATTTCTTTTCATTGACAGTGCAGTAGATGGATTCCCATACCCATCCCAGGAAACTATAAAAAATGAATTCAACAAAGTATTGAGATATTATCATTCAGATCACATTCTCTCCGGTGAATCAAAACCAAGAAGGTCTATTCCGGTCTCAAGAACCTTAAGCGTTATGTTAAGAAGTGCGATATAGCTCTCCTTCTTATCGGGATCAGCCTCTGCAAGGATCTTGGTTCCGTGGTAGAAGCTGTTGAACGCATTGCTGAGCTCGTAGATATATCCGCAGATCCTGTTGGGAGCAAGGTCCTTGGCTGCACTCTCTACCGCATCTGCAAATCTTGTAAGAAGAAGCATCAGCGCCTTCATGGCATCGCTGTCGGGATTGCCAAGCCTGGCTTCCTTGGCACTAGCGCCCTCTGCCTCATATTTTTTGAGAATGGACTTGATCCTTACGATCGTGTAAAGAATGTAAGGACCTGTATCTCCCTCAAAGGAAGTGAACTTGTCTATATCAAAGATATAATCCTTGGAAGGCTGATTTGAGAGGTCTCCATACTTGAGAGCAGAAAGAGCTATCTTCTTTGCTGTGCTCCCAGCCTCATCATCGGGCATATCAGGGTTACTCTCTTTTACCCTTGCATACATCTTGTCGTTTATCTCCTGAACAAGATCCTCAAGGTGCATTACGCCGCCATCTCTGGTCTTAAAGGGCTTGCCGTCGGGACCGTTCATGGTGCCGTTTCCTACAAAGCGAAGGTCTGTCTCGGGAAGAACAAGCTTACTCTTTCTGGCGGTTCTGAATACCTGCTCAAAGTGCAGGGACTGTCTCTTGTCGGTGAAATAGTAAATGCCGTCGGGGCGATACTCTTTCATACGCTCCTGTATGGTTGCAAGGTCTGTTGTTGCATAAAGAGCGGCTCCGTCTGACTTAAGGATGATGCAGGGAGGCATCTCCTTGGAATCGGATTCCTCTGCCACATCCACAACCAGAGCGCCCTGGCTCTCATGGGCATAGCCGTGCTGCTTAAGATAATCTACCATTCCGGGGATCACATCATGAACATCGGACTCACCCTTCCAGAGATCAAAATGAACATTGAGGCTGTCATAGTTCTTTTTCAGATCCGGAATGGAGACGTTCATGATATGGTGCCAGATAGCTCTGTAGGCCTTGTCACCATCCTGCATGCGCTTTGTGGCTTCAAGGGCAGCTGCCTTGAACTCCTCGGCTGCCTTCTTCTCCTCTTCGGTGGCATTTTCGGAAACCTTGGTCTTGCCGCTGGCTACAGGATATATCTCAGCCAGTTCCTGTATTGTGAAGGGAGCCTCCTTGGGGAAGGGTCCCTTATATTCGGGATCAAAATAGGGAAGCTCCGGATGACGGCATTTAAGCTCTGTGATGATAAGTCCCATCTGAAGTCCCCAGTCGCCCATATGGATATCGCCGATCACGTTATTGCCGGCATACTTAAGGATCCTCTTAACCGCTTCTCCGA
Source organism: Butyrivibrio sp. (assembly GCA_015056575.1). Lineage (GTDB taxonomy): Bacteria > Bacillota > Clostridia > Lachnospirales > Lachnospiraceae > Butyrivibrio. The sequence goes on from SVGA01000037.1 coordinate 15,017, forward strand.
TTACCGCAGGGCGAAGGTGTCCTACATGGAGAGGCTTTGCAACATTGGCTCCGCCGTAGTCAAGGATGATGGTAGGAGCGTGTCCGGGCATTAAAACACCCATATGCTTCTCGTGGAGCATCTTAACGATATAGCCCCTTACAAAGTCTCCGCTCAAAGTAATATTAAGGAACCCCGGCTTAACGGAATCCACCTTCTCAAACATGTCATTGTCCTGAAGCTTAGCGGCAACTTCATCGGCGATGATAAAGGGCGCCTTGCCGTATTTCTTGGCCCCTGCCATAGCGCCGTTGCACTGATATTCGCAAAGGTCGGGTCTGTTGGAAATTGTTGCCCTTCCAAGTTCCCGCTCGTATCCTGCAGCTTCAAATGCGTTTCCAACTTCTTTTGATATAAGTTCCAGTAGTTTTTCCAAAATTCTTCCTTCTTTCTATAGTTCTTTTAACCTATTTCATAGTACGTATCTATTACAGTCATCCATATTGACAGCGTATCCGTGGAGAACATTCCGTACTGTCCTGCGGACTCATACTCGGTTTCGCCGTAGTTCATGGAAAGAGTTTCCTCACTGATGTTTACAAGCCAGGTGTCGAATTCGTAATCATCTTCGCCCTGTCTGATATCATAGTAATACAGATCGGGATCGTCGCTTTCATACATGCAGCTCTCAACTCTGATGTTCTGACCGCTGAACTCGTTGGCAAAAGTCAGACAGAACATGAGATTATTCTCAAGGTTGCTGTCATCGGCGATCAAAGAGCTGTCTATAATGTTGACGGAAACAAGGTCATAGAGAAGGTCTCTGTCAATCTTCCTGCCATCCTCAAGGACATTAGAATCTATAAAGTCGCACAATCCCTCCAGATCCTTGCCGGGACGAAGGCAGGTGGAGCCGTTAACCTTGCCGTTGGGCTCAAAATATGAGTATTCGTCGATCTCGACCATGGAGGCATATTCATAATCCTTAAACTGGTAATCCGCGGAAAGATTATCATCGAAATCGTCGAACTCATCAATCTCCCCGGGAAGATCTTCCAGTCCTTCAATGCCTTCCCCTTCTAAAATATTATTCAGTATATCATCGATATCGGCATCGGGATTCGTAAGAATATCATCAAGATCATCATCAGTATCGGGCAGAAGGTCATCTGCTTCCTCTTCCGCGGTCAGGCCGTTACCGGTAAGTCCTGCGTTACCAAGCCTCGTAGTCAGCTTGCCAAACAGCCATCTGAATCCGTAAACACTGATTATCGATACCAGCAAAAGAGCTACCAGAAGGATCAGTATAAGCGGCCATATGGGCTTCTTCTTAGGTGACTGCATTCCGGGTGTTCCCATTCCGGGCGCAATACCCGGCTGAAGGGGTTGTCCCTGGGGTACCGGCTGGTCCTGCTGCATCGGCTGTCCCTGCTGCTGTCCGTCAGCCTGTGACTTGGGCTGCATCTGCATTGGCTGCGTTGCTCCGGGCATCGGAGGCTGTACCGGCCCTCCCGGCATCTGAGGCTGCGAATTTATGGGCGGGTTCAGGGCCACGCCGCAATTGTTGCAAAACTTCTGATCGGGAGTAATCTGTGCTCCGCAATTGTTACAAAACATCCCTTATTCCTCTTCCTTAAATATGTTCTAAGTAATGATTATATAATAAACGTTATTCTTTATAAAGTTCCATTTGCTGCCTGTGCCTTCATCCTCTCCGCCTTGGAAAAGGCGCATCCGCAGTAGTCCTGTCTGTACAGTCCGAATTTATGAGACAGTTCTATGGACCTCTTGTAACCGTTCTTTTTCTTGAAATCTGATGGCAGGAACTCTATCCCTGCCTTGCTTGCTGCTTCTTTTCCCACTTCGTTGAGAACGTCGGCATTCTTTAAAGGGCTGATGGTAAGAGTCGTTGTCATAAGGTCAAATCCATTTTCCTTAGCAACTCTGGCGCTTTCATTAAGACGAAGTTCAAAGCACTTTCTGCAACGCTCTCCGCCTTCGGGACAATCCTCCAGTCCCTTTGAAATATCGAGGAATTCCTTCGGGTCGTAGTGGCCCTCGATTATCTCTATCTTCCTGGCCTTCCCGGTGGAGTTCATGCCTTCAAAAGCTCCCGCTTCCACCTGCGCGTTGTACTCCTTGATAAGCCGCTTTTCTTCCTCAATCCTTTTGTGATACTCACTGCTATCGGTGATGTTGGGATTGTAGAAAAACACTGTGACATCAAAGTACTCTCTTAGATACTCCAAGCAATAAGAAGAACAGGGCGCGCAACAGGCATGAAGAAGGAGCTTTGGAACAAGCCCCTCTTTGCCGTAGTCCTCTATTTTCTTATCAAGTTCTTTTGCATAATTAACCTTGTTCATATTCCAAGTCCGTTTAAAATCTCTTCGGTGATCTCTTCCGGGCTCTTGCCGTCTGTGTCGATCACCATGTCCGCTGCAGCGTCGTACAGATCGTTCCTTTCCGCCTGCAGCTCTTTTATCCTTAAGAGGGGATCCTTGCACTGAAGCAGAGGCCTTGAGGTATCTCCCTTAACCCTCTCGTAAACTGTCTCCGGTGAAGCCTTTAGATAGATGACTTTGCCGGCGTTCTTAAGAAGCCTGCGATTCTCCTCACGAAGGGGAAGTCCTCCGCCAAGGGATATTACCATGTCTCTCCAGTGGTCCTTAACTATGGTCTCCACCAGATCGGTCTCCATCTTTCTGAAGGCCTCCTCGCCCTCTTCCTCAAAGATGCTGCTGATGCTGCGGCCTTCCGTGGTCTCAATTGCCTCATCGGTGTCCATAAGATCAAGGTCCAGCCTTTCGGAAAGCAGCCGGGAAACTGTGGTCTTGCCGCTTCCCATGAAGCCTTCAAGGATGATGTTCCTTGCCCCCGTAACTTCCAGGATAAGAGATCTGTAGATACTGTCGGCCTGCTCCTTGGTGATCTTAACATCCCGGTCAGCATTCCAGTATTCATAGGCATCAATGCCCTGATAAAGAAGCATCTTAAGTCCCGAGAAGGTCCTTGCTCCGGCGGCCTGTGCGAGCTTCAGGAACTTGGTCTCCAGTGGCTTGTATACCACATCCAGAGCAGCATGCACGTGTCTGTAGAACTCCTCGTCCTCGATCACTGCACTGTTAACATCAGGGAAAAGACCTACTGAAGTGCACTGGATCGCGAAGAAGGTGTCATTCGTTTCAAGGATGTCTTTGTACCGGTTTATGTCCATGGCAACAACAGCGTCGCTGTCAATCTCCCCGGCAATCTCCTCCGCCTTCTCCAAAGTGCGGTTTAAAATGTAGACTTTTTTGGCACCCTTATTAACGCACAAATGAGCAGTTGGCCTTGCAACGCCACCTGCTCCCAGTATGACAACAGTCTCTCCCTCGAGCTCAATACCCTCTTCCTGCATGGCTCTGTAGAGTCCTGTCATGTCTGTATTGTATCCCCTAAAGCCCCCCAGGGCCTCATCGCGAACCAGGGTGTTCACGGCTCCAACAGCCTGTGCCAAAGGATCCACGTATTTAAGATAAGGGATAACGTCACTCTTGTAGGGAACCGTCACGTTAAGTCCCCTTATTCCAAGCTCATAAGCTCCCCTCACTGCATTTTTTACCCCTTCTTGCTGCACCTCAAAGGGCACGTACACCAGATTGATATCGGTCATATCAGCCAGGGTGTTGTGGATCATCGGGGACATTGTATGCCTGACCGGATTTCCTATAAGCCCGCAGACAAGAGTATTTCCGTCAGTGTAATTAAGCATAGGTCACCTCTTCCTTGTTATCACCCGTTCTTTTTCTTAAGGCGAAGTCTCACGACCACATCGGTTACTACCGCAAATATCACCAGGCAAATAGCCAGAACCTGCGATACGGGAAGCCCGGTGGTGTGCATTATAAGCTGATCTGTTCTAAGGCCCTCGATCCAGGCCCTTCCAAGGCCGTAGCCGCCAAGATAAAGAAGTATCACCTCTCCGTCAAACTTCTTGTGCTTGGTGTACAACAGGATCAGAATGAATATCATGATATTCCAGAGGCTCTCATAAAGGAAGGTGGGGCTGACCTGAATGTAGTTGGTTCCCTCCACCATGTTGGCCTTCATAAGCTCTGTGATCTCGCCGCTTCTGACTGCTTCCACGGGAAGTCTCATGGCAAGAAGTCCGTTGGTGTATTCTCCAAACGCCTCTCTGTTGGTGAAATTTCCCCATCTTCCCATGATCTGGCCGAAGACCAGTCCCGGCATGATGGTGTCTCCAAAGAGGAAAAAGCTCTTTTTCTTAAGTCTGGTATAGATGAAAAGTGTAAGGAAACCGGCTGCTACGCCGCCATAAATGGCAAGGCCTCCGTTTCTTATGTTCAGGATACTGATGGGATTGCTCTTGTAGTAGTCCCAGGCAAAGAACACGTAATAGAGCCTTGCTCCGATGATTGAAAATATGATGATATATATGGCTACATCCCAGTAATCATCGCTTTTCTGGCCTGTCCAGCCTGCAACCCTTGTTATGATCAAAAGAGCTGTCAGAAAGCCAAGGCCTATGATGACGCCGTACAAAGCGACGGTAAAGCCGAATACGGTAAAGTTCTTGGGTACGTTGGTAAGATAGACATTGATATTGGGAAAAGCAATGTCCATAGCCCCCATTATGTCAGGCATTTAAGTTCCTCCCCTATAGTTGTTTCTATGCAGACTCGAAACCGCCTTGCGGTCTTCATCGCAGACTCGAAACCGCCTTGCGGTTTCTCGTTGAGGCGCTGCGCGCCTCATATCACTTAGAATACAAGTACCTGTTTTCATGCAAGCATGAACAGGTACTTGTATTCTAAGTGCTGCGATGCTTTGCAGTATCACACGTTAAATCTAAACAAGATTACGTCTCCGTCCTGAACCACGTACTCTTTTCCCTCCATGCGCACAAGGCCCTTCTCTCTTGCTGCTGCAAGTGAACCTTCACGAAGAAGATCCTGATAGTTAATAACTTCAGCTTTGATGAAGCCTCTTTCAAAGTCTGTGTGGATCTTGCCTGCTGCCTGAGGCGCCTTTGTGCCGATCTTGATGGTCCAGGCTCTGGTCTCATCCTCTCCCGATGTAAGGAAGCTCATAAGACCAAGGGTCTTGTAGCTTGCAGCGATGAGCTTATCAAGGCCTGACTCTGTTAGTCCCATGCTCTCAAGAAACTCTGCCTTCTCATCGGCTTCAAGCTCAGAGATCTCTGCTTCAATCTGAGCACTGATAACAAATACTTCGCTTCCTGTCTTGGCTGCCAGTTCTCTTACCGCACCCACATAAGGGTTTGATGCACCGTCATCCGCAAGATCGTCATCCTTAACGTTTGCAGCATATATAACCGGCTTCCAGGTAAGAAGGTCCAGGCTGTTAACAAATGCTCTGTCATCCTCGTTATCAAGTTCCATCGCACTTGCCATCTTGTTATCTTCAAGGGTTGCCTTGATCTTCTCGAGAATCTCAAGCTCTTTTGCTGCGGTCTTATCCATACGGGCGAGTTTTGCAACCTTTGCGATTCTTCTCTCTAAAACCTCAAGATCCGCAAAAATAAGCTCAAGGTTAATGGTCTCTATATCTCTTGCGGGGTCCACGCTTCCGTCTACATGAATAACGTTTGGATCCTCGAAGCATCTTACAACATGGACGATGGCATCTGTCTCCCTGATGTTTGCCAGGAACTGGTTTCCAAGGCCCTCACCCTTTGATGCTCCCTTTACCAGGCCGGCGATATCAACAAACTCGATAGTAGCGGGAGTTACCTTCTTGGAATTGTACAGATCTCCCAGCAGTTTAAGTCTTTTATCCGGGACTGCAACGATACCCACATTAGGATCGATGGTTGCAAAAGGATAGTTTGCAGCCAGTGCCCCTGCGTTTGTAAGCGAATTAAAAAGTGTACTCTTTCCGACGTTCGGAAGACCGACGATTCCTAGTTTCATTTTTTATTACCTCCAGCCCGTATTTACGGGATTCTTTCTATCTAGAATAATGAAATATAC
>SVGA01000038.1:0-82 GCA_015056575.1 Butyrivibrio sp.
ATGAAGCATGTTATACCCAGAACGATGGAACAATAATATGAAAGGAAAAGCATAATCCAGATAGCAGGTAGAAGTTAGGTAG
>SVGA01000038.1:181-19888 GCA_015056575.1 Butyrivibrio sp.
CCTTCTTCCCCTAGAAAGAAGAGAAAAAGAAAGAACCAAAGAAAAAGAGAATAAAGATATACCCTATTAACTAACTAATCTTATCCCATCTTATCCTATCCATCTTTTCTTTTCGTTTCCGTCCGTGCCACAGACTACAGAACAGACCAAGAGGGCAGTCAGAAAGGAGCCAAAGAAATGAGCAGATTAACCAAGATAGAGCAGGAAACAGTTATCAACTTCAATGCCGGTGAGGAAGAGGCAGTAGTCTATACCAGAGATAAAGCCGTTATAAGAAAACTTGATTCGTTAGTTAGCGAGTTCCCTGATGTGTACAGGTGCATCAAGGCAACTGATATCGACAAGACCTATTCCATGCCAAAACAATACGTTAATTACCGTAAGCCCAGAAGAATAACACAGGCAAGAAGGGATCAGATAAGAGCACAAATGGCTGATATGAATAACAGCCGTAACAAACAATGATTGGAGGTTTCAGATGAGCGAAAACGAAAAGATTTATGGGTATGCAAGGGTGTCGACAAGGGAGCAGAACGAGGACAGACAGATTCTTGCATTGATGGAGATGGGAGTGCCCCAGGGCAACATATATTTGGACAAACTGTCAGGGAAAGATTTTGAACGCCCCCAGTACAAGAAACTGCTTAAAAAGTTAGATGGTAACTCTGTGCTGTATATCAAGTCCATCGACAGACTGGGGCGTAACTATCATGATCTCAGCGATCAGTGGCGTACCATCACCAAGGAGAAAGGTGCGGATATTGTTGTGATTGATATGCCGCTCCTTGACACAAGGCGCGAAAAGAGCCTGCTTGGAACATTTATCAGTGACCTTATATTGGCTTTACTGTCATATGTGGCGGAGACTGAGTATCAGACAATCCACCAGAGGCAGGCTGAAGGAATTGCCGCAGCGAAGGCAAGAGGTGTCCGTTTTGGGAGAATGCCCAAGCCACTTCCTGAGAACTTTCAGGATGTCTATCAGCGTTGGAAACATAAAAAGATATCGATAGCGCAAGCTGCAAAAGAGTGCGGAATGCCACAGACAACGTTTTATGAGAGAGCAAAAGCATTCGGTAATATCAAGATAAAGAATCCATAAAAAAGTTCGAGAAGGTGTACTTTCTTGAATTGTCAAACTCTGTTTATTTTTCTCTAAACCAAAATTTTATTAAACATTGATAAACACTATGTTTATACAATTTTCATAAAAGTGATTATCGAAATATGGTATATTAATAGGTACTAGAATGCATCGCATAAAAGTTCGAGAAAGTACACAATTCTGAATATTATAATAGGAGGTTACACCATGGCAAAAGTTAGAGTTAATAGTTCTGGCCCGAATAAAGTCAAAGTGATTAAAGTCGTACGAGAAATAAGCGGATTAGGTCTTAAAGAGGCGAAAGACTTTGTTGATGGATTAGATAGTGGGCCAGCGAATTTGGATTTATTACCTGGTGTAACTGTTAGTCAGGCTGCAGCAGCTCTTGAGGCAGAAGGGGCAAGTGCTTCTTCTGGGTGGACTGGAGATTCAGGCAATTCATCGTTTCAATCTGCAGTTCATAGTGGCAATGAACCAACTATAATTGATGTTGAGAATCCCCGAATGGTTTCAGAAGAAAATAATAATTCCGAACCGAGTAATAATCTTACAAGCGAGCTTTCTGCAACTGAAGTAATAACAGGTACAACTTTTCAGCCTATTGTAGAGTCTAAAAAAGTATCCCAGTTAGATCGTGAAGATACTATGAAAGTGCTTGTGGAAGTAGGAAAGATAGCACAGGAAGAGGAAGACATTGCAGCGGAGCAAAGAATGTTAGCTCAGAAGAAGTCTGGTTTATTAAATCAGGCAGAAGAATTAAGACATGTAATGTCTGATGGGGCTAAAAAGAAAATCTGGATAGGTACTGGAATAGCCGCCGCAGTTGGAATTCTTATAGTATTCCCGATAGGTACGATTGTATTGGCGATTATTGCTTATTTTGTGCTTAAAGCCATAATTGGTAAAAAAGATCTTGAAGAACATGCAGCAGAGAATAATGCAAATGCTGAGAGATTCCTTGAGACAAATCTGAACCCTGTTTTGGCACAAATTGATGATTGTAATGCCCATGAGAAGGATTTTTATTCTAGCGGAAAGAAGGAATGGGCGTTAGATATTGTAGGTCAGGACATGTATTATAGTGCATGTATAGAAGATTTGTATAATTTACTTCAAAATCGCCGAGCAGATAACTTAAAAGAAGCGTTAAATAAATATGATGATACACAACACAGAGCAAGAATGGAAGAAATGCAGGCAGCTATAAAGAATGCATCTGAATTAAGTGCAGAAGAAGCAGCAAAGCAAACAGCTTTAGCTCAAGCTATAGAAAAGAATTCGCATCAGGCAGCTACTGCTGCGAAGGCTACGGCTTATCATACAAGGCAAATTGATAAAAATACTCGACGATTCAGATAAAAGAGGATGTAATCATGAAATGTCCTAGATGCGGAAATGATTATTGCAAAATAATTGCTCAAACAAATTCAACAGGAACTGATTATTCGATATGTAATGGCTTATTAGGTGAAATCTGTTTTGGACCAGCTGGTTTTATGTGTGGTTTTTCTGATAGTAGGAAAACAGATGTTGATTCTTATTGGGTATGTCAGAAGTGTGGACATAAATTTAAAGCATAATGAATGATGAACTATGGATAAAGCTTATGAAAATAGGAGCACATTGTGGATGCCATCAACGTCCAGATAGAAGCCTATTCATTAAAGGGTACCAGTTTCCTATCTGTGCAAGATGCACTGGAATTCTTTTTTCTAGACCAATCGGGATTTGGTGTTTTGTCAAAAAGAAGTGTTCATTTTGGCTTTCATTATTGCTCGTCCTTCCAATGGCAATTGATGGAACGATTCAGTTGGCAGATATCTATAAGTCAACTAACAGAAGGAGGTTTGTTACAGGTTTTTTGGCAGGAATAGGCATGACTTATATTGAATTGAAAGCCCTTGAACTGATGGCTGAAAGGCTAATTAAGCTATTTAAGAGGTAGCAAAATATGGAAATTTTAGCCAATGGCATAGTCATAATGTGGGTAATTTATATTGCTGTAGGATTAGTGGTTTATCACAATATTTTCAATGTTATCTATTTTGATTTTTGGTCGGCTATAATCAAGGAGGTAGGCGGAGGAATTATTTTTGCTACCATTATGACATGGATATCGGCTTTTTGTTGGTGGCTAGCTGCAATTATTCTTTTATTGTTGGGTGTTTGGCTTTCACGAAAGGCTAACTCAAAGGGAGTTCTGATTCTTTTCGTAGTGTTTGCAATAGTAGCTTCTTTGATTGGGATAGGATATAAAAACCATCAAACAAAGAAAGTTAATACAGAAAGTGAAACTGTGGAAGTGACAGGATGAAATCTACGTTCAGCAAACCATACAAAACATGACATTTGACTAAGATTAACAGGATAAAGCAAAGAGGATTATTCCAAACGGAATAGTCCTTTTTTCTTTGCCCTGCGCAGGACAATAATAAATCATTTTTTCACAAGGAGGGTTGTGTATGATCAACAATGAAGTAACTGTAAACAAGGGGGTTGAGAATGCTGAGAAGCAGCTCCAGCAGGCGAAGAATCGTCTTACGCAGGAGAAGAAGAAAGCAAACGATGCTCGAAGAAGAATTGAGAACCGTCACAAGTATATGATGGGAGGCGTGGTCCACAAATACTTCCCTGAGTGCTACAGCTTTGAAGAGGATGAAATGAACGAGATTCTTAAGACAGCTCTGGCTACACAGGAGTGCAAGAAAGTGATAAGTGACATCAAGTTCAGAGCCACACATCCACAGAGCAAAAATGAAGAAAGCGAGGTGACAGGATGACGCGAAACCGTACCGGCAACCTCAACACTTCTTTTCCACCCAATTTATTGGGTGCGCACAGATATACCATCTTCGATGGTACGTGCGCCCTTCCGGGGGACTCCTGCGGAGGGCATTGTCCATGCCTTGCATGTCCAAAAGGGGAAGCTACACTTCCCCTTCGGCGCAGAAAGAAGCGCCTACCCTATTGTCCGCTCACAGTCCATGATAACGACGAGCTTCGCCGTTATCGTGCCCTGAGAGCTTTGCGTGTGGCAGAAAGGAGGTTAGCCAATGCCAAAGTTCTTGAGCACACGCATATCCGTCGTCAGCCGAGGAGGTGGAAGTAAAGGCGGGGGAGGTGGATCCGCTGTAGATGCTTCGGGTTATATGGATCGTGAGGAACGTGAAAGCGAATATGACGGTCACAAATATCACCCTGATGCAAAAGAGGATTTAGTCCACAAGGAGGTAGATCTGCCAGACAATGCCCCAAGGGAATATCAGGATCCCAATGTGCTCTGGAATGCTGTTGAGATGGTTGAGAAAAATAAGAACGCTCAGCTCTGCAGGATGATGAAAGCATCCCTGCCAAATAATTGGTCATATGAGGTTGCCAAAGAAACTGTCAGGCAGTACGTCATGGATAATTTTGTTTCCAAGGGTATGTGCTGTGAGTGGGCAATCCATGACTCGGTCAATAAGCATGGGCAGAGGAATCTCCATTTTCACTGTCTGATGACTCTTCGAGCCATGGATGAAAATGGCAAATGGCTTCCAAAGCAGCGTAAGATTTATATTCTTGATGAGAACGGGAACAAGATCCGCAGGGGGAAGAATTATCTATGCAAGACAGAACAGGTAACCGATTGGAATGATAAAGGCAAAGCAAAGGAGTGGAGAAAGAACTTAAGCGACCTTATCAATAAGACAAACGATGCACTCAAGATAAATGAAACTTGGGAGCATCGCTCTTTTAAGGAGCTTGGGATAGATGCCCTTCCGACCATCCATCTTGGTAGTCAGGCTAACGCTCTGGAGAATAAAGGTATTCACACAGAGCGTGGCGATTACAATCGCAAGGTCAGGGAACTAAGAGGACTTGCTAAGTTCATTGATTACACTTCTGTCATGATAGAGAATTACAAGAAAGCTGCTGCTACGAAAGTTGCAGAGGTTAAGAACGAAATCGTTGACCTTATCGACAGAGTGGTTAAGCGACATAATTTCCTGAAGCTGCCACTTGTGAGCGGTGTTTTTCTTGCCAAGGTTTCCAATAGGCAGATGCTACAGGATCCGAGCAACATGATTAGCTTCTTGGAAAAAAATGACATTAAGAGCTTTGATGAACTGCACAGTTTCAGCTCTGGTCATCTTGCTGAGTATAATAAGTTATCTGCTAAGTTCTCTGGATATGGCAATCAGATCAAGACACTCATGGCTAAGATTGAAGCCTACGACCGTTTCAAACCTTTCCTTGATGTTTTCAGAAAAAGCGAGAGCTTGAAGGGACTTGTCAAATGGAAGTACGACAAGGAAAACAGGGTAACGCTTGAAGCGTATCCTGAACAGCTTAAGGCATTCCGAAAGGTTGTTCCCAAAGGTGAGAAGATAGATCCTAAAAAGTGGAACGATGAGATGGCAGCTCTTTTTGACAAAAGAGAGGACATGGAAGGCCTGCTACAGAAAGAGGTGGGTGATCTTGCCTGTGTTGAAGTTATTGATTTCAACAAGAAAAATGAGGAACGTGAACACAGAAATGATGTTCATGCCAAGGAGAAATCCAAGGAACGAGAACGGACACCGTCAAGAAAAAGCCATCAGGCTGAAAGGTAATCTGGGGGACTTGAGGTCGCAATTTGCGACCTCAAAAACCACCTATAAAGTTTGCATTAAATCGCCTCTTTGCTAATTGTAAGGCTTGTGTTAGAGTGATATTATTAACTTGAAGGAGTATGTATGGGGAAGAAAGACAAAGAGACAGAAATCTCAAGAACTGAGCTTAGTGCTCAGATAAATGCCGAACTTGAAAAGGCGATAGATGATTTAACTCTATTTGACGATGATTTGATGAGCAAGGTCTTCGATGGAAATATTGAAGCTGCTGAGTTGCTTTTGAAGATAGTCCTTGAAAGAGATGACATCAAAGTTAAACGTGTGAAGGGACAGGTGGAGCTTAAAAGTGCATATCCTGGTGGCAGAAACATCAGACTTGATATTGTTGCAGTTGATGAGAATGGCGTTCAGTTTGATGTTGAGGTTCAGAGGAATACCAAAGGCTCACATATAAAGAGAGCAAGATATCATCAGAGCATGATCGACTCAAGACTTTTAAAGAAAAAGCAGGAGTTCAAATCCATCATAGATACTTATGTTATCTTCATTTGCCAGCATGATAAGTTTAAGGCAAATAAGCCGATATATCATGTAGACAAGACTGTTAGAGAAACAGGGGAGGCATTTGATGATGGTGCCCATATTATTTACGTGAACGGTAAATATCGTGGGAAGGATGATTTTGGTAAACTGGCACATGACTTTAATTGCAAGAAAGCTGATAACATTTATTTTAAGCCTCTTGCTGATGGAGTCAGGCATTTCAAAGAAACAGAGGAAGGACGTGATGCTATGTGTGAATCATTTACAAAGTTAGCTGATAAGGTTGCAGATGAAAGAGCCGAGCAGACAACAATAAATAACATCAAGCTCATGATGAAGAATATGAAGTGCAGTCTTGAAGAGGCACTGAATGCTCTTGAGATTAAGGGCAAGGAACGTGCAATCATAGCAAAGCAGCTTCAGAAGTAACAAGTTAATATCGTAATATGCACATGAAGCAGTAGATCAAAATGGTCTGCTGCTTTTTTTATGCGCCGAAGGCACGATAAGCCGATAACAGTAATGCAACAAATAGTTTATTCGTACAAAGGAGGTATTCCTATGTGTAAGACAAATTTCACGGTAGTTGTATTTTATGATGGCACGAGGAGTGCCAAGGAAGTGGTTAATGATGCGATTGCATCAAAGGTTAGAAGAAAAATTGATAATGATATAGAGATTCCTGAAGGAAAGGAATATAATCAAGATAATACTCAGGAGATAAATTATCCGAGTCTATCTGGATTATGCGGGTAAATGAGTATGAGAATGTCAAATGAACAGATGGAGGATCTCCTTGCACCGACTTACAAGGTGGGAGTGTACTGCCGTCTCTCCAAAGAGGATGAAGATAGCCGAGAGGGGGAGAGTCAGAGCATATCGCATCAGCGTGAGATCATAGAGGGATTCTGCAAAAAGAAAGGATGGAGAGTAGAGGACGTTTATGTTGATGATGGCTATTCTGGAACGACTTCCAACAGACCATCATTACAGAGATTATTATCAGACATTGAAGAAAAGAGAATAAATGTCGTAGTCACCAAGGACTATAGCCGTTTAGGTAGAGACAATCTTTTCACTGAGCAGCTTCGTGAGATATGGTTTCCAAAGCATAATTGCAGATATGTGGCAATCAACGACAACATCGATACCATGTACGAGGATGAATATGCACCATTTAAGGCTGTGATCAATTCACAGTATTCCAAGGATATTTCCAAGAAGGTGCACTCATCATATCTTAATCAGGCTGAGAAGGGCAGATACACAGGAGTTGTGCCACCCTTTGGATATCTTAAAGATCCAGAGGACACTTATCATCTTGTGATAGATGAAGAGACAGCTCCTTATGTCAGACAGATATTTGATTGGGCGCTTGATGGTCATGGAACAGCTTTTATTAAAAGACATCTCGAAGAAAATAAGGTGCCTTGCCCCACATGGTGGAATAGAAAACGTGGTTTTCGTAATCATTTCACAAAGTGGGAGATCCAAGATCCTGAGAATGGCAAGTATGTATGGGATGACTCGGTAATTGCCGATATGCTTATAAATCCGGTTTACTATGGTGCAGTAGCATCACAGAAAAAGAACTATAAGTTCAAAGTTGGGGTAATTAACGAGAAAAAACCTGAGGAATGGATTGTTGTAGAGAACACTCATGAGCCTTTAGTTGATCAGGACTCTTTTGACATTATCCAGCAGAAGATTGCGTCAAGAAAGTGCAGCCGAGGTGATGGTACGTATTCCCTGTTTGCCGGGCTTATCAAATGTGGTGAGTGCGGAAAGGCTCTTACAATCCGTAAGACCAACGCTAAGCATCCGCAGGATGTATATGCTTGTGTGACTTATAACAGGCATGGTAAGCACCACTGCACACAGCATCGTGTTGAGTATGATATGCTCTACGATATTGTGTTTGATGAGATAAAGAGGCTTGCCAAGCAGACAGTTGATGCGGAGGAGGTAGCGCGAAGCCTTGCAGATGCCTATGAGCATGAGCGTGAGAACCAGAAGGAGCTTCTAGAGCGTAACATTGCAAAGGCAAGGAGCCGTATTGAAACTCTTGACCGCATGACATCCAAGCTCTATGAGGATCTTCTTTCAGGGAGAATCACAGAGAATATCTTTGAATCAATGATCGAGAAAACCAAGACAGAAGCTGATGATCTCGAAAAGCAGATTGCAGAAGATGAAAAGCGTCTCTCAAAAAATGACAGCGAAAGTGGCAATGCCAGAAAATGGATAGACCTTATAAAGGACTATGCAGATATTACAGAGCTTGATGCTGATACTCTCAATCGTCTTATCAACAAAATTATTGTTCATGAAGAGATAACAAAGGACGGAGATAGGAACATCTCCATGGAGATACACTATAACTTTCGTCCAACCGATGAATCTAAGACTTACAATCTATCAGACATGGCTGCAGCCAATTCTGTGGCAAAGGCTATGTGATCAAGAATTCTATATAACTTCTACGTAGGAAGTAGCTATTATTCTACCTACTTCCTACACCATAAAAATTTCCATCAAATTAGGTATAACACAGCTCATGGCTGGCGGTGGTGTTGCCCTCGTTGGCACAACACTTGTACCTCTTCTTGCAGGACTTTTCTGATCTGCGAAGAGAGAAACAAAAAAGACAACTGAATATTGAGAAAGTACAGGCTGGCGGGAGAGAACTCCTGACCAGCCTTCCTTTAATTACATCCAGCGATAAGCTGGCAAAGATATGGGAGGGATGTTGTGGATAGAGTAATCCAGCAAATTGAAGAACATATCAAAGAGTTTATAATCCCCGTCCTAATGCAATATTTTCAGAGTATGTTTGGATACGTTAATGATCAGGTGGCAGGCATAGCTTCAGACGTGGCTGTGACACCATCGGCTTTTTCGCCGGGCGTTTTCAGTATGGTGAGGAATGTGTCAGAAACGGTGATAATGCCCATAGCGGGTATAATACTGACTTTCGTGGCCTGCTATGAGCTGATACAGCTGATCATCAGTTATAACAACCTGGCAAGCTTTGAGACCTGGTTTATCTTCAAATGGATATTTAAGACATTTGTTGCAGTTGAGCTCATTACGCATACATTTGATTTTGCGCTGGCTGTCTTTGATGTTGCCGGGCATGTGATTGCAAGTGCCGGTGGAGTCATTGGTGCATCAACAGCAATTGATTCATCAGCTCTTTCAAGCCTTCAGTCCACATTGGAAACGATGAATGTATTTGAATTGTTTGGCCTGTTTCTGCAGGTATCAATTATTTATGTGACTATCCTGGTCCTTTCAAGGATCATTTTTGTCATTATCTATGTGAGGATGATTGAAATATACATGTATGTTTCCATGGCGCCAATTCCTTTTGCAACATTTGGAAACAGGGATCAGAGCACAATGGGTATGAACTATGTAAAGAGTCTTTTCGCTCTTGGTTTTCAGGGCTTCCTGATCATGATCTGTGTAGGAATATATGCAGTATTGATCCAGTCAGTAGCTTTTTCAAGCGATATAGTCGGATCCCTTTGGGGAGTTGTAGGATATACGATCCTTCTGGCATTCTCGCTCTTTAAGACAAGTTCAGTATCCAAGTCAATCTTACAATGCATTTAACAGGGAAGGAGAAAAAATGGCAGCTTCGTACGTAAGCGTGCCGAGAGATCTTACAAAGGTCAAAAGCAAGGTCATTTTCAATCTGACCAAAAGACAGATCATATGCTTTTCGGTGGCGGCGCTCATAGGAGTACCGTCTTTTTTTCTGATAAAAAGCGTGGCTGAGATAAACGTGGCAGTCATGGGAATGATGGTGGTTATGATGCCAATATTCTTTTTTGCCATGTATGAAAAGAATGGAAGACCTTTGGAAGTCTATCTCGGGCATTTCATAGAGGCCGTATTTATAAGGCCAAAGAAACGTCCGTACAGAACGGATAATTACTACGCGGCGCTCCATAGATGTGCTGCAGTAAAAGAGGAGGTGGAAGAAATTGTTCGTGCTTCCATGGAGAAATAATAAAAATACCAGGGAATTTATCATGCCTGAGGGCCTTAGTAAAAAGCAGCAGGAAGAGGTAAAAGAGATAATCAAAAACGCCCAGAAAAGTGATGGGACACCTCGTACAGCCCAGCAGACAATTCCTTTAGAGAGAATGTTTCCGGATGGCATCTGCAGGGTGGGGGAGGACTATTACACCAAGACCATTCAGTTCCAGGATATCAACTACCAGCTGGCACAGCAGGAGGATAAGACGGAAATCTTTGAGGAATGGTGCGGGTTCCTGAACTTTTTTGACAGCTCGGTTCATTTCCAGCTGTCCTTTATGAACTTCGCAACTGAAGTTGGAGACTTTGAGAAAAAGATTGCGATTCCTCATCAGGCAGACAGATTCAATGATGTAAGGGATGAATATTCCGGAATCTTATTAAAGAACATGCAGGCAGGAAATAATGGTCTGACCAAGGTGAAGTACATAACTTTCGGAATTCATGCGGATTCCATGAAGTCTGCAAAGCCAAGACTTACACACATTGAGGTGGATATCCTCAACAACTTCAAGCGCCTTGGTGTAATTGCCGAGACCCTTAATGGAGCTCAACGCCTTGAACTCATGCACAGGCAGCTGCATATGGGTGAGACGGGCAAATTCCACTTCGATTGGAAGTATCTTGTAAACTCAGGGCTTTCGGTAAAAGACTTTATTGCTCCAAGTTCCTTTGAATTTCCTAATGGCAGATACTTCAAGATGGGAGATACCTGGTGTGCCATGAGCTTTTTGTCCATAGATGCTTCTGATATAAGTGATAGGATGCTGGCGGATTTCTTGGGAATGGAATCAAGTCAGATCGTCACAATGCATCTGCAGTCCGTGGACCAGAATGAGGCAATCAAGACCATCAAGCACACCATAACTGAGCTTGACCGTTCCAAGATCGAGGAACAGAAGAAGGCGGTCCGCGCCGGATATGACATGGAGATCATTCCGTCAGACCTTGCTACATATGGCAAGGATGCGAAAGCTCTTTTAAAAGAGCTGCAGTCTCAGAATGAGAGAATGTTCCTGCTTACTTTCCTGGTGATGAATACAGGAAAGACCAAAGAAGAGCTGGATAACAATATTTTTCAAGCATCTTCAATAGCCCAGAAGCATTCATGCAATCTGGTGAGACTTGATTTCCAACAGGAGCAGGGACTTGTCAGTACGCTTCCTCTTGCTTATAACGAGGTGGATATACAGCGTGGTATGACAACCTCAAGTACCGCAATCTTTGTGCCTTTCACGACACAGGAACTGTTTCAGGATCACAGAGGAGCACTGTATTATGGGCTCAATGCCCTTTCCAATAACCTTATCATGGTGGACAGAAAGATGCTTAAGAATCCCAACGGCCTTATCCTTGGAACACCCGGATCCGGTAAGTCTTTTGCTGCAAAGAGGGAAATAGTAAATTCCTTCCTGGTAACAGACGATGACATCATCATATCGGACCCGGAAGCAGAATACAGACCAATGGTTGAGTACCTTGGAGGTCAGGTTATCAGGATAAGTCCAACATCGGATCAGTACATAAATCCAATGGACATCAACATGAATTATTCTGAAGACGACAATCCGGTGATGCTGAAGGTGGATTTCATCCTGTCTCTTTGCGAGCTTATCATGGGTTCAAAAGATGGTCTGCAGCCTGCGGAGAAGACAATTATAGACAGATGTGTAAGGCAGGTTTACAGGAAATATCTCGAGAATCCGTGTCCTGAGAATATTCCGATACTGGAAGATCTCTACAATCTGCTCCTACAACAGGAGGAGCCAGAGGCTAAGTATGTGGCAACCGCCCTTGAAATCTATGTTACAGGATCTCTTAATGTCTTTAATCACAGGACAAATGTGGAGCTCCACAACAGGCTTGTGTGCTTCGACATCAAGGATCTTGGCAAGCAGCTTAAAAAGATAGGCATGCTCATAATTGAGGACCAGGTCTGGGGCAGAGTATCCGAGAACAGAGAGGCCGGTAAGTCCACAAGATACATAATGGATGAGATGCACCTGCTCCTTCGTGAGGAACAGACTGCGGCCTACACAGTTGAGATCTGGAAGAGATTCCGTAAGTGGGGAGGCATGCCGACCGGCGTTACGCAGAACGTCAAGGACCTGCTTGCTTCCAGGGAAGTAGAGAACATATTTGAGAATTCCGACTTTATCCTGATGCTCAATCAGGCGGTTGGAGACAGGGCAATCCTGGCTAAACAGCTTAACATAAGTCCGCACCAGCTTTCGTATGTGACACATTCGGGAGAGGGCGAAGGGCTTATTTTTTATGGAAATGTAATCCTGCCCTTTGTGGACAGATTTCCCAAGGAAACCAAGCTGTACAAGGTTCTTACAACCAAGTTTGCGGAAAAAGAAAATGCAGCTTAACCAAAGGAGATGAGCATGGCTGAAGGAATATATACAAGAAATCCTCCAAGAGATAAGGATTCTGGAGAACAGAAGGATAATGCACCAAGAGTGCATGCAAATAAATTAAAGAACAAGGATTCAGCCAGCAAATATTACGGACAAAAACTAAGGACCGGTAAGGCTGACAATAGCGAGACGATTGAGGAAAAGAATCATCGTGAAAAGCTCAGAAAGCAGACTCAGAAGAAAGCATCTGAAGTCGAAAAGGTGAGAAAATCCCAGGAAGCTGCAAAGAAAGAACGAACTGTGAGTAAAAGTTCGGTAAGTATTTCTGAGACGGCATCAAGAGTAGTAGCTGCAGCTGACATTATGTCGGATGTGGTTAATTCATCGGAAGATAACAGAGGCGAGAGCGCTGTATCTGAAGAAGTCTTCGAGGCAGGAGGCTATGTGGCCAGTGGTGCAGCAAGCCATGTTACATCCAAAGTAAAGAATGGCAAGTACAGCAGTAAAGTTCATGGCCGGAAGGAAGTAAGTGCTGAAACCAAAGAAGCAGCCAGGGAAAAGGCCCGTCGGGAAATTCAGAGAAAAATGATGGAAAGACAGGCTAAAGCTGCTGAGAATGGCGGAAAGATCGGAAGGAAGATAACTGAGAAGGCAGAAGACGTTGTTGGAGCTATTGGCGAATTCATCACAGAATTTGTTCAGGACAATCCGGCGATTAGCATCATTATTGTGCTGGTTCTTCTGATAGTACTTATCTGCTTTGGACTTCTTAGTTCCTGCGGAGCTATTGCTTCCGGCGGCGGAGATATTACTGTCATAACTTCCTACACAGCTGAGGACAGAGACATCCTGGCGGTGGAAGATGATTATAAAGAACTGGAAGAGGGCCTGCAGGATGAGATCGATGAGATAGCTGAGGACCATGCGGACTATGACGAGATCAACTACTACCTTGATGAGGTTGGTCATAATCCCTACGAACTGGCAGCTCTTTTAACAGTAATCTTTGAGGCCTACAGAGAAGATGAAGTCCAGGAAAAACTACAGGAAATTCTTGAGCTACAGTATGAAATCACCTATGAGGAAGAGGTTGAAACCAGGGAAAGAGAAGTAGAAGACACCAGATGGGTAGATGATGATTCTTACGCTGAAGGTGGTTACTACGAAGACTACACTTACACAGAGGAATATGAGTATTACATCTGCAATATCTATCTTGTTAATCACGGCATTGACTATGTGGCAGAGAACCTGGGACTCACTGATGATGATATAGCCCGATACGAAGTTCTGAAAGAAACCTACGGTAACAGGATGTATCTCTTCGGCGAGGATGATATCTACAGTATTCCCGGAAGCAGAGAAGGTGACAGTGATGAACATCACGTTCCCGGGGAGTATCTCTCAGATGAAGAATTTGCAAGGATGCTTCATGAGGCTGAGAACTATCTGGGCGTGGAATATGTCTGGGGTGGATACAGTCCTGACGGCTTTGACTGTTCAGGATTTGTGAGCTGGGTAATCAATCACTGCGGTAACGGATGGAACTTTGGAAGACTTACGGCCAATGGTCTTAGGGCAAGAACAGATTATGTTCCGTCTTCAGAGGCAAAGCCCGGAGATCTTGTCTTTTTCCAGGGAACCTATGAAGTGTCCGGAGCCAGTCATGTTGGAATCTATGTGGGTGGTGGCTGGATGATTCACGCCGGAAATCCGGTGCATTACTCAAATATCAATACGCCCTACTGGCAATCACACTTTTTAGAATACGGGCGTATACCGTAAGGAGGAAAAGTTATGTTTGAAAAGTTAAAACGACTCAGGGCCGATCGGGACAGGGCACAGGCCAGGCTGAATGAAGCCAAGGCAAAGCTTGATGAAGTCAATGAAAGGCTAAAGGCAGAAGAGGCCAGCAGCATGGTCGGTATTGTTGAAAGGCTTGGGCTTTCTCCTGAGCAGCTTGCAGAATATCTGGGAGTTGAGGAGAAACCGGCAGCTCCTGCAAAAAAAGAAAACAAAGGAATAGTGGAGGATATCTTAGATGAAAGCTTTTAAGTTAATAGCTGCCAAGGCTAAAGTCCTTGGATGTTCAGTGGCTCTTATGGGGTCACTTTTTTGTTTTACACCTGTAACTGCCATGGCGGGTGGATATGACTGCACCTGCGAGACGAAGTGTACAGAGGATCACGTGGATGAAAACTGCAAGCTCTGTAAACAGGACTATCACAACTGTGAGGGAAAAGAGCCTGAGATAGAGGAAAAGTGGGGACCACTTACTCCTGATGGCAACATGGAGCTTGTGGATGATTACGGATCCCTTGAAGCAGGAGGCAAGCAGTTCATAACTGTGATGACCAAGAACGGCAACTACTTCTACATCATCATCGACCGTGATGATGACGGCAATGAGAAGGTTCATTTCCTGAACATGGTGGATGAGTCAGATCTTTTGTCCCTCATGGATGATGACCAGGTCAGCGAATATATAAAAGTTACAGGGATAGGCAAGGAAGAGGAAAAAGAGCCTGAAGTGGTGACACCACAGCCTCAGCCTACACCGGAACCTGAACCTGAGCCCAAGGAAGAACCTGAACCCAAGAAAGACCCGGTCAATGTAAATGGAATTATGGCGATCATCCTTGTGATCGGACTTGGAATTGCCGGCGGATTTATGTATTACACCTCAACCAAGAACTCCAAGAAGAAGTCCAAGGCGATAGATCCTGATCAGGACTATACCGATGATGATTACCTTAAGAGCATAAGTGCCGAGGATGATGAGATAGAGCTTGAAGAGGAAAAAGAGCTTGAGGATGCGGAAGGCGATAAGGAGGATGAGTGATGGGAGTAACTGAAAAAGAATTTTCAAAAGAAAAGCTAAAGGTAACGCTGGCAAAGCTCTTCGGATTCCTGGAATATGACCAGCTGATTGAAGGCTTTTATAACGAAGACGATTACAACAAATATAAGGATGAAGATGATGACGTCATCATAAACGCACTGGCAGAAGAGTATGCCAATAATCTTTATCCTGAAATCCTTGGTCAGTTCAAGGCATTTGTTCCAAACATCTTCGGATATGATTCGGAAGGTGAGCTTCTTAGCTCAGAGCTGTTCTATCTTCCTGCGGTGAAGATCTATGAAGATATAGATACTTCCTACAATGATGGCGTAACAGTAGTCTATGACACCAACGAGATTTACATGCTTACAAATGGCGATATTATTCAGGTTATGTCACTGGTGGTTCAGACAAAAGAATTTATGATGAACTATCGTGGATATGTCCAGGAGCTTAAGGGCGATATCAGCTTTGCATTTGAAGAGGAGGATCTCTTCGGAAGATTGTGGGATATCGCAGCAGGGTATCGCGACGAGGAGGATGAGTGATGGCACGAAAAAGCAGATTAACTATCTTTGCAGTAAAAATAAGTAAAGACATGAAGAAGGAGCCTGACAAAAAGGCTCCTTCTTCAGTTAACGGGGACAAGACAAAGAAGTGAGGAGGTGACTTGAATGCCTGAAACAGCAACAGAAAAGAAATCATCTGAGCAGAAAGCTGATTTTAAGAGCCGCGAAGATAGGCTTAAGGAACTGACAGATCAGCTTGAGGTTGGCGTTAAAGGTGTAAGAAATAGCGCAGAGTTTAAAAACCTTCTAGCTACAATGGCCAAGTTTCCGCACTACTCAGTTAATAACTGCATCCTGATCGCCATGCAAAAGCCTGATGCAACTCTCTGTCAGAGCTATACCGGCTGGAAGAATATGGGGCGTTATGTGAAGAAAGGCGAGCGGGGTATCAGGGTCATCGCACCCGCGCCTTACAAGATTGAGAAAGAAGTGGACAAGGTTGATGCCAACGGAAAAGTCATTCTTGATAGAGATGGAGAGCCTGTGAAAGAGACCAGGGAGATCAATGTCATGAGTTATAAGGCAGAGACTACTTTTGATGTTTCACAGACTGAAGGAAAAGAACTTCCGCAGCTTGCTATCAATGAGCTTAAGGGTGATGTAAACAAGTTCACTATTCTCATGGATATGATCAAAGATATCAGCCCCGTTCCTATTGGTTTTGAAGATATCAAGACCGGAGCCAAGGGTTATTACCATGTGCAGGATAAGAGAATTGCAATCCAGGAAGGTATGAGTGATCTGCAGACTCTCAAGACCTGCCTTCACGAAGTGGTTCATGCCAAGCTTCACGCTGATCCGGGAAAAGAAATCAGTAAGAACAGGAAAGAAATTGAGGCAGAAGGAACAGCAGCAGTTGTCCTTAACTTCTTTGGCTATGACACAAGCTCCTATAGCTTCCCATATCTGGCATCCTATTCCACAGATGAAAGTCTTAAGGAACTAAAGAGTGCTCTTGGCACCATCAGGTCAACATCTTCCATGATCATCAAATCAGTGGAAGACATGATGATCGATAAAGAAAAGACTCAGGAGATGAGTCCGGAGCAGGGGGCGCTCCTGGAACAATATGCGAAGGAACAGGCAGGTGTTAAGTCCAAAGAAGGGATTGAGAAGAGCCATCATGAGGGTGACGCGCCACTGAAAAATGCAGATGGAGTTGTTGCCGATAAGTCAGGAATTACGGGAAATGTTGGCAGAAAGATACTGGGTACAGTCCGTATCCTTCCTGATGGATGGGGCGGAGTTAAGCAGTCTCTTCTGGATAACCTGAATATCCGCAAGGATCAGATAAAAAACGAAACGGCAGAAAAAGCTGCAAGTAAAGAGAAGGAGGTAGTCACGAAATGAGTGGTATAGATGATGGATGGAAGGATGCTGCCGATTTTGGCGACGAGCTTCCATTTGGAAATTTTGATGATGGCAGTGGAACTAAGCAGGCCTATGCGCCTGATGATGTAGTTGGCAACTGCCCTGTATGCGGCGCTCACATTGTTGCAAGAGAGAAAGGGTTTCTTTGTAACAATATGGAGTGCCGTTTTGGTTTGTGGAAGAACAACAGATTCTTTGAGGCAATTGGAAAAGAAATGACCAGGGAAGTTGCAGATGAGCTCCTTAACTGTGGGACAGTCAAGCTTGATGGATGTAAGTCCAAGAGAACCGGGAACTCTTTTAACTGCTATGTGGATCTGACAGTGGATGAGGAGCAGAGGCCTCACTTCGAGATCCGATTTCCTCAAAGGAAAAAGAAAGAAGGGGAGTGATGACTGTATGGAAAGAAAAACGGGAACACCAATAGAAAAGTGGGATGACATTAATGGAAATACACCTGAACCTGAGGTAGTGGAGCAGCCGGTGAAACTTCCACAGGAACAGGATCCTAATATCATTGGAAATGTCAGAAGAGGCCTTGAAGATCAGCTGGAACAAAACGACAACATGATCGGAGATGGTGTTATCAATAATCTTCCTGAAGATAATCACAAACAGGAAGCCATTATCGATAACAACGCCAATGGTGTCCCTGATGAAGATGAGAAACCAATGGGCAAAGATCATTTCCATGAAGTTATCACGGAGAGGGAAGAGAAGGCTTCTCTGCTGAAAGAACTCCACGAGTGTAAGCCCGAGCCTGATGATCACCCCTGCAGGTCTTTTGCTCCTGAGCTGGTGCTGTGATATGAAAGAACCATCACAGGGCAGGATTTTTGTCCGGGTTACTCCTGAAGAACGGATGAAGATAATGCAGAAAATGGAACTGGCCGGTGTCAGAAAAATCAGCGCATACATGAGAAAGATGGCCATCGATGGTCATGTCATCATGCTGGATCTGACAGACATAAAGGAAGTTGAAAGGCTTCTTGGCGAATACACTGATACGCTTAAAAAGTTCGAGAAGAAAGCTGAAGAGACCGGCTGTATATATCTTCAGGACATTAAACAGCTCCAGGTAGAGCTGGATGAAATATGGGAAACATTAAAGGAAATTCTTTTCAGATTATCATTCATCAAATAAGGGAATTACAATGGCAGCAACAAGACTTATAGCACTTCATGCCACCAAGGGTAGGACCCTGGCCAAGTGCCTCAAGGAAAGAACTGACTACGCGATGAATCCTGATAAGACAGAAGAAGGGAGCCTCGTTACAGCTTACGCCTGTAATCCAAGGACTGTTAACGAGGACTTTCTTTTGTCCAAAAGAGATTACGAAGTGGCAAACGGAAAAGAAAAGGGAGACGTGATCGCCTATCAGATCAGGCAGTCCTTCAAGCCCGGGGAGATTACTCCGGAGGAAGCAAATCGAATCGGATATGAGACAGCCATGAGATTTACCAAGGGCAACCATGCATTTATTGTGGCCACACATACCGACAGAAATCATATTCACAACCATGTGATCTTCAACTCCACGACTCTTAAGGGCGACAGGAAGTTTGCCAATTTTTCTTACTCCGGCATTGCCCTGGGGAGACTTTCCAATCTTATCTGTATGGAAAATGGTCTGTCAGTTATAGCGCCTCAGCCTTATCACAGTAAGACAACTTACATCCATGCTGAGCGCGGACCCACATTCCGCGATGGAATAAGAGAAGCAATCGATATAGCTCTTTCCAAAAAGCCCGGCTCATTTGATGAGCTGCTGGCGAATCTCTCCGAGCAGGGATATGAGATCAAGAGAGGTAAGCACACTTCCGTCAGAGGAAATGGTCAGACCAGATTCATCAGGTTCCGTTCCCTTGGAGATGGTTATTCGGAAAAAGACCTGCATCAGAAACTTGAGGGCGTGGCAAGAGGAACAGAGGAGAGAAAAGACACTTCTCCAAAAGAAAAATCCAAGCCCTTCTACAGAGAGGATAGCTTCGATCTTCTCCTTAATATGCAGGAGGTTATTGCAAAGGGGAAAGGTCCCGGCTATGAACTCTGGGCGAAAAAGTACAACGTCAAAAATGTCATGAAGGCACTTCTCTTTTTCCAGGAGCAGGGACTTAGGACTTACAATGAACTCGAGAAAAGAGCCGGTGACACGTCCGATAGATTCTCTGAGCTCAGTGATGAGATCAAAGGCTACGAGAAACGTCTTAAGGAAATCTCAGAACTTAAGAGTAAGATCATTGACTACTCCAAGACAAAAGACATCTATCA
>SVGA01000039.1 GCA_015056575.1 Butyrivibrio sp.
TTTGCAAAAGAATTGATAGTATGCCGATCAGTCTGTCTATCTTCATTTGATCACCTTCTATAATTATCATACAAGCACAAACACGTCATCTATATGTCATGTTTATATTCTACACTATTTTAGACAACAAAAAACCACCCCTTAAGGAGCCCTTAAGGAGCAGTTTCCTTCAGCATCTTCATGTGATCTTCATTCCACGCGTTTAATAATGACTATTCGTTCTCTTTTTCCTTTATCTGCCTTATATACTACATTGTAGTCCTTGGTCAGTTCTTCTATGGCTTCCCGGTCATATGGATGAAAAAGCATTCCGCTTCGGCTTTGGCAGGTATATTGCAGTGTTCCGTCTTCCAAAAGGATATGGGCTTCAGTAAGATCATCTTCCTCAGGGATATCAAATGAAACCATCACAAGGCCATCTTTCCTCGTTATCCTGAGAAGTTCTGTTAAAGCTTTTTTGGCATCTTTCACCGTCAGGTGATCCAATACCGCATGGGCTATCACTCCATCAAAAGAGCTATCATCATATCCGGTTTCCAATATGCTGGCGATTTTGATTTCAGTATGGCTCAGCCCGTACTTTTCTAATGCATTAGTCGCAATTTCCACTGCAGTTTCGGATATATCAAAAGCTGATACTTTGAATCCATTGGATGCAAAAGCAAGCGAATAAGCGCCAAAACCGCAAGCAGCATCGCATACATTAGTGATGCTGTTTTGTTTAAAGAAATCTATCTCCGGGCTATTCAATTTGTAATAACCTTCAAGATATCGATGTAACTCTGCAGCATTCTCTTCTTTCCAGCACTTGTCCCAATACTGCCTATACTCATATTTCATGCCTTGTCATCCCCTTCTGCACCATTATCTGCAGCTTCAATCACACTTAAACTCCCCACGTAATAAAACAGTCCCAGAAACAGTATCCCAATAAAACTCAGAACTGTTGATTCCCTGGGACTCATATAGAGTTTTCCCATAACAATATTGCACAGATCACTAATAAGAGAAAACACCGCCGGTAAAGCACACAAAGCCATAGGCAATATGCCCTTTTCATGCTTTTCATTTTTGATTCCGAATTTGACAACCAGACATATAAGGATCACATATACAAGAACATCAAACATACATGACACAATCAACATACAAGCATGCTTATCCATGGAACCAATGTTTTTTACCTGAACAAAAATATCTCCAACAACAGCCAATGCGCTTGCACCATAAAGAACAGCCGCTGCAATATGCTTCTTTGCCATGATTATCGCAAGTATAAACAAAAGGCCAAATGAAACTCTTACCATATCACTGGTATCAAGGTAGAAATAATAGGAAAAAAACGCATTTACCATATTCCATAAAAAGGCCAATATGATAAATACAAGAGCCAGACTCTTATATGTTTTTGCAACTTTATTCATTCTTCATCCCCCAACAGTGTTTTATGCTTTTTTATGCCATTATATCCGCCCTGTATCGCATTCACAATCTCAATTTAAGCAAAGAATCAGTATTCATTTGAATCCACTTACAGTTCTTTTGACAGTGATATAAAGCCTTCATCTGCAGCAGGCTTCATATCCTTATCTCTTGCACAGGGATCAAAGAAACACTCCTTAATCTTCCTGTTAAATCCCATGTGATCATACATTTTTTTGTTGCCTTCTTCCTCCATCCCCACGCCTATCGTTCTCTTGTCCCACCATTCCTTGAATGCTTTGAAGGCTTTTGAGACTATTTTACCCAGTGTAGTCTTGGGATTTTCAAGTGTTGAATATCTCATAAATTCCTTCTTCATTTCAAAGTTCACTACAGCATCTATAACAGCTTATCTGAGATATCTATCCACCAGATTACTGACAATCTTCGAATTCAAAACATCCTGTTCAGTCTCAAAAGTTAGTATTAAACTCTCACCGGGCATAATCCCGTTCAGTTGATAGCGATTAAGCTTTTTTACCGCTTTTATGGCATATTCAGGCTTATCCATCCTTCCTTCATGCTCCCAATATATCTCTCTTCGCAATTTCTTTGATAGGAAAGTAAAATCCGGATAGACTATCCCATAACCTGAAAGGTTCAGCGGCTTTTCATATTTGTACAGTATATTATTCCTGTAAAAGAAATCTGCAAGTATCTTCTCCGATTTAGATCGCACACGTTCTCCTTTTTCCGAGTAAATTACAGGTAATCCTTCTTTAAAGGCTTTCCCAACATATGGTTCTGAATACCATCGTTCTTGCAATTGTCTGAATGTTGGTTCAACGGGAGTAATCAATTTCTGTCTCTCTGGATGAAGCGACGTAAATAGTAGTTCAATCTCGTCATCATTGTAGTTCTTGAGGTACCTGGCAATATGCTTGGCCCTTGCCTCAGCAGTCTTGAGCACTGTCTCGTTATATGCTTTCTGCGCCAGTTGACGAGGTAGCTGCATGTTATCCCTTGGAATGTATTCTCCATATCTGTCAGCTATGCACTGATAAAATCTGGTAACTCCATGATCTACCGATATACGAAGCCGTCCTTCGGGTGTAGCAACCTTGCTCTCGCTTACATTAGCTATTATGCTCTGCAGGTGCTTTTGCTCCTGCAATAGCAGTTCTCTTAATCCATACAATTATTTGTCCTCTTTTCGTTTTTATTGAAATTGTTTTCCTTTGATATCTTTAATTGATTCAAATAAGACTTTAGGAAGAATGGTCATATCTTTTTTCTGCTTTATATGACTCAATTAGAACTAAATAGAATTGAAGTCATCCAGATACAAGTCTAGGACTGACTCATTATGAATAATATTGAATTTGCGGTCAACATATCCCAGTCAGGCAATTGACTCAAATACATGATTATGAATTTGCGGTCATGGAAATCCCCCATGGCCTCTGACTCACTTCGGAAATAATTGGAATGAAGTCAACTCAACTCTTTTTGAAAGTTGACTCATATTGAATAATACTAGATTTGCAGTCAAGTCCAGCGCCGCCACTGTTTGACTAAAATAAGACTAACTTAAATAGAAAACCGGAAGCCTTTGAACAGGCTTCCGGTAAATGAATTCTTTGATAATTCTCGAATAAAGAAGTATCTCGCTCTGGTAAACCAGATGATCATCTCTTTGAGAACTGAGGTGCTCTACGAGCTTTCTTGAGACCGTACTTCTTTCTCTCTTTCATACGAGGATCTCTTGTAAGGTATCCGGCCTTCTTAAGTGTAGGTCTGTACTCCTCTGAATCTGCCTGAACGAGAGCTCTTGAGATACCATGTCTGATGGCACCTGCCTGGCCTGTTGTGCCGCCGCCTCTTACTGTTACAACAACGTCGAACTTGTCAGTTGTCTCAGTAGCTACAAGGGGCTGACGAACGATAACCTTAAGTGTCTCAAGGCCAAAGTAATCATCAATGTTTCTCTTGTTGATTGTTATATTTCCTTTGCCAGGAAGAAGGTATACTCTAGCGATTGATTTCTTTCTTCTACCTGTTCCATAGTAATTAGCTGACTTTGCCATGTTATT
The DNA here is from genome assembly GCA_015056575.1 of Butyrivibrio sp. GTDB lineage: Bacteria > Bacillota > Clostridia > Lachnospirales > Lachnospiraceae > Butyrivibrio. The sequence goes on from SVGA01000039.1 coordinate 3,516, forward strand.
TTTCTCCTTCACTCACCAGATTAAAATGTTAATGTTTCAGGCTTCTGAGCTGCATGAGGATGCTCAGCACCGGCATATACATGGAGCTTACCGTACATTTCTCTTCCAAGTGATCCCTTAGGAAGCATTCCCTTTACAGCGTGCTCAACAACTCTCTCGGGATGATCCTGGAGCATCTGACGGAGTGTAGCCTCCTTGTGGTGGCCTACATACTCTGTGTGGTGCCAGTACATCTTCTGGTCAAGCTTCTTTCCTGTTACTTTAATCTTCTCAGCATTGATTACGATAACGAAATCACCTGTATCAATGTTGGGAGTGTAGATGGGCTTGTTCTTACCTCTGAGAACGTTTGCTACGTTTGAAGCAAGACGTCCGAGTGTCATATCGGTAGCATCAACTACATACCACTTCTTCTCTACTGTAGTTGCACTAGGCATAAATGTTTTCATTGTGTTTCCTCCATATTAGAGCAATTACTTATTTGTTACCTATGCCTGGACCCTTCACCTGATCCCTGCATTATATATGAACATATTGAGGCTTACCGGGACATCAATATGTCACTTGCGATGATAGATCAATAAAAATATGCAATCTGTCACACAGTAAGATATTATATGACTATGCACCGAATTTTGTCAAGAAATATTTATGGTTCCGGAATGCCGTCAATAAACCTGTACTCCATCAGGAAAAGACCCTGTGGCGGCGCGGTAGGTCCGGCTGCAGCCCTGTCTTTTTTCTCGATCATCAGGGCCACGTCCGAAGGCCTGCCCTTCCCTCTTCCTATCTGCAAAAGAGTTCCCGCGATTATCCGAACCATATTGTACAAAAAACCGTTTCCGGTGACGTTTATGACAACCTCGTCCCCTTCCCGTCTGACTGTCACATCCTTAATGACCCGCACATGGGACAGTGCCTGGGACTCCACGTTACAAAAGCTTGTGAAATCATGCTCTCCCACAAGGTATCTTCCCGCCTCCTGCATGACTTTCTCATCCAGAGGCATGCTGAAATGATAGGTGTACAGCCTCTTTGTGGGATCCGGGATTTTGGTATTCAAAATCCTGTATTCGTAAGTTTTCTCGGCATTGCAGTGCCTGGGATGAAAATCCTGTGCAACATCCCGGGAAGATGTTATCCTTATGTCTGCCGGAAGTATATTATTCAGAGCAAAAGAAAACCTGTCTCCCGGTACTGTGGAGACAGTATCAAACACGGCAATGTTGCCGTATGCGTGAACCCCGGCATCGGTGCGGCTTGCGCCGATAACCTTCACTTCTTCGCCGGTAAGACTGAAAATAGCCCGGTTCAGCATTTCTTCAATTGTATTGTGCGTGCCGGTCTGAAAAGCCCATCCGCTGTAGGCCGTGCCATCATAGGCAACTACCAGCAATACTCTTCGTTTTTCTGCCATCAGCTCTTTTCCCGTATCATGCCTTTGTCAAACAAACAGCATCCTGCCGAATACCACGATCAAAACAAGGTAAGCAAGGATCGAAATGTACGCGATATAATCGTGATGTCTGTATATGAGAGGCTTCATCTTGGTCCTCCCCTCGCCGCCGCGGTAGCATCTGGATTCCATAGCCATGGCAAGATCGTTGGCCCTTCTGAATGCGGAAATAAACAGAGGCACCAAAAGCGGCACAAGGCTTCTGGCTCTTGTCATCAAAGAGCCGCTTTCAAAGTCGGCACCTCTTGCCATCTGCGCCTTCATGATCTTGTCCGTCTCCTCCATGAGGATCGGGATAAAGCGAAGAGCTATGGACATCATCATTGATATCTCGTGAACCGGAACGTGTACCTTCTTAAGAGGCTTAAGAAGACTCTCCAGGCCGTCCGTCAGGTTGTTGGGGGTAGTGGTCAGTGTCATCAGGGATGAACCCGTGATCAAAAACACCAGCCTTATGCCCATCATGAATGCAAGTTTTATTCCCTCTTTGGTTATCTTGAACTTCCAGACTGTAAGCAGGGGCTCTCCCGGCGTCAGGAACAGGTTGAATACCATGGTCAGGATAAGCAGGAAAAAGATTGCCTTCATGCCCCTGAAAATGAACCTGGGAGGTACGTTGGACAGTTTCACGCAGATAGCAAGAAAAAGAAATGCGATAACATATCCTATGAAGTTTTTTACAAGGAACAGGGATACTATGAAGGCGAAGGTGGCAACCAGCTTGACTCTCGGGTCTAGCTTGTGGATCACCGACTCGGTCCTGTAATACTGTCCTAAGGTGATATCTCTTAACATTTATCTGAACACTCTTAAAATTTCGTTTTTTGCTTCTTCAAGGGTCGTGGTATTCTCATCCACGTCGAATCCCGCTTCCTTAAGCTCCTTCATGACATAGGTAACCTGCGGAGCAGCAAGGCCTATTTCTTCAAGTTCCTTGTAATGGGAAAAGACCTTTCGCGGTTCATCGTCAAACTGAACTCTGCCGTTGTTCATAACGATGATACGCTGAACGTAGTCGGCCACATCATCCATGCTGTGGCTTACCAGGATTATGGTGATGCCTGTCTCCTTGTGGAGATTGGAGATCAGTCCCAGGATATCCTCCCTGCCCTTGGGATCAAGGCCTGCTGTCGGCTCATCCAGTATCAATACCTGGGGTCTCATGGCCAGTACCCCGGCGATGGCAACTCTTCTCTTTTGTCCGCCGGAAAGATCAAAAGGAGACTGATAAAAATACTCATCATCAAAGCCGACCTGCTTCAATGCCTCGTAAGCTCTAAGCTCGGTCTCTTTCTTGGTATAGCCCTGATTTCTGGGGCCAAAGCATACATCCTTGAAACAGTCGGTCTCAAAAAGCTGATGCTCGGGATATTGGAAAACAAGGCCAACCTTGGCTCTTAAGGCCTTCTTGTCATATCCCTTCTCGTTTATATCTTCCCCATCAAACAGGATCTGTCCGCTGGTGGGCTTTATAAGGCCGTTCATGTGCTGGATCAGTGTGGATTTACCTGAGCCGGTATGACCGATAAGTCCGATGAACTGGCCGTCCGGGATATTGATATTCACGTCGATCAGCGCAGGATGTGCCATTGCGGTATCTTCATCATATATGTAATTAACGTGATTTAGTATTATTGCCACTTTTTCAATGCTCCTTGAGAGCCTTCAGCTCTTTTACCAGTTCTGCTCTGGTGAGTACGGGCTCATGAATGGGAAGTCCGCTCTTTGCAAGCTCATGGGCCAGAAGCGTCACCTGGGGAACACCAAGCCTCAGCTCCTTAAGCCTCTCCACCCGGGAAAAGACTTCCCTTGGGGTGCCTTCCATAACTATCCTTCCCTTGTCCATGACAAAGACCTTGTCAGCATCCACTACCTCTTCCATATAGTGAGTGATGAGAATGACCGTTATACCCTCCACCTGGTTCAGGGCTCTGGCCGCGCGGATAACCTCTCTTCGTCCGTTGGGATCAAGCATGGCTGTTGGCTCATCCATGATAATGCATTTTGGATGCATAGCAATAACTCCGGCAATTGAAACACGCTGTTTCTGACCGCCGGAGAGGTGGTTCGGAGATGATTTCCTGAATTTTTCCATTCGAACAGCTCTTAAGCTCTCATCTACTCTCTCCCAGATCTCTTCTGTCGGAACTCCCATATTCTCGGGACCGAATCCAACATCTTCTTCAACTACCTGGCCTATGATCTGGTTATCGGGGTTTTGGAATATCATCCCCGCTTCCTGCCTGATGTTCCAGAGTTGCTCGCCGTCATCGGTGTTCATGCCATCCACGTACACCTCACCCTCAGTGGGGAAAAGCAGCGCATTGAAGTGCTTGGCAAGAGTAGATTTGCCGGAACCGTTGTGACCCAGGATAGCTATAAACTGCCCCGGTTCCACGGAAAGATCCACCTCGTCCACTGCACGGGTGATGCCTTCCACGTTTCCTTCTTCATCTCTTCTGATATATTCAAATACAAGTTTGTCTGTATGTATCATTTTATTCATAGCTTTGCTTAGTTTACTAGAAAAGCGGCATAAATACAAGACAAACTCAAATTTCCCTAAGATCTTTCAAGCGGTGCTTGTTCTCATACATGGCGATATCTGCCTTATCAAACACATCCGATACGCGCTTTTCATTTCTGTATCTCGCCATCCCGGCCGCAACGACAACGCCCTTGGAGCTGATATTTTTCATATTGCTCTCTTCCAGAAGCCTCATGAGTATATCTATATTGTTGTAATCGCCACCCTGAGCGATGATAACGAACTCGTCACCGCCAATTCTGAACACCGGACAATGTCTGAAGATCCTGCATACGATATCACAACCGGCCTTGATGTGTTCATCCCCGGCCTGGTGGCCGAGAGTATCATTTATCAGCTTAAGATCATTGATATCAAGCACTACAACAGCAAACTCCGGAGCATTGCCTTCTTCGATAAGGCGGTCGATCTGAGCCTCCACATCAATGTAAGCATGCTTGTTCTTAACTCCCGTAAGCGCGTCTCTGCTGGCTTCGTTACGGGCTGCCGTTAGTTTGGTAACATATTCCTGTTCGCGCCTTATGCGGTCATTCACATTATTTACGCCGACGATCAGATGCTTGCCGTCTTTCTCTTCAACCATTACAGCCTTAAAGAGCACATAAACCGGTCCCGTACTGAAAACGACTCTGAAATTCAGTGAGAAAATGCCCTCGTTTTTTACATGCTCCAGCACCTTTTCCTTTGTTATGGCGTCACGCACCAGCTCCATATCCTCAATGTATATGATACTAGCAATGGATTTTGTAACGTCGGCAAAAAAGTCATCACCGGACGTATGCATTCCGTAATCCTCAATGTTCCCTTTGGAGATATAGTTGGTGTATTGCCAAGTCTCGGGATCTACGGAAAAGATATACAGGAAATCGCCGGAAAGAGCGGCGATCCGCGAGAAGGTTATCCTCTCTTCTTTGATCCTGTCAAAGATCTCCTGCTGCTTCTTTTGAGTGTCAATATTGCTGATGCCTATTATGATCTTGTTGCCTACATCCTTTATGGGAACAGCCTTAAGATGTACATAGACCGGCCCCGCGGAATTGATTATGCGATATGTAAGGGTATAGGCATTATTGTTTTTGAGTACCTCCGCCATCCTTTCCTTGGAAAATCCATCCATAAAGGTTTCCAGATCATCCGGGAAGATTCGCCCGGCTGCATCTGCTCTGCATCGTTTGAAGAAATCTTCTCCGTGCCTTTCTATCGCCAGCTCATCGTAGGTGTTTCCCGCACCATATTCAATGAACTCCTCCGTATCAAGATCCACATAAAAAAGATTGATATAGTCCGAAGAAAGAGCCTGAGCCACATAGGTGTAGGTAAGTGCGTTTTTTTCCTGCCTTGTGATACCAAGAATGATAACCGCAAGAGCCGTAACCTTCGTGACCGGATTAACCGCCACGCGTCTGATGAACACATGCATAATACTTCCGTCCGGGAGCCTTTCATCCAAAAGTGCACGTTTTCCGTCTGCTGCGCATTGCTTCATGGATTTTTGGAAAGCGCTTCCTCTTCCGCTCTCAAGTTCTTCGAAGCTCTTATGTACCGGTATGCTGGCATCTGCGTGGAAGTTCCTGTCAAAAAAGTCCTTATAGGGCTTATTTGCCCTGGCTACCCACATGTCTTTTTCATCAATTTCCATAATGGCCATCGGCATGGTGTTGAAGTAGTCTTTCATGTACTCTTCATCATCTTCCGCTGATACAGACATATCATAGAGGCTCACGTTTTCAATATCCCTATAGTATTCAGACTCTTCCGGGTCCTCAAAGCCAATTGCAATGCCTTCTCTGTTTCTTTCAATGATGGTATCAAAAGGAACAGGTTTAAGATAATAATAGCCCTGCAGCTTGTTAGCTCCTATCTCCTTTAGGAATTCCACCTGCTGCGCGGTCTCAACGCCCTCAACAACAGTCTCTATTCCAAGAGCTATGGCCATTTTTACAAGCTCGGTTAGAATGATCCTGTTTGCGGGATTATTGTCGAATTCCCTCATGAACTGCATGTCAAACTTAAGGGTATCAAAGTGTATGTGCTGAAGTACTTCCGGAGACGAGTACCCGCTTCCGTAGTCATCCATCCACACCTCAAATCCCAGTTCCCGGAACCGTTCCACCTGCTGGCGCATAAACTCCACATCGCTGCTGACCATGCTTTCGGTGATTTCAATGGTGATCCTGGAGTGATCGATACCCGCATCATCCACAAGCTTCCTGATCTCTTCCACAACATCACAGGAATAGAAATCATCCTTAGACAGATTGATGGACTCAGGCACCACATGAAGCCCCTCAGCCGCAATCTTCTTCATCTTTTCAATGACCTGTTTTGCCACATACAGGTCCAGTTTGTATATCAGCCTTGAGTCCTCCAGAATGGGAACAAAAACATCCGGCATGATCATGCCACGCTCAGGATCCTCCCACCTTGCCAGAGCCTCCTCATCACTTACTTTTCCGTTGGAGGCTCTTACGATAGGCTGATGGAAAACCTTGATCCATCCCTCAGAAAGGGCCCTGTCAAAATTACCGATGATATGCTGCCTAAGTTCCACCATTTCAAGCATCTTCTCATCAAAGTAATTGATACTTGAAACAAAGCTGTTCTTGGTGGTGTCGCATGCCATCTTGGCTCTGTCGCAGGCCGAACTGGCATCCGCTGCCTGTTGGTCGGATCCGTATATACCAATTCTTATGGGCAGATTGTTACCGTTATTTATAGCTTCCACATCCGACAGAAACGCAGACAGCCTTTCATCTATATTTTCATCCGTCGCAAAAGCCGCAAAATGGTCACCGCTCATTCTGCCGCAGTTATCCGAAGAAAAATGCCTTTTAAGCACATCTGCCACTCTTCGCAAAAGCTCGTCACCGGCAGAAAAACCGTACTTCTCGTTGTACATCTTCATGCCGCTTAAGTCAAAGTACAGCATTACAGCCTTTTTTCCCTCTTTATCAATCCTGTTCTTCCAGGCATAGGCCAACTCAAAGAAATGTGACATGTTGGGAAGGCCCGTAAGATAATCAAAGCTTGCACTGTAGGATCTGGTGCTCTCCATTATGGCAAGGTTCAGGGAACGGTCGATGCTGTCCATGGCATCAAGGGAATCATCTCCCTTATAAGGGCCCTCATCCACATACCAGCACGCCGTCAGCATCTCGCCTGTATCTTTTTTCAAATGTTCACCCCAGGCTCTTATTATCCTGTACTCACCATTTATCTTGGATCGGTAGATAACTTTATATCTATCGGTTCTCCAGCTCCCAAAGCGATAGGAAGCATCGGCGATCCTAGCCACATCATCAGGATGAGCCGTCCTGTACATGTCATTATTCAGAACGTCATAAGCCGTCTGCCTGTCGGGAATCTTAAAAAGATCCATGAAGCCCTGAGTAATGGCAATGGCAATGATCCTTTCATCCAGAAACTGGTAGACAACAAAAGGTACAAAACTGCTTTCTATAAGTTTTTGCTCTTCTTCGCTGTACTTAAACCTCTCCATTTGCGCTCCCTGAGTATACTTCAAGATTGCATAGTTACTTTATTATAAACTCATAATTTCAGATAGTAATAATATTTTAACGTTAAAGCGCACATTTATCAAACCCGCCACATATGTGATAGAATGGTAAAGATGCTTGATCTTTTGCATAAATACTAAGGATTTCGGGAGTTCTTTCAAATGAATAAAAAAAATATAAAAGATTTCGTTATATTGGCCGCAGTGATAATCCTGGCCGCCATAGGAGCAAGGTTTTTAGCCAAAGGTGAGACCCTTACCGACTATGCAAGGAAAACCGGCCGTGAGATCACCTCTCAGACAGTTCAGGAAAAAGAAGCTGATGCCGTCACGCAGACTCCCTCATCAGCCAAGGCAACATCCGAAGCTTCATCTGAAACAGCTTCTATGGCTTCAAGCAACGAACCGGGAGAAGAGCCTGCTGCCGGCGAAAGTACTGCCGAAGAATCTGCTGCCGGCGAAAGTACTGCCGAAGAGCCTGCTGCCGTCGAAAGTACCGCCGAAGAATCTGCTGCCGTCTCCCCGGACAGAATTATCTATAAAGAGGGCTTCTACTGCGAGCCCATCTCAGATGAGATATTCCACCGCATATCAGGTATTTCTTATCCCGCAGGCTGCAGTGTATCACTTGATGAACTTCGTTATCTTGGGGTCTTATATGTTGACTTTGAAGGACAGACCAGGGAAGGTGAGCTCATCTGCAACGAAAAGATTGCACAGGACCTTCTTGAGATATTCTATGGTCTTTATTCAAACGATTATCAGATTGAAAGCATAAAGCTTGTGGATGAATTCGGAGGGGACGATACGGCCTCCATGCTGGCCAATAACACCTCCTGTTTTAATTACAGGGTCGTAGAGGGAACCACCAGGCTTTCGAACCATGCCTACGGCCTGGCAATTGACTTAAATCCCTTCTACAACCCCTATATTACTTACAACAAAGATATGACAATAAACGTATCCCCAAAAGGCAGTGAAGCCTATGCAGACCGAGAGGCCGACTTTCCTTATAAGATCGATGAAAACGACCTTGCTTACAGGTTGTTCTCGGAACACGGCTTTAAATGGGGAGGAAACTGGAATAACAGCAAGGACTACCAGCACTTTGAAAAGAAATGATCCTCTTTGTCCAAAAATCAGACTATCATTGCTTCACTCATGATACTGATAAGTTCCTCTTTTTTCGTCTTATTAAGGATACTCTCAAACAATTCCCTGACATACTGCACTGCTTCAGAGAAGCTTTCAGTTTGGCACACCTTAATATAGCATTCTCTGATATCTTTGCGGAGCGGAGCCTTTCTGTTACACTCTGCGACGTATTCATAAATATCCACAATTGAACTTACGGGACCGTTGCTGCGCCTTGAATAGCATTCTATTCCCAAAGATGTTTTGTAAACCTCGACAAAAACAGCAATGATCCGTGTATTCTCCATAATAAGATCACTTTGGAACATTTTGCGGATATCCGTCTTTGTAATTCTTTCCGGCACATTGGAAACATCACGTTTTGCCTTTTTATATGTAGCCGCTGCCACCACCCGTTTATTCTGTACTGCCTGTTTAGGTTTTTCTTCCGGCTTAGAGTCAGGTCCCCCCTGTTCCCTTTCTTCCCCGGCTTCTAAAGGCTCCTTCTCCATATCATCTGCGGGGAACGGAACCCCCAGTACTGTCACCGCATCAAGAACACTTTGTGCAGACTCGTATATGCCCCTCCTGAAGTATTTAAGATCTGCTCCGTTAAGTTCACGCTCAATGGCCCTTACAAGTTCTTTTCCCTCCTTGTCCTTTGCAGCAGCTCCCATACGTCTAAGGTAAAGCTTTTGCCTCTCACAGACATTCATAAGCAGCATATTTACAACCTTTTTTTTCTGCCCGGCGTCCCGTCCGGGTAACCTTTCCTTGATGTAATCGGATTCGGTAAGTTCATTAACAAGCTCATCTCTAAAATCAGTATCTTTTCCCGGAAGACTGTCAATAGTTTTTTCAACAAAGGGCTCCATATTTGTTCTGTTCTCCATGATCAGCCTGCAAACCGCGTCTTCTCCCTGAGGGCTAACGAGATTATCCAAAAGCTCAGCGGCGCTTCTTTTACCGAAAGATCGAATTTTAGCATTTTCTCTTCTTATACGGGCATTATTGATTGTAATATCGTCGTTTTCTTCAATGGGAAATCTTTCATCTATCCTGTAATCCTGTGTGACCAGGCCGTCAATAAAACTATCAAAGATTCTTTCTACTCTAATCCGATTGGCCAAATGGTATTTGACAATGATCTTAACGACATCCAGATCCAGGAATCTTTTACGATACCTTGTAATGAAAGCTTTCTTTCTGATATCCAGCCCGCTTTCTTCAGCCTTCCCGGTCTCCGACTCTTTGTAATGCGCAAGACTTTCCTCATCTTCTCTTGCCTGCTCCTCCCTTCTCTTTATAAAGGATGCCAGTCTGAAGGGGTTATCAACCCTCTGCTGACGGTGCCTATGGCTCATGAGAATAGCGGATGTATCCTCTTTTGCAAACTTGACCCCGGCGCTTTCAGCAATTTCCGCAGCAAAGCTGGTACAGTTATACCCAAGGTAGGAATAGGTTCTCATAGATCCGGCAACACCCCTTACCTTGGCTGCCGCCCTAAGGTAATTGGCATATGTGATCTTTTCTCTGGTAGCTATCCTTTCATGTGCTGTGTTCTTCCTTATGGGGTTATCCACAAGTCCTGTGATAACACCCTCCATTCCTCCGCCGGTTCCGGAAAGCGTAACAAATCTGAAGCTGTATACCGACAGTTCTTTTCCCGATTTCGATGCAACCAGGCTCACATAGGAATGCCCGTTTCGACACACCCTAAGCTTCTCATACAGATCACTTACGTATACATTCAGGTCATTATCAAGCTTTGGATCATATCTGATTCCTGCATCCTGTGCCAGCTGCTTTCCCTCATTTTCAAGCCTTTTATATTCAGGAAGAGTTTTGGCAAAGTTCATAAACAGCTGCTTGTCCGTTGGTGCCTTAACTCTAAACATACTTCTGAAAATTCCCTTTACCTTGGCAGAAAAGCTCTTGGTCTGGTCAGCCTTGTACATCTCCCACTCCAGGGCATTATCCAGAGGCGGTTCGTCAACTCCTATTTCCACCTGAAATTCGTCGGGAACTTCCTCCACAATATCTTTATCCGGAATAAACTTTCTTCCTGCATTATAGCTTTCCGCATATTCTTCTATGGAAGCGCGGTGCTCACCCTTAGCATCTGTCGATTCTTCATTCTGAGCAAACGCAAGCTGAGCATCAAGGGTATTTCTTTTGGCCTCAAAATCATTCTCACTGACTTCATCGATATTTTCATCAACTCTCTCAACAAAGGCATCTTCAATGTCCTGAGCCCGCAACCGATCCGCACTGAGGGCTTCCTGCGAATCGCTGCCCAGATAATTTATTGCCCTTGGCACAATTATCCTAAGAGAGAAAGGATCGAAATAAGCCCCCTTGTCTGTGGTCTCATTTTCCTCCATATCTTTTATGACATCATCTCTTTCAGCCTTTTTTTTGACACCGAATCTGCCTATCCTGTCATTTCTGGTGATAAGAAATCTGAAGAAACTGAATTTTTTGGCTTCATTCTTATTCTTATCGATGTAGTTGGTTACGTCCCCACGATGGCGGCGCTCTAAAAGTGCATTTCTCATATCTGCCAGCTTCTGTCTGTTCTCTTCTGCCGACTTTACCATTTTGGAGTTTGCATAATCAGGCATATAAAACCTCCGTAAATAAGTCTGTCAATCCAGATAACGTGTAAATTCCGCTCCATGCAGCACTTTCCCGCTCTTTTCCTGCTGATATTTTATAGCTCTGGAAAGATGTCTGTTAGACAGCGGTTTGTCTTCCCTGGCTGCGATAAAAGCTGCACTGTAGATAACTTCTTTTATCTCGCTTCCGGAAAGTTCAAAGGACTCCGCAAAGTACTTAAGGTCAAGGTCTTTCTCCCTGGGCATTTTGTCAGGAAGTATCCCTTCAAAGAGCTTCAGTCTTCTTTGTGCATCAGGCTTATCCATCTTAACGGCATACGTGATCCTTCTTACAAAAGCCTGATCAAAATCATTGAATCTGTTGGTAGCAAGGAAGGTTATGCCGTCGTGCTGCTCGATCTTTTGAAGAAGATATGCTACCTCCGTATTGGCATGCTTGTCATTTGAGGAAGTAACCTCGGTTCTTTTTGAAAAGAGAGCATCCGCTTCATCAAAGAAAAGAATTACGTTTCCGTCTGCTGCGGCATCGAATATCTTTCCGATGTTCTTTTCGGTTTCTCCCACATACTTGTCAACCATCTGTGATAAGTCAACTCTGTAAAGAGCCATTCCTATCTCTTTTGCCATGACCTGAGCTGCCATGGTCTTTCCTGTCCCGGGCGGTCCGTAGAGGATGAGGCTTACGCCTTTTCCGTATGGGATCTTCTCATCAAAGCCCCACTGTTCATCAACCATATTTCTGTTTTTGACCCTGCTGACAAGGATCTCCATTATCTCCTTCTGGGACTGTTCAACCACAAGATCATCCCATCCGAACTTAAGGGGGATCCTATCGCTTAGCCTATCCAGTGCAGATGTGGTCTTTTTTAGGACCGCTGCGGTAATATCATCGTTGTCAACAGTTCTTTTCCCCAGGGAAAGAGCTGTCAAAGACGCGAGTCTTACGCACTCCTCTATGTCACCGGGCGAAAGTCTGTATTTAGCAGAAAGCTGTTGCGCGCTGACATCATCCGATACCTTATGCTCCGACAACGACCTTTTCCAGGTCTCTTCCTGCTCCCTAACTGTCGGAAGTCCGATCTCTATCCTAAAAATATCCATTTCTAAGGCAATATCCGGGAGCTCTTCTTTTTCATCCGTAAGCACAAACACCCTGCCAAGCTGCCCGGTACATCTTTGCAGAAAGACCTTAAGAGAATCTCTGCCGGATTCGCCATCCGTGATCACCACCATATCTTCGGAAAGAAGCCTTGCCCTGACCAGTAATTCGTTTATTGTTTCGATATAATTCGAAGGACTTTGCTTATCAAGAAGAGAAAAGTCTATAACAAGGCAGGAACTGTTATCACCTATGCCTGCAAGGCACAGTTGTTTTCTTCCGCTTCCTTTTTTACCTGCAATCTGAATAATGCTTAAGCGCCCGTCATGAACCGGAGTCTGCCCATGTTTTTCAAGATAGATCCTAAGGGATTCCAAGTCCTTCTTGTGATGGGTAAGCTCTTTCGGGTCAGTGCCCATATTCTCGCTGCAGATGTCCTTTAATGAAAGCGGAAGCTCATAATTACCCATAAGCATGGACACCAGCTGCCTGTTCGCTTCAAAGCTGTCAAAAAGACTTCCTTCCCCATCCCCGGATCTGGTTATCCGAAAAAGAGGACAATTATCAATGGCATTTCTGGCCTTTAGCGAATCGAGAAGCTGTTCTTCATCCGCTCCGGCACTGTAAACTTCTCTTGCCAGCGCAAAGGTTGGTACACTCATGTTCCCTGCGCCCCGGATCATGCCATGGCCGCTCTTATAATGCCCGTCCATCTCCTGGGCCAAAGCCATAAGCAGGCAGAAGAAGCTAAAATCATAAAGCCCGTACTCAGCAGCCACGTTGACTATGCTAAGTCCATCCGCTGCCGAAGCTTCTTTTCCCATGGACAAAGAAACGCGGTTTCCAAGAATTGCTGCGGCTTTTCTCAGTTCCCTTCTAAGCTTCTCCTCATCTTTTCCCTCCTGCCTTTCCATTGCTGCCTCGAGAAACATATCATACCATCCAAGGTATGCGTAGGTTGAATCAAGCCCCGATCTAAAGGCCTTATTTTCTTCCTTTGGATCAAAAAAATCGCGATAGTCCACTGTTTCTTCCTCCGGGATATTTAGTCATAAATTATCGAAATATAGCCCACATTTTATTATATCACTGATCTGTGAACGAAAAAAAGAGATGCCTGCGGCGCAAATACCGCTTGCATCTCTTTTATCATTTGGCATTATAGCTATTAAACCAGCTCGAGGATAACCATCATAGCTGCATCGCCTTTTCTCTGACCGATCTTAACGATTCTGGTATAACCACCCTTACGTCCTGCGTACTTAGGGCCGTACTCATCGAAAAGCTTTGCTACAAGGTCAACTTCCTTGGTGTTCTTCTTTCTTCCTGCTCTCTCCTTGGGAACCTCGGTTACAGGATAAAGAGTCTTAAGGAGCTGTCTTCTTGCGTGCATACGTGAAGGAAGATCCTTCTTGATATCCTTCTTAACGGTTGTGTACTTTGTAACCTTCTTGCCGTCAACAACTTCCTTTACTCTCTTGCCGTCTTTGTCCTTCTCAGGAACCTTAGCTTCAACGGTAACTGTCTCGAAGTTGTCCTTCTCCTTAGCTGCAAGAGTGATCATAGGCTCTACGATCTTCTTGATTTCCTTAGCTCTTGCCTCTGTGGTAACGATCTTGCCGTTGTAAAGGAGTGCTGTAACCTGGTTACGAAGAAGTGCTCTCCTGGGTTTTGTTGCTTTTCCAAGCTTTCTGTACATTGCCATTTTTAATTACTTCCTTTCTCATTTGCAGGTTTCCCCTGCAAGATCACATCCGGAAATGCGCATCGGTCTTACTCTCCAAATGCTCTTAATAGTTACTATGAGAATCCGCCTCAGTACACATCGGCTTTACCTTCAGCGGACATTTCACTCACTGCGCTCGTGATATTCACACGCCTGTCCTATTGCCTTCTGCAAAAGGCATGCTCACTTTCGCATCATTTTCTTACGCCCTCATCAGCATGTGACTCGGGCTGTTTCTGGTCTTATTCAGCATCCTGTCTAAGGGAAAGTCCAAGCTCATCAAGCTTTGCAAGAACTTCCTCAAGTGACTTACGTCCCAGGTTGCGGACTTTCATCATGTCGTCGGGAGTCTTGTTAGCAAGCTCCTGAACGGTATTGATGCCGGCTCTCTTAAGGCAGTTAAATGAACGAACTGAAAGCTCAAGTTCATCAATTGACATCTCGAGAACCTTGCCCTTCTCATCATCTTCCTTCTCAACCATAACCTCGGCGGTCTTGGCATTCTCGGAAAGATCGATGAAGAGGCTTAAGTGTTCACTGAGAACCTTAGCTGCAAGGCTGACAGCCTCGTCGGGACCAAGTGTTCCGTCGGTGTGAACATCAAGTGTAAGCTTATCAAAATCAGTTACCTGACCTACACGGGTGTTCTCAACTGCGATATTAACTCTCTCTACAGGAGTGTAGATGGAATCAATAGCGATAACACCGATAGGAAGATCCCCTGACTTGTTCTTGTCAGAGCTTACATATCCTCTTCCCTTTGTGATGGTGAGCTCCATGTAGAGCTTAGCATCCTTACCGGAAAGTGTAGCGATAACCTGATCGGGATTCATGATCTCAATGTCCTGATCTACCTGAATATCGGAAGCCTTTACAACACCCTCGCCGTTGAACTCAATGTATGCAGTCTTGGGCTCATTGGTGTCAGAAGAATTCTTGATGGAAAGGTTCTTGATATTCATGATGATCTCAGTAACATCCTCTTTAACTCCGGGGATTGAGCTGAACTCATGCAGAACGCCTTCGATCTTAACCTGGCTTACTGCAGCTCCGGGTAAAGAAGAGAGCATGATCCTACGAAGGGAATTGCCCAGTGTAATACCGTAACCTCTCTCAAGAGGCTCAACTACGAATTTACCATACTTCTTATCATCTGAGAT
>SVGA01000040.1 GCA_015056575.1 Butyrivibrio sp.
TTGCGCAACTTCTCTTAAAACGACGCAGTGCGCTATCCAAAGTCTCGTTTTCTTTTACTACTACAGTTGACATCTCTTCTCTTACCCTCCCTTCAGTCCCTTCAAGTACATGACTGATTGGGTTATTTGCTATGTTTTGAGCCCATTAACTCACATAACATGAATTATTATAGCATAAAATCAATTGGCGTCAAGAACTTTTTTAATTAAATCCAAAAGAATATCAGAATATAACTCTGTTACTTTATCTGATCTGTAAGAACTGTTTTGGCCTGTGCAAGTGCATCGGCAATACCTGCAGGGTTCTTGCCGCCGGCCTGAGCCATGTTGGGACGACCACCGCCGCCACCGCCAACCATGGGTGCAATGGCCTTAACAAGATTGCCTGCGTGGGCACCCTTAGCCATAGCCTCATCCGTTGCCATGGTGACAAGGTTAACCTTGCCGTCAGCCTCGGAAATAAGAACTACTACTCCCTCTCCGATCTTGGCCTTCAGCTGATCGCCAAGATCACGAAGGCCGTTCATGTCAACGCCCTTCAGGGATACAGCAAGGAGTTTAACTCCCTTTACTTCCTCTACCTGGTCTGTAACATCACCAAGAGCAGCCTTAGCCTCTTTGCTCTTTAAGGACTCGTTCTCGCTCTTAAGAGCCTTGAGCTCTTCCTGGAGCTTTTTGATCTGTGCGGTCACATCTGCGGGATTGGTCTTAAGGGCCTTTGCAGCATCTTCAAGCCTGGTCTCTACATTCTTGTAATAATTCCTTGCATTGCTGCCGGTAAGAGCCTCGATACGACGAACTCCTGCGGCAACACCGCTCTCTGATACGATTTTGAAGATACCTACGTGGCTTGTATTGGAAACATGAGTACCACCGCAAAGCTCGATGGAGAAATCCCCCATCTTGACTACGCGAACCACGTCTCCGTACTTCTCGCCAAACAGTGCCATAGCGCCTGTCTTCTTAGCTTCTTCCATGGTCATTTCTTCTGTAACTACAGGAAGTGCCTCAGCGATCTTCTCATTTACAAGATCTTCAACCTTCTGAAGTTCCTCTTTGGTCATAGCCTGATGATGCGAGAAGTCGAATCTGGTCTTGTCAGGATCCTGATAGGAACCAGCCTGCTCAACGTGATCACCAAGCACCTCACGAAGTGCCTTCTGAAGAAGGTGAGTTGCGGAGTGGTTACGGCAGGTCTTTGCTCTGTTCTCAGCATCTACAGTGAGCTTAACCTTGCTGCCAACCTTGAAGGTTCCCTCTTTGACCTGACCTACATGAGCAGTTCTTCCTGCCACATGGATAGTCTCAAGGACTTCAAACTTAGCACCGCATGCACACTCTATAACACCGATATCTCCGACCTGGCCGCCCATTGTGCCATAGAAAGGAGTCTTGTCTGTGATGATGGTTCCCTTAGCGCCGGCATGAAGCTCTGTTACAAGAGCTGATTCATCAGCCATGGCAACAACTTCGCCCTCGCACTGGGTCGTTGTATATCCGACAAACTCGCTCTGAACTGATTCCTCAAGAGAATCAAAAACACCTGCGCCTGTTGTAAGGTTTGCTGAGAAGTTCTGGTTCTCTCTGGCCTTTTGCTTCTGCTCTTCCATAGCATCGGCAAAGCCCTTCTCATCAACGGTATAGCCCTCTTCCTGCGCAAGCTCCAGTGTAAGCTCTACAGGGAATCCGAAGGTATCATAAAGGAAGAATGCATCTCTTCCCTCAATCTGCTTATTTCCTGAACCCTGAGTTTTCTCAAGGATCTTCTTGAATTCCTTCATACCGTTCTCAAGCGTTGACTCGAAACGGTCGATCTCTCTTCCAAGCTCTGTAAGAACAAACTCGCGGTTTTTAACAAGGTTGGCATAGCTCTCTGAGTACTCATCAAGATAGATGGTGGCAACACCGAGGATCTGGGTCTTGTTAAGGCCAAGAGCTCTTGCATGTCTTACTGCTCTTCTTATAAGTCTTCTTAAAATATAGCCCGCACCTGTGTTGGAAGGAAGAAGCTTAGCCTCATCTCCGATAAGCATTACGGATGTACGGGTATGATCCGCCAGGATCCTCATGGATCTTGTAGTCTTATCATCGGCTTCGTACTTGATGCCGCTCTCTTTTTCTATATATGCGATAACAGGTGCGTGAAGATCGATCTTGTAAACATCATCAACGCCGTTAAGGAAAGCAAGGATTCTCTCAAGTCCCCAGCCTGTATCAACGTTCTTCTGGGAAAGAGGTGTAAGAGAGCCATCATGATGCTTCTCATACTGCATAAATACATCGTTACCGATCTCAGTGTACTTGCCGCAGTGACATCCGGGTCCGCAGTTGGGGCCGCAATCCGGAACGTCCTTCACATAGAACATCTCACTGTCAGGTCCGCAGGGGCCGTATTCCAGTCCCCACCAGTTGTCCTCTGCGGGAAGGTAAAAAATGTTCTCAGGCTTAAATCCTGACTCGATACGATACTTGGCGCCCTCTTCATCTCTTGGAGCATTCTCATCTCCCGCAAAAACTGTAGCTGCAAGGTGGTCGGCGTCAAAACCGAAAAGCTGTGTCAGCAGCTCAAAGCTCCACTGGCAGCGCTCCTTCTTGAAGTAATCTCCAAGGGACCAGCTTCCCATCATCTCGAAGAAGGTTCCGTGGCTCTTATCACCTACGGAATCAATATCATTGGTACGAACACACCCCTGAACATTGCAGAGCCTTGTTCCCATGGGATGCTTCTTGCCAAGAAGATACGGCATAAGTGGCTGCATACCTGCAACATTGAACATAACGCCTGTGGACCCGTCGGATACCAGGGATACGGCGCCGCAATCCACATGCCCTCTGTCGATATAGAACTGCTTCCAGGCTTTACGCAGCTCATCAGCTGTAAATTGTTTCATTATTTATCCTCCATATAATATGATATACAGATTGCTCCACTTCGTTCTCGCAATCCTGCAAGAATTCGGAAATCGATCCGCTCATTCTTCGCGTATCTTTTTTCCTCATTCTTGTTCGGTCTCCAAAGTTCTGCATACATTTGTGCAAGCACATGTGTGCAGAACCTTGGAGACCTATATCATTAAAAATCAAATCTGCCCTCGAAGAACTTATCGAGCTCGTCGATGGCTACACGCTCCTGCTCCATGCTGTCTCTGAATCTTACGGTAACCTTGCCGTCTGTCTCTGAATCAAAGTCATAGGTTACGCAGAAAGGTGTTCCGATCTCATCCTGACGACGATATCTCTTTCCGATGTTTCCTCTGTCGTCAAACTCGCAGTTGTACTTCTTAGACAGCTGTGCATAGATCTTCTCGGCACCTTCGCTGAGCTTCTTGGAAAGAGGAAGGATACCAATCTTAACGGGAGCAATGGCAGGATGGAAACGAAGCACTGTTCTCATATCAGGCTTCTCCTCTGTGCCAAGGTTCTCCTCGTCATAAGCCTCGCAAAGGAACGCAAGAGTTACACGGTCTGCACCAAGTGAAGGCTCAACAACATAAGGAATGTACTTCTCACCTGTCTCATCATCGAAGTAATCCATAGGCTGGCTTGAAGTTTCCTGATGACGTGTAAGATCGTAATCTGTTCTTGATGCGATACCCCACAGCTCGCCCCAGTCTGTGAAGGGGAATGCGTACTCGATATCGGTTGTATGATCACTGTAGAAGGAAAGCTCCTCGGGATCATGGTCACGAAGACGAAGGTTCTCCTCCTTGATGCCAAGCTTAAGAAGCCACTCGTAGCAGAATTTTCTCCAGTACTCGAACCACTCTGTCTGTGTTCCGGGCTTGCAGAAGAACTCCAGCTCCATCTGCTCGAACTCTCTTGTTCTGAAAGTGAAGTTACCGGGAGTGATCTCGTTACGGAAGCTCTTACCGATCTGGCAGATTCCGAAAGGCACTTTCTTTCTGGATGTACGCTGTACGTTCTTGAAGTTTACGAAAATACCCTGAGCTGTCTCGGGACGAAGGTATACAGTGTCCTTGGCATCCTCGGTAACGCCCTGGAAGGTCTTGAACATAAGGTTGAATTCTCTGATTCCTGTGAAGTTATGCTTGCCGCAGGAAGGACAGGGAACGTTATGCTCGTTAATGAATTTCTCCATATCCTCGTGAGACCATCCGTCTACTGAAGTCTCAAGAGTGATGTTGTTCTCAGCAGCAAAGTCCTCGATGATCTTGTCTGCACGGAATCTCTCGTGGCACTCCTTACAATCCATAAGAGGATCGGAGAAACCGCCAAGATGCCCTGATGCAACCCAGGTCTGAGGGTTCATGAGGATCGCACAGTCAACACCTACATTGTAGGGGCACTCCTGCACGAACTTCTGCCACCATGCCTTCTTAACGTTATTCTTGAATTCAACGCCCAGATTTCCGTAGTCCCAGGTATTAGCAAGGCCGCCGTAAATCTCGGAACCGGGATAAACGAATCCTCTCGCCTTTGCCAGAGCTACAATCTTGTCCATTGTCTTAGCTGATTTGTCCATAATAAATCCTCTCCATAAATCTTATTATCTTTTTATTTTGAAAGAAGCAGCTGAATGCTGTCCGCTGTTGTGCTCTCCAGCACCGCTTCCTTTTTTCCCAAAAGTGTTACGCCCTTACTTGTATATTCAATATTGAAAGGGGCAATGATGTTTGACTTGTCTGTGGTGATAATGATATGCCTGTCGGGATGATCCTGGGCAAAAGAGCTCTCGATCTTAACCCCATTGCTGTCTATAAGCTCACCTGACATCCTGTATCCTGCAGCCTCAGCCTCTTCGAGGGTTCCGTAGAACAGGCTCTCATCGTTGAAATTGCTGAAGTCCGACGCGCTGTCATAATTCATGCTCAGCTTTACAAAAGCACCGTCGTCAACAGTCTCTACCTTGTCCAGCGATATCTTCGGCGAAATGTACTCAGAGTTGTACTCCGATACCTCTTTGGAAGCCATCTCACTAAGTTCCTCCAAAGAATAGTACTCTTTATCGAAGGTCTCATATATCACGTTGCTGATGTGGCCGTCCTTATCTATGGTCACAGAGCTCACTTCATTGGCTCCCTGTCCGCATCCCGTCATGGTCAAAAGAGCCATCGCCATAGCCAGGGCCTGTACCAGTGTTTTCTTAGTTATAGATTTTCCCACCTTATCACCTCACAAACTAAAATATTATATCCACATTTACAGGGCATTGTCAAAGGTAGAAACGGTTTTGATTATGTATCGCTTTATTTGACGCTCGTCATATATTTAGCTATAATAAAATATATATATTTTTATTTGACGTTCGTCACATATTTATGTAATCGTAAGGAGTCTCTCATGGCTGTTATTATTAAAGAAAAACAGGACCTCACTTATCTGCAATGGTCCCACATAAGAAGTTCAAGCGGAACAGCCGGCTCATTTCTTAAGTCCGGCTCTAACCTCGGTGGTGTAAAAAAATACTATAAATTATCAATCTTTGACCCTGCTAACGGAATTGTGGGACATGAGTGTGTCAATGAAATAATAGTTGACAGGCTTCTTACAATTCTAGGTGTCCCTCATCTTTCCTACGAGCTTATTAATGCTGACATCGAAGTTGACGGAACCCAGTATAATACCTGGCTCTGCTCTTCTGAAGATTTTAAGGCAAAGGGTGAGAGCAAGATTGCATTAGACGATTACTATCGTGAAAATACCATTCCTTCGGAATCCCACTATGACTTTTGCGCAAGGCAGGGATGGAAGGAGTATATCGATCGGATGATTGTTATAGATTATCTCATTCTCAACAGGGACAGACATGGAGCCAACATCGAAGTTTTGAGAAACTCAAGGGCACATACCATGAGGATTGCTCCCTATTTTGATCATGGTGTATCCCTCCTCTACTCCTGTCACTCTGATAAAGAAGCTGCGGCTTTCGATGTTATGGCTGATATAAAGTGTAATAATTTCATCGGAAGCTTCTCCTGCCGGGACAACCTTAGGCTTGTAGCAGATACCCCAAAATACTTCAGCGGCCTTCTTACCCCTGCTCACAAAAGGATTCTTTTTGACGGTCTTGAAGACATTCTTTCCCGGACTTTCATCGACAGGATATGGGAAATGATCTACGAAAGGTATAACGCCTATGAAAAACTATGAGATTTATGATGAAGAAAACAAGAATGAAGTAGGAACGCTTCTATATTACGAGAAATCAAATACTTTCCTGATCGAGCTTTGCGAGAATCTTGATGAATGGACTGCGCCGCTTTTGTTTACAAGCTATGTCAAAAGAGGTGTTTTCTCAATACCACGCTCATCAAGCCGCACCTGGGTCAGTGAGCGCATAATTCCCAGTGGAAGACAGAACATCGGAAGCATATTAAAGACCCATCATCTTAAGGAATATGATGAAATGAGGTTCCTTGAGCTTTCAAAGGGGCGCTGCTCTCAGGACAGCCTCATGATCAGGAGGCAAGATGCTCTCCCGGAGTACGTGACCAGACGAATGCTAAAGTGCCTTAAAGATTTCACTCTATCGGACGGAAACAGCATCCTTTGCTTCTTTAATGACGGCACAACCAAAAGGATATGCCTCTCATCTATAGACGATTTTAAAGGCGTCGACAAAGTCATTAGTAATCCTGCCCTGTATGATTCCTGCAGCCTTGGCCCCGACGGTTTCTATCTGACCTTTGCTGATTCAATTGATATTCCCGCATGGCTTCTGTACCAAAAAGGACAGGACCTCCCCGTTTCATACGAGGATTTCCTGTCCTTTGCAAGCCGGAACCTGGTTGATACCACTACCGGATGCGAAATTCTTGAGTGCTCCCGCCAGAACCTGAGCTATATGGTCAGCCACAAACAACTATCCCCTATAAAAAAGGATATCAAGGGCAACTTATATCTCAAAAATGATGTCACTAAGAATCTGTGGTAAAAAAATCAATTAAAGCTCATTATCAAATGTTGAGAGCATCTCTGCGCTCTTAAGCGGTCTGTCAATGAATCTTCTGCGGTATTCCCTTGTAACTGCGCAGAGTTCATCAAGTACTTCATCCGATACGGAAAATGTGTAGAGTTTCTCAAGCGGCGTCTGTGCGATGAAGTCAAGCGTATACCTTGTGGTGTCCAGAAGGCGCATGTTTTCCGGCACTCCGGGGTACTCTCCTTCTGTCTGCAGAGCACGAAGCTCATAAATACAGCGCACCAGCCTGTTGGGGATTGATTCCTTTAAAAGAGCCTTCAGGGAAAGGTACAGCAGATTTAAAAGTTCCACGTCCTCTGCGTTCTCCCTGGTGTAGTAGGATGCCAGCTCCAGGAAAAATGTGCCGTAGCAGGCAGCTTCAAGATCTGACCTGAAGCCCTCAAAGTAGCTGTCGATATCTGCCTCAACTATGTTGTAGGAGTTCTTGCCGGCAAAGAGCTTAAACGTCCCGAAGCAGAAGGGCTCTACGGTTCCCGAGAGCCTGTTTCCGGGCTTTCTTGCGCTTCTGGCAAAGGCAGTGATCTTGCCCCTCTCGGCGGTAAAAATGGTAGCAACCCAGTCGTAGTCACTGCTGGGACTGTGCTTTAAGACCATTCCCCTCACGGTAATAATGTCTTCCATGAAAAATACTAATCCCTGTTCTTTCTTTCTGAATAACCAAAGTTCTTAAGCTGCTGCTTGTCGTCACGCCAGTCTCTTCTGACCTTAACAAAGAGCTGAAGATTAACCTGGCAGCCCACGAGTTCTTCTATGTCTTTCCTGGCGGCAGAGCCGATCTTCCCAAGCATTGAACCGCCCTTTCCTATGACGATACCCTTGTGGGAATCTCTCTCGCAGATAACGGTAGCCTCAATGTCCATGATACCGTTTGGATCATAGGATGCAGGCTCTTCCTGCGCATTAAGATCGTCCATGCCAAGAACTACCGGTCCGTCAAAGTCCTCATCGATAGCCGTAGCCTGCATCTGTTTCTCAAGAGCACTCTTCTTGGGCGGATGCTGATGTCTCTTTTTCCCGGGAGCCTTTTCTCTCATCCTCATAGTCTCTACGGTGACCGCAATGCCATGGGGAACCTCATCCTGCAAAAGACGCAGTGCCTTCTCCCTTATGATCTCAGCCACAATCTGTCTCTCGGGCTGATCCGTCAGGGTGTCCTCGTCGTAGTAGGGAGGTCCGAAGGGGAGCAGCTGCATGATGGCATCTCTGCACTCATCTATGTTGGTGCCCTTAAGTGCGGCAACCTTTACCACCTTGTCAAAGTCCATTTCCTTTCGGTAAGCAACCTCGAATTTATCAAGGTCCTCCGCAGAAACGGTGTCTATCTTGTTTATGACAAGAATCACAGGCTTTTTGCAGCTTCTTAAGGTCTCAATGATGGATTTTTCCATCTCGCCGATGTAGGTACTGGGCTCCACAAGCCACATTACAACATCCACCTCATCGATGGTGCTCCTCGCCACCTTGGTCATGTACTCGCCAAGCTTATTCCTGGTGTCGTGAAGTCCCGGTGTATCAAGAAAGATCATCTGACACTTCTCGTCTGTGTATACGGTCATGATCCTGTTTCTTGTGGTCTGGGGCTTGTTGGAGGTTATGGCAACCTTTTGTCCGATGAGATGATTCATCAGAGTGGACTTACCAACATTGGGCCTTCCTATAAGTGTTATAAAACCTGTTCTGAAATTACTTATTTCCATCCTTATTCTCTTCCTGTGCTGCATTGGGCGCGGGTGAATACGGTGTCTGCGGGTTTGTGGGCTGTGTTTGGGCAGCCTGAGTATTATAAGGCTGTATACCCTGAGTCTGCGGGTTTACCTGCTGCATGGGTGCTGCGCCTTTCATTCCCGCAGGTGCCCCCTGGGCTCCCATCTTCTGCATCTTTTTGATGCGTCTTTTCCTTCTGGCTGAATCGATCAGCCTGATGATCACGATAATGATCAGTGCCACAAGAAGCAACAACAGGATCTGAGGAATGTGAATAACAAACCAGACTGCGAAGTCAACAATGCCTTCCTTAACTTCCTCTACGCTCTGCATGAAGCCCTTGCCCATTCTGGTGGTTGCACTCTCCTTCTCCACAGGGGTGAAGGTAACAACTTCATCCACATAGAGATAAACGGTGCTGTAATCTATCCTGTTGTCGTAGCTTCTAAGCTGGGATTCAATGCTCTCAAGCTCATATCTTACGTCAGCGAGCTTGTCCTCTACAGTTATAAGATCCTCTACGGTCTCAGCATTCTCCAGGATCTCAAGAAGTCTCTTTTCCTCGGTCTTAAGGGCGTTCTTGCGGCTCTCTATATCCACGTAGCTAAGGGTAACGTCCTCTACCTCCACATTCTTGTTGGTGATGTTGGTGCTGCCCTCAATAAGTCCCACAAAGGAATCAAGCTTGTCCTTGGGTATCCTTGCGGTTATGCTGGCACTTCTTGAAATTCTCGAAGAATAGCCCGTATTGTTGCTGATATTGCTGGATTCGATGTAACCCCCAAGCTCCTTGACCTTGGCCTCTACGGAAGAAACAACTGCGGGAAGATCATCGGTCTCGGCACTGATATTCATGGTGGTGATGAGCTTTCTTGAAGTGTCTGCCACTATGCCGGCGGAAGCGCTGTCTCCACCTTCGCTGTAAGCCGCATCCTCCATGGCTGCCTCTTCATAGAGAGCAACCTTGCCGTTGCCCATGGAGCTCGCCGCGGTGTCATAGGATGTGGTAGTAGCCGTACTACCTGAAGAACCGCACCCTGCTGCAAGGACCATAGCTGCGCAAATTGCTGTAATTACAGTGGTTTTTCCGAATCTCTTTTTCATAATGTCCCTCCTGAAAATCATCTTTCCACCAGCTGCTCCACCTTGTCAAAAATGTCGCTGCTCTCATCGATTTTCTCAGCAGAACCGATGACGCAAAGGCATTCATCGGACATAAATGCATCCACATAGTCTGCCAGCTTCCTGATGGCCTCGTTGTTTGTTGCAAGAAGTTCATCCCTGTTTTTCTGGATGTTCTCCATCTTAGCATTGCAAAGGAACGCCGTAAGTCCGTAGGAACCCTTGGCTGACGGGGGCTTGGGTGTATCAAGATCTGAAATGGCCCCGATGATGTACTGAAGGATGGTTCTGTCATCGGCCTCAAAGTTCCGCAGGTACTCGGAAGCTTTCTCAAATACATCAATACTGTTCTGAAGATTGGGATCTCTGTAGGTCACAAAGGCCGCGTCACCGTTCTTGGCAAAGCTGCTCATGCAGCCGTAGGCTCCCCCCAGTACTCTGATGTTCTTCCAGAGATAATCATAGGCCATCATAACCTTGAGAACTCTAAGGGCCCCGTTATACTTAAGCCCCTTGGAGGCGAAGTTACCGGCGCGGCACACATACTGTACCTGTCCGGCGGTCTTGAAGGCCTCGTTTCTCTTAACGGGCTTAAGCTCAAGATGTCCCTTCTTAACATCCTCAGTGTAAAGAATGTCTCTGAAGGCCTTTGCCTCCTCCTCAAATCCCCGGTATTCCTTTTCCGTTCCGGTGATATCTATAAGAAGGTTTTCAGGTCTGAATATCAGCTTACAAAGATATGTGAGTTTCTCCACCAGGTCTTTTGCCCCGGCCTCTGTCTCCAGCTCCCTGCTCAGCTTCTCAAGGTGTCTGAAGTTTGCAATTCCGCTTACGTTGTCTGAAACCATGGCTGCAGGTGAAACGTAGCTCATGGCGCGAAGTGTGGCGGTCTGATGTCCTGCCGCAGCAAGATCTGACTGGCGTCTTGCATACTGCTCGCCGAAGATTTCCTTAAGTCTCTTGTGATCGTCAAATTTGGTTGACTTTATTATCTCTTTTACCAGGTCAAAGGCGTAGTGCAGATTCTCATGAAGAACCTTCACGCTGATCTCAAATCTGGTCTCAAACTTAGTTACATCGCCTGAATCGGTATAAGTGCTGATGGAACCGCCGATCCCTCCGGTCCTGATGTTGATCTCGTTGTAGAGATCGCCGTAGGCATAGTGCTCAGTGTTCAGCATTCCGAGAACTTTCTTCAAAGATGCCGCATAGGGAAGAAGCTCGGGGTCCACGTTCTTCATGTCGAACAGGAAGGTTATATAGGCGATTCCGCTGGTGAAGATATCATGGAAAAGAATCTTCACTCCGTCCGCTTCTCTGAGTTCGTAAATGAACTTCTCAGACTCTTTTTTCATATCCGCAAGAGTAAGAAGCGGAATACACTTAAGAGCCTCGGGATCATCGGGAGTATCCTGATATTCCTTGAGCTCTTTGGTCTCTTTTACAATTGTCCTAATCTCTTCGGGAGACAGCGACTCTTTGTACTTCGCAAGTTTCTCCTTAAGAGCTGCGTCTTTCTTCTCGGTAAGTCCCTGCTGAGGCTCAAGCACTACCACGGTCCTGTGAGGATTATCAAGAAGGTACTTCTGTACAAGATCCTCAAAATAGTGGCCCTCGGCCTCCTTCTTGAGCTGGGCGAAGGTGTCGTTGGCCTCCACGTTTATCCAGGGCGCGTTGTCATCGTAGAGCCAGCTGTCCATAACCTGCAGGCCATAAAGAAGTCCCTTGGGATATCTGCCAAAATCGGCCTCTCTGTACTTGAACTCATCAAGGGTCAGTCCGGCCATAAGAGACTTCTTGTCGATACCCTTCTCCACCTGCTCCTTAAGGACCTGTCTTATGGTCTCAACGAACTCATCCTTCCGGGATGCATCTGCGTTCTTGGCAATTATGGAGAAAAGAGGCTGCTTGATGCCGTTGTCGTATTCACTGTAAACATCCTGGCCGATGCCTTTTTCCACCAGAACCTTCTTGATAGGAGCTCCGGGAGCGGAACAAAGGGCATAATCCAGAATGTCAAAGGCTATATAGAGCTTTCTGTCAAGGGTTGTGCCTGCGGTGCAGTTGTAGGACAGGTAGGTATTCTGAGAGATCGGGTCCCCCTCAAGAATGGGATAGGGCTTAACCACCTCTCTTGGCGCCTCAAAGGGCTTCTGGGATGCAATCTCGGAATCCACCATAAGGCGGTCAAAATTTGAAAGGTACGCCTTATCAATATAATCAAGCTTTTCTGCCATATCCATATCTCCGTAGAGATAGATATAGCTGTTGGAAGGGTGATAGTATTTCCTGTGGAAATCCAGATAATCCTCGTATGTCAGCTCAGGGATCACCTCCGGATCTCCCCCTGACTCTATTCCATAGGTTGTATCAGGAAAAAGAGAATTCTGAATCTCCCTTGAGAGCATGTCATCTGCTGAGGAGAAAGCACCCTTCATCTCGTTGTAAACAACACCGTTGATGGTAAGATCGGAGTTTTCATCCTCCATCTCATAGTGCCAGCCCTCCTGGCGAAAGATCTTGTCGGTCTTGTAAATATTGGGATAAAATACCGCATCCAGATACACGTGCATAAGGTTCTGGAAGTCCGCATCATTGCAGCTGGCAATAGGGTAAACTGTCTTGTCGGGATAGGTCATGGCGTTGAGGAAGGTATTAAGGGAACCCTTTACCAGCTCAACGAAGGGGTCCTTTACAGGGAACTCTTTTGATCCGCAAAGAACAGTGTGTTCGATGATATGTGCAACACCTGTGGAGTCCTTGGGCGGAGTCCTGAAGCCAATGGAGAATACTTTGTTCTCGTCGTCATTGGACAAAAGAGCTATCCTGGCGCCGGTCTTTTTATGGCGGATTATATAGCTCTCTGAATTGAGATCTTCTATCCTCCTCTTCTCTACGATTTCATAAGCTTCTAAATCTTCTATTCTCATGTATTGTTTTCCTTTGCTGTTAGTTCATATATCGAAATCATCACCTTCAGTGAAGGCAATGTCAAAATCATCCTTAGGTGCCGCCGGCGCAGATGCCTTGCCTGAATCAGGTTTTGCATCCCCGGGGCGGTTGATGTGGAGCTTACGTCCGTCAGTGCCAAGACCGGTCATTGTCTTGGGCCTTGCCATATTCATCCGGGGCGTCTCATCGTCATCGTCAGTGGGAAGTACCATTCCCTCGGGAACGAAGCGGGGCTTTGGTGCTGCCTCTTTTTCCGGGGCAGGTTCCGCATATGCCTCTTCTGCAGGAGTCTCGGGTTCTTCAGGTTTGGGTTCTTCTGTGAAAGCTGCGGGTTCTTCAGGTTCTTCTGATTCTTCCGGAGTACCGGGCTCTTTAGCCTCCTCCGGATAAGCCTGCTCAGGCTCGTCCTCAAACTCATACTCCGAAGGCTTCTCGGGGCGGATAACCCTGGGCTCTTCCTCTTCTTTTTCGGGAGCATCCGGCTCTTTTACCTCTTCGTAATCAGTCTCCAGGGGCTCTGTGATCTCCCGGAAGATGTCAGGTTCAACATACTCGGCATCTTCATAGGAAGGCGTTGCGATCAGTGAGGCGACGCAGCCAAGAATAAAGGCATAATATAAGGTAACGAAAGCCTGAGTATTCATGCGGGTGGCGCCCATAAAGGGAACCGTGGCAAAAATAAATATCAGTGACAGAAGCCATGGTGAAACGCGCTCAAAATTTCTGTTGCGCCAGAAACCAAAGATGATTCCTGCCATGGCAACAACAGTTACAAGATAAAGTATCTTGTGGTCTGTGTAAGTCCAGAACATGCTGAAGGTGTTAAGGTTGTGGAAGTAGTAGGCTGCCCAGTCCTTAAAGGAAACATCGGCCATCATGAAGCCTCTCTCCTGGACCAGCATTCCCACAAAGGTAAGGCCCGCTCCCAAAAGAAGCATAAGCACCGAGAGAATGCTCTGCCCAAAGGTCCTTCCGTAAATAAACAGTGTGGCAATGATAAAGGGAAGAATCATGATGATGGTTCCCGCATCCACGTAGGCCATAAATCCAACAATAACGCCCACAAACAAAAACCAGATGATCCAGCCATAGGATTTGTAGCCCCCTCTGTAAGCCTTTTTCAGGAAAAGAGCCACAAATAAAAGTTCAATTCCGAACATAGCCATGAACAGATAATCGGTACTGATCTCCGCTCCGGTAAAAAGAACGGTAAAAATCGGCACAAATGCTACATAAGCGGTGAATACAATGGATGCAGCCCATCCAAGCAGCATCTTTACCGTGAAAAATGCGCAGATCATAAATACCACAAAACAACCCATCTGGAAATAGAAAGCCACGGGAAGACGGTTCCCCGTAAAGAACAGTATAAGTCTCAGAATAAAGGAATAAACATTTGATAACAGGTCGTACTCGGGAGTAAATTTGTCGCCGCTGATCATGGCGTTATCAAAAAGGCTCAGCTTACCGGTTAGACCCCCGGTATAATTTTCAAAAAGATACTCCCTGTATACAATGCTGCCAATGATGATGGCTCCCGCTAAAAGCGCATAGACCACATGTATCCACACGTTATCCTTGAGGGAAGCCATATCGATCCTGTCGCAAAGTTTGCCAAGAAGAAAGGTAACAAGCGACATGATCAGTATACTTATGCCTGTAAAGACAAGTGAATAAACAAGCTTGTTCTCATATGGAAAGAGTCCTGAAAAGAAACTCACGCTTGCCACCATACCGATTTCAAATATCAAGAATAATACCCAGATGCCTACTGCAGGTACACTGCGCCTAAGTTTCATTTCAGAACCCCCATTATAATCATTTTATATTGTTTGAAGAATTACTCTTCAGGCTCATCCCAGTTGTGATATACGTTCTGTACATCATCATCCTCGTCGAGCAGATCCAGGATCCTCTGGAGATACTTAACATTCTCGGGATCTGTTACAGCAACGTAGTTCTGAGGGATCATAGTAACCTCAGCCTGAACAGTTGCGATGTTCTCCTTGCCAAGAGCCTCAACTACTGCCTGGAAATTGTCGGGAGTTGTGAGGATCTCATAGCTGTCCTCTTCCTCATTGAAGTCATCGGCACCTGCGTCAAGAACCAGCATCATAAGGTCATCTGAGCTCATGCTGCACTCTTCCTTGTCGATGATGATCTGACCCTTATTGTCAAACATGTAAGATACGCAGCCGGGAGTACCAACGTTACCGTTGCCCTTTGAGAATGCTGCCTTAACATTGGAGGCTGTTCTGTTCTGGTTGTCTGTAAGTGCCTCAACGATGATGGCTGTTCCTCCGGGGCCGTATCCTTCGTATGTAATGCTCTTATAATCAACGTTGCCTTCTGCGCCGGAAGCCTTCTTGATACCACGCTCAATAGTGTCGTTAGGCATGTTGTTGGCTTTAGCCTTGGCAATTACTGTTGCAAGCTTGAAGTTGTTGTTGGGATCGGGACCACCCTCCTTAACAGCAACCGCAATCTCTCTTCCGATGATGGTAAAGATCTTGCCCTTAGCTGCATCATTCTTCTCTTTTTTGTGCTTGATGTTTGCGAACTTTGAATGTCCTGACATAAAAAACTTCCTTTCGTATCACTTAAATCTATTTTGCTATTTCCGATTCGTTTTCCGTATCCTCCACCTTCTCTTCAGGAAGCTTAGTCAAAAGCACATCCTGAACCATGTGGCTTTGTACAGATAGGATCTTGAAATTATAGCCATCTACATCTACGTCGAACTCGACGCCTTCCTCGGGGATCCTGTCAAGCTTTGATATCAGGTATCCGTTGAGGGTTTCAAATTCACTCTCCTCAAAGGTGATCTTGAATCTCTTCTCAAGAACTTCAAGAGGAGTCTTGCCGTCTACAATAAATTCTCCGGCAGTCCTGGTGGGCTTAACGTAATTCTCATCCTCGTCATATTCATCCATGATGTTGCCCACGATCTCTTCCAGGATATCTTCCATGGTAACAAGACCTGCTGTCTGGCCGTACTCATCAATAACAATAACCATCTGAGTCTTGCTGGACTGCATACTGTGGAACAGTGAATCAATTTTCCTGGTCTCGGGAACAAACTTGGGCTGACGGAGCAGTCCTTTGATCTTCCTGATGGGTAGCTGCTCATCCGTCTCAGCTGAAAGCTTCTTAAGCGCATCCCTGATATGCATGATACCGATTATGTGGTCGATATCATCCAGGTAAACCGGGAATCTGCTGTTATTGGTGTTCATCATGAAGTCTACGGCTTCCTTCAGGCTCATGTTGGCATCAATGGCAACCATGGTATTTCTGTTGGTCATGATATCCTGAGCTTCCTTGTCGGAAAACTCGAAGATATTGGTGATCATGTCCGCCTCAGTTTCCTGAAGTACGCCCTGCTCCTGACCTTCACTCACCATGGACTTGATCTCTTCCTCGGTAACATCGGTGATATTGTCATCTACCCTGATTCCGAAGATATACAGAAATCCGTGAGCCAGGCCGCTTACAATGGCAACAAAGGGATACAGGATCGTCCTGAAGAATACAGCCGGGTAAAAACAGCCGTATGCCCACTTCTCAGGATTTCTTGCTGCAAGTCTTCTTGGGATCATGATGCCAAAGCACATAAGAAGCAGTGCCACTAAAAGTCCTGTTGCCAGAAGAATGATCTGCCCCGGTATGCTGTCCGGCTCCACCGCAAAGATTGTCGCAAGCCAGCTTCCGAAATCCACGGTGAAAAATCCGCCCAGGATCATGTTTATAAGTATCTTCAGAAGCTGCATGACCTCTGTGTGAGAAGCTTCATCCTCAAGTATCTTAAGGAGTTTCCCACTAATTATGTCTTTGTTTTCGCTGCTTCTTTTATCAAGCTCATCCTTACTGACATGCTCGAGTCCCATGGCAAAACCGTGGATCACGATATCAATAATGAGAATGATAAAAAAAGCGAAAATACTGACAGAAGGCAAGCCTTCGTCCATAATAATTCCTCCTGACTTATATACAACAGGTCAAAATACACGCAAAATATCAAATTACACTATAACACATTTTAGGTTGAGGGACTACCTTTTTTCGTGACAAAAAGCTCTTCTGGCTGTAATCAATTTCTGAGGCAGCCTATAGGAATGACATATACCCCATCTTCTCTTTTGTAACCATATTCAGTAGCGGTGATTACAATCTTCAGATCCGGAAGCCTCAGAGGAACCTGTTTCTCTTTCTTGTTGTACTCGATAATAAGCCTCTCTATTTCACATAAATGCTCTGCTCCCATATCTATTTCTTTACTACCAAGTTTGAACTCTATAAGAGCATATCTTCCATCTTTCAAATGGAGCACAGCATCTGCTTCCAGACCATATCTGTCATGATAATATGAAACCTCACCGTTCATTCCGGAGGAGTAAATTTTAAGATCTCTGATACATAGCGATTCAAAAAGAAATCCCAAGGTCTTAAAATCAGTATTAAAGTACTCCGGAGACAGGCCCAGAGCCGCAACTGCTATAGATGGATCTACAAGATTACGTTTATTGCCGGCTCGAATTGCTTCTTTTGATCTTATTGCAGGACACCATGCAGGCAGTTCATCAATTATAAACAAGTCTTCAAGATCATGAAAATATTCATAAAATGTAGGTTTGGACATTTCCGACGCTGAAGAAGTATCTGCAATAATAGTCTTTGTTTCTGCCAAAGTACATATATTCCTGGAGTATGATCTAAGCAATCGCTCAGCCCAGAGCGGATTTCTCTTAGTGTGGCTGATGTTTGAAATATCTATGTGACATGTCTGATAAAAAAGATCTGAAGCTATGGAAAGTGCTGCGTCCCTGTTCTCTATATCAATGCTTTGAGGCCAACCGCCGCGGCAGATTGCATAAATCAGATCATCAATGCTTAATTTTGATTCTTCCCATTCAACAGGCTTTCCATCAAAAAGATCCATCAGTGAAACACTGCCCGTCGACTCTCCGCTCTCATAAAGACTCATCGGATACATTTTGAGAGTAGAAATTCTTAATGTTCCTGTATGTGCTGTTTCTGCTTTCTGAGAAGAAGATCCTGTCAGGATATACTGACCTTTAAGACCGGTATCATCGATATCCTTTCTTACCGTGCCCCATATCTTAGGAGCATCCTGCCATTCATCAAATAACCGGGGCTTATCTCCAATCAGCAGCTTAGATGGCATATTCTCTGCCACAGATAAATACTTCTCTCTGTTATCTTCATCCTGAAACTCTATATAGCTCCTGGCAAAATGTTTCCCTGTTGTAGTCTTGCCACAACCTTTGGGGCCGACTATCAGTGCTGCTCCGAACGCTTCAAGTTTAAGTTTTAACGCCGAGTCCGTTATTCTCTGGCGATATTTGTTTCCTTTTTCCATCATAGTTTTTCCCTTTTTATGCGTTAATATATATGAATATTATAGTCAATCTAACAGATTTGTGCAATTTTATTTAACTGATTTGTGGTAAAACAGTTAACACATTTGTCATTCTCTATTTTACATGTGTAGCAGTCAAGAAAAGTAGACACGAAAAATGTTTTTTTGTTGTTTTATTTTTCAAAAGTGGACATGGGTCACTTT
>SVGA01000041.1:0-11051 GCA_015056575.1 Butyrivibrio sp.
TTACCGATAACCTCGGCAATTCTCTTTACTTCTTCGTCTGTAAGATCACGAACACGTGTGTCCGGATTTACTTTTGCTGCCTCGAGAATCTTGTTTGAGCTTGTTCTACCGATTCCGTAGATGTAAGTCAGACCGATCTCTACTCGCTTATCTCTGGGTAAATCTACACCTGCAATACGAGCCATTCTAATTCCTCCATAAAAATATTGATAATAATTGTGTTCCGGTTCTTATGACCGGAAGTTACTTATTTGATTGGGGCAATTCCTACGCCCAATCGGACAGTGACGGGTCCGATCTTTCCAATACGCTATAGATCAGCATGTCGCATCCCTCGACGCGAAAACCTATATTGGTATCAAAAAGTAATCCGAATAGCTCGAATTAACCCTGTCTCTGTTTGTGCTTAGGGTTGTCACAGATTACTCTGATAACGCCCTTTCTCTTGATAACCTTGCACTTTTCGCACATAGGCTTAACAGAAGACCTAACTTTCATTGTTTCTCCTTTCCTGCATGGATAAAAAATGCCTTGAAAAGGGCATACTACGCCCTCCTCACAAAAAGACCGACTTATAATATAACATAACCAAAATCAATATGCAAGGTCTTTTTACAAGTTTTTGTGCGTTTTTATTCGATTTATAGATTTTAGAAGATAAATTGCGAAAAATGAGTTATGATAAAATCCAATAACAGTTTCACTCGGGCAAATAACCCGCACGGCACTTATGGAGGAAAAGAAATGTATACACCTGCAAAAGACAGATATGACACCATGATATACAATCGCTGTGGCAAAAGCGGTCTTAAGCTTCCCGCAGTTTCTCTGGGCCTCTGGCACAACTTCGGAGACACCGGAAACTACGAGAATATGCAACAGATGTGCTTTACAGCCTTCGACAACGGAATAACCCACTTTGATCTTGCCAACAACTACGGCCCCGAAGCCGGAAGCGCTGAGATCAACTTCGGCAAGATCCTTAAGGAAAATTTTTATGCCCACAGGGATGAACTTATAATCTCCACCAAGGCCGGCTATGAAATGTGGCCGGGTCCTTACGGTGATTGGGGCAGCCGCAAGTACCTTATTTCCAGCCTTGATCAGTCCCTTCAGAGAATGGGGCTTGACTACGTTGATATCTTCTATCATCACAGAATGGACCCCGAAACTCCCCTGGAGGAGACCATGGGAGCCCTTGCTCAGATCGTTCAAAGCGGCAAAGCCCTTTATGTAGGCATTTCCAACTATGACGGTCCAACTCTTGAGAAAGCCACCAAGATCCTTGATGAACTAAAGGTTCCCTTCATCATCAACCAGAACAGCTACAACATCTTTAACAGAACCATCGAGAAGAACGGACTTAAAACCAAGGCTAAAGAGCTGGGAAAGGGCCTTATCTGCTTCTCTCCTCTTGCTCAGGGAATGCTCACCGACAGATATCTTGAGGGGATCCCGCAGGACAGCAGGATCCGCACCGACGGCCGCTTCCTTAAGGAGAGTCAGGTTGAGGAGAATATTGCAAGAGTACGCGCCCTCAATGAAATCGCAAAGAGAAGAGGCCAGACACTGGCAGAAATGGCCCTTGCCTGGATCCTCAAGGACGACTATGTAACCTCAGTTCTTATCGGAGCCTCAAGGCCCGCCCAGATCCTTGACAACATCAAGGCTATAGAGAACACCTCTTTTACCGCAGAAGAACTTAAAGAGATCGACAGCATTTGATCCAGGCAGCATAAAAGGATTCCGCAGAAATACATGCTCTGCGGAATCCTCTTTATTTTGCAGTCAGATTTTCTCCAGAATGACTTTCTTTTGGTAAATTACGAATCTGCTTCGTTCCTCCACAACTTTCCTGCAGTAATCCAGGGTGGCCTGCATTTTCCCTATCATAGCAAGAAGGCTGTTAAAGATCTCCTCCTCATCGGTGGAACAGGTAAGTATAAAGGCTTCCTTCGTCATAATCATCGCCTTTACAGCGTCCAACTTCTTGTTCTCCACGATCTCGATCTCATCAGTCAGCGTCTCAATGTCATACAGCACCTGAGGGTTTCTTGTGGCCACCACATCTATTTCATCCGCAAGTCGGACAAGGGACGCCAGATATGGCACACAGACTGTATTTCCGCCGGGAAGCACTAAGGAAGCCGGATACTCTTTTTCATCAAAAAGATCTGTCTTCCTGTGGCCTCTTGCCACCTGCTTAATGGCAAATACATGCTGCGTCGAAGGAATATCAAAAAACGGCGCGTATTTGTCTATGAAAAAACCGCTGAACTCATTGTGATAAACCCTCACAAAATCCGCTTTGGTAGCTGCAGGGTTCTTTTTGAAAAATTCCTCTTCATTGAGATTATTCTTGAAGGTTTCAAAATCAGCATCGCTGATGCCCATTCCGACATCATGCATATAACAGGCTGTCAGGAGAATGTATATCTCATCAGCGTTCAATTTTTCTATCTGGTCTTCCCCTATGAGCCTGTTGCACGAGTCTATCACAGTCATGCTGTGAAGCTCGGAATGGTCCGTATATTCCGGAAAAAGAAGTCTGTACATGGACAGAATCTTCTGAACAGCAAATACCGTATCCTTAAATCTTGTGTGGAGGTCGGAATTTAATTCCTTCAGCCTTCTCTCAAGAATATAATCGCCAGACTCTTTTCCAAAAAGATCAGCAGATCTGTTGTCATATTTAATGTCATTAGTCATGAAGCCATCTTCCCGTTACTTATCCAGTTCCTCACAGTTGAGCATCTCAAATTTGGCCTTTCCGGTCTGCTTAGCCCTGTAGAGGGCTGCATCGGCCGCATTATACATCTCCTCAAAGGTTCTTCTTTGTGTGTCCTCCGCTATGCCTATGCTGCAGGTAATACCCATGGCTCCGTCGATATTGGTGGTCTTAAGCTCATGGATAACGCTTCGGCATCTCCTCTCAGCAAAGCCTTCCGGCATATCACCAAGAACCAGCACCATGAACTCATCTCCGCCTATCCTTCCGATGATATCATCGGGATGGAAATATCCACGGAGGAGTTCCGCAAAAAGCTTCAGGGTCTTATCACCGGTCTGATGTCCGAAGTGGTCATTAACATCCTTAAAGTCATCAAGGTCAAATATGAACATGGTGCATTTTGCACCAATCATCCTGCTCTCCAGATAATTCGTACACTTTTCTTCGAAAGAGATCTTATTAAGAAGCCCCGTGAGAAGATCTGTCTCGCTCTTTTGAACAAGCTTCTCACTGTCCTCGTGCCTTGCCAGTGTTGCCCTTATGACAGCCGCATAGCAGAAGGTGGAAACAATAATAATCAGAACGGCCACGATACCGTCCTGTATCACAAGTCCCCGTTCCTTAAACTGTATTTCCACGATCAGAAATGCCACAGCAAGCAGCAGCTTGTAGGTTATTACAATACCGGAATAATCAAGATATATCTGGGACAAAAGAGCTATCGCCGCAGGAAAAAATACCGCTCTGGAGGTATTGTATATCATGGCGTCAGCCACAGAAAATGACATTATTACCAGCGTATATATCACAAGTGCATATATCCTCACCTTATTAAAATCATTGGCCAATTTCTTGCCATACACAGAATGAATAAAGTGAAGGACAATAAGAACACCTATTGAAGGCATAAATCTGCCATATGGAGCAATGCCGGTGCCGAAAGCCATTGCCAGCGCTACGAAGATCAAACTTACAGCAATAAAAAAAGCCAGCATAACACCGATAACCGTAAGGTTATCAGTTGCCAACTTTTTCTTGTTAGTATCTATATAGTATTGATTGTCATCATAACTTTCATATAT
Organism: Butyrivibrio sp.; assembly: GCA_015056575.1. GTDB lineage: Bacteria > Bacillota > Clostridia > Lachnospirales > Lachnospiraceae > Butyrivibrio. The sequence continues at coordinate 3,814 of SVGA01000041.1, forward strand.
CTTTTCAATCATCAGTATATTCCCATGTACGAAAAATGAAACAATATATATCAGCTATGAGTTAATTATAAATCTAAAATGCTTCTGTGACAAATACTAAAATGGATCACTTATCTCTCCAGATAATCCTTCCCTTTGTGAGATCATAGGGTGAAAGCTCGAGAGTTACCTTATCTCCGGGCAGAATTCTTATGAAATTCTGTCTGAGCTTGCCACTGATGTGGGCAAGAACCACATGTCCGTTCTCCAGCTCAACCTGGAACATTGTATTGGGGAGCTTCTCTATTACCTTACCTTCAATTTCAATTACGTCAGCCTTTGACATATTATTCCTCCTTAAATGTAACTATCATGCTAAAGTCAGTATCTCCGGTTCACCATCCGTGATGGCTATTGTGTTTTCATAATGTGCGGCCAGGGAACCATCAACGGTAACCACAGTCCATTCATCATCCAGCCAGCCCACATAGCGCTGTCCCATGGTGATCATGGGTTCTACTGCAAGGGCCATTCCCTTCTGCAGCTTAACGCCTCTGCGCCACTGCCTGAAGTTTGGAATATTAGGTTCCTCGTGAAGGCTTCGTCCGATACCGTGACCGGTCAGTTCCCTCACAACTCCGTATCCGTAGGGTTTAACATAATCATCTATGGCCCTTGATATCTCATGAAGCCTGTTACCGGCTCTCGCCTTCTTGATTCCCTCAAAAAAGCTCTTCTCGGTAACCTCTATAAGCTTTTGAGCTTCAGGTGATATCTTGCCAACCCCCCAGGTTCTGGCAGCGTCTGAATGAAATCCTTTGTATATAAGTCCTGTGTCAAAAGTGACTATGTCACCTTCCATCAGGATCCTGTCGGCACTGGGTATACCGTGGACAACCTCATCATTCACGGATATACACACAGAAGTAGGGAAACCTTCATAATTCTTGAAATTGGGTACCCCGCCCAGCTCGCGGATTGTCTTTTCTCCAATTTGGTCTAACTCCAGAGTGGAGATACCAGCCCTAAGAGCAGCATGAAGTTCTTCGTGAACCTTAGCCAATAAATGCCCAGACTGGCGCATAAGCTCAATTTCTTCATCGGTCTTGATAATAACAGCCATAACTAATGTCCCGCCAAAACGGCTTATGCATTCAAAATATTAACAATATCGCCGAATACTACCTGCATATCTCTTGTGCCGTCTACTGTCTTCAAGATATTCTTCTTGTTGTAGTAGTCAATGAGCGGCTGAGTCTGCTCGTGATATACGCTGAGTCTGTTCTGAACTGTCTCAGGCTTATCATCATCACGCTGTACAAGCTCGCTGCCGCATGTATCGCAGATTCCTTCCTTCTTGGGTGGAATGTGCTCAATATGATAGGTTGCACCGCACTTAAGGCAGGCTCTTCTGCCTGACATCCTTCGAACGATGTTCTCATCGGGAACATCAACATTTATAGCAAAGTCAACCTTGTCGCCAAGCTTTGTAAGCTCCTTATCAAGAACATCTGCCTGAGGAATAGTACGAGGAAATCCGTCAAGAACATATCCGTTCTTGCAATCCTCATTTGCAACTCTGTCAAGGAGTATTTCAACTGTCAGCTCATCAGGAACGAGCTGTCCCTTGTCCATGTATTCCTTGGCCTTTTTGCCAAGCTCTGTTCCGTTCTTGATATTGGCTCTGAAGATGTCTCCTGTGGAGATGTGGGGAATTCCGAACTTCTCCGCGATCATCTTGGCCTGAGTGCCTTTACCTGCGCCGGGTGCGCCTAACATAATAATCTTCATATTCAACTGCCCTTCTCTGTTTATTTATTGTTGTCTGGTAACAATACAGATATATGTTATCACAAACTCATAAGTTGAAAAAGGTCATTTTAACAAATTAAGAGGCTTCAGCGCCCATAGAATAAGGCGCTGTCACCTCTCTGATCTCTTTAGTCTTCCAGGAATCCCTTGTAATTACGAACAAGCATCTGTGACTCGATCTGCTTGATGGTCTCGAGGATAACACTTACAACGATGATAAGTGATGTTCCGCCGAATGAAACCTTAGCTCCGAATACACCGTTGAAGAAGATGGGAAGTACACCAATAATGGTGAGACCGCATGCTCCGATGAAGATGATGTAATTCAGAATACCTGTAAGATATTCACTGGTAGGCTTTCCGGGTCTGATACCGGGAATAAAGCCGCCCTGCTTCTTCATATTCTCTGCAATCTCAATAGGATTGAAAGTAATTGAGGTGTAGAAATATGCGAAGAAAATAAGTAACAGGATGTAAACTAAAAGTCCGATTGAATAGTTCCAGTGATTAGGATTACACCAGTTGCTCTGGTTAAGGTAAGCTATAAACTTACCCCACCAGCCTGTTCCATTGTACCCTGTCAGCTGTGTAATGATGATAGGGAACTGGAACAGTGACATTGCAAAGATGATAGGCATAACGCCTGCAGTATTGACCTTAAGAGGGATCTCTGAACGATTTCCGCCGTAGGTCTTTCTGCCCTGTATCTTCTTAGCGTACTGCACAGGGATCCTGCGCTCTGCGCCGTTAAGAAGTACTACAAGAACAACCATTGCTACGATAACTGCGATAATAACTATTGCTGAAACAACTCCCCTTGCAATGGGCTTGCCGTTTACAAACTGCTCAAAGAGTGAACTGATGTCTGACGGCATTCTTGAAAGAATGTTGATAGTCAGAACGATTGAAATACCGTTTCCAACACCGTTCTCTGTGATTCTCTCACCAACCCACATAAGGAATGCACTACCTGCAGTAAGGGCGATAGCGATCTGAATAATAAGGAAAATTGACTTACTTGTAAGGAAATTCTCACTTCTGTAAAAACCGATCGCCATAGCAACTGACTCGATAAGTGCCAAACCTATTGTAATGTATCTAGTGATGGCTGTCAGTATCTTTCTTCCTTCTTCTCCGTCCTTCTGCCACTCCTCAAACTTGGGAATAGCAATGGTAAGAAGCTGGATGATAATAGAGGATGTAATATAAGGTGTGATATTGAGTGCCAGGATTGACATATTCTCAAAGGATCCACCTGTGAATCTATCCATAAAACCAAAAGCATCACTATCTGTGAGCCCGCTGAACCAGTTACGAAAAACTGCCGTATTCATTCCGGGTACCGGAATAGCAGATCCAAGTCTGATCACGCAGAGCATCAGGAAAGTAAAAAGAATCTTCATTCTTATTTCTTTGACCTTTAATGCATTCATTAAGGATTTAAACATTAGATCACCTCTGTTGTCCCGCCAACATTCTCGATTTTTTCTTTAGCTGCTGCACTGAAGGCATTAGCTTTAACTGTGAGTTTCTTTGTGATTTCGCCGTTACCAAGGATCTTAACACCGTCAAGCTCCTTCTTGATGATACCCTGTGCCTTAAGAGCATCGATATCAACTACTGCTCCATCCTCAAATACCTCAAGTACACTTACATTGATTCCAACGATTTCCTTGTGGTTAATGTTCTTGAAGCCTCTCTTAGGAAGTCTTCTGAACAGAGGCATCTGACCACCTTCGAAACCGGGTCTGGGAGCTCCTGAACGAGCTTTCTGACCCTTGTGGCCCTTACCTGCAGTCTTGCCGTTTCCTGAACCATGACCGCGGCCTCTTCTAAAATTATCACTCTGTACAGAACCCTCAGCAGGTCTTAAGTTGGATAATTCCATGATATTCCTCCTTCAATTAAATCTCTTCAACCTTAACGAGGTGTCTGATCTGCTGGATCTGTCCTCTTGTTGCAGAGTTATCAGGCAGCTCTACGCTACTGTTAAGTTTCTTGAATCCCATTGATTTTACGGTTGCTACCTGCTTAGGTACAGCACCAATTGTGGACTTAACCAATGTGATCTTAAGCTTTTTCTCGTTTGCCATTGATTTTCTCCTTTATTAAGCGGTTACTTCTGCTACAGATTTACCGCGCTTTGCTGCAACTTCTTCAGGTGTCTTCAACTGAGCAAGGCCATTGATTGTAGCATATACAACGTTCTGCTTGTTGTTTGAACCAAGTGACTTTGTCCTGATGTTTCTGATTCCTGCAAGCTCACATACGGAACGAGCGGGACCACCGGCGATGATACCGGTACCTTCAGGTGATCTCTTCAGCAGAACCTCGGCTGAACCGAACTTGCCAATGAAATCATGTGTGATACTGTTGTTCTCATCAAGAGGTACAGTGATCAGGTTCTTTGTAGCATCTTCCTTACCCTTACGGATAGCATCCGGGATTTCTGTTGATTTTCCCAGACCAACACCAACGTGTCCATTGTTGTCACCAACTACTACCAGTGCGGTGAACTTCATGTTACGTCCACCCTTAACAACCTTAGTAACACGCTTGATGGTTACAACTTTATCTGTTAATTCCAGCTGACTTGCATCAACGATATTACGCTTCATTTGATAGTTTCTCCCTTCTTAGAATTCCAGGCCAGCTTCTCTGGCTGCATCAGCGAGAGCCTTAACCTTACCGTGATAGATGTATCCGCCTCTGTCAAATACAACGGCTTTGATACCCTTCTCTAATGCTCTCTTAGCTACAACATCACCAACCTTTGTTGCTGCTTCGATGTCATCTGTATTCTTAAGCTCGGCCTTAATATCCTTTTCAAGAGTTGAAGCAGATACAAGTGTCTTGCCAGCAACGTCATCAATAACCTGAGCATATACGTGGTTATTGCTTCTGAATACTGCGAGTCTAGGTCTCTCAGCTGTACCGCTGAAACGATTACGAATCCTCATGTGCTTCTTAGCACGAACTTTTGATTTTGATTCTTTACTAACCATTTTGCACTCTCCTTATCTTAATTATTTCTTACCGGTCTTACCAACTTTACGTCTGATAACCTCATCAGCGTACTTGATTCCCTTACCCTTGTAAGGCTCGGGAGCTCTCTTCTCTCTGATGATAGCAGCGTGCTGGCCAACCGCCTCTTTATCGATTCCCTTAACTGTGATTGTCTGACCCTCAACAACTGTCTCGACTCCTTCGGGATCTTCCAGTTCTACGGGGTGTGAATAACCAAGTGTAAGAGAGAGTGTTTTGCCGTTTTTAGCAGCCCTGTAACCTACACCGTTAACCTCAAGCTTCTTCTCGAAACCATCTGTTACACCAACAACCATGTTGTTGAGAAGGCTTCTTGAAAGACCGTGTAATGCTCTGTTTCTCTTCTGATCATCAGGTCTCTTAACCTCGATCTGACCATCAGCCTGCTCGAAGATCATCTCTGCAGGGAAAACTCTTGTAAGGGTTCCCTTAGGTCCCTTTACAGTCACCTTATTATTTTCTGCAACTTCTACTGTTACGCCAGCAGGAACTGCGATTGGCATTTTTCCAATTCGTGACATGCCCGTACCTCCAATTTACCAAATAAATGCAAGAACTTCGCCGCCAACCTGCAGCTCTCTTGCCTTTTTGTCAGTTACAACGCCCTGGTTTGTAGAAATGATAGCAATACCAAGACCGCCCAATACTCTGGGAAGCTCATCCTTGCCTGCGTATACACGAAGACCAGGCTTTGAGATTCTCTTAAGACCGGTAATAACTCTGTCGTTTCTATCAGCACCGTACTTAAGTGTTATGTGAAGATTCTTGAAAGAACCGTCATCAACAACGTCTAACTTCTTGATGTATCCCTCTTCCAGAAGAATGTTTGCAATCGCAAGTTTCATCTTTGAAGAAGGAACGTCTACTGTGTCATGTTTTGCAGTGTTAGCGTTACGAATTCTTGTAAGCATATCTGCAATAGGATCGTTCATTGCCATTTTAATATTTGCCTCCTTATTTATTTTTGCTTCGCCTTACTACTCCCCAAATTGAGCAGAGACACGAAGCCGCAATGCGAAAATCAGTTATAGCGTGGCCCCCATCCCGGGCCACATGGGTATATTCTGAGCTAAAGCTGCGAGAGATCCGCTTCACAAGGAAGCTCCGCTCTCGGACTGTGCCTTCGCCAGAAGATTAGCTGAGGAAGTTCTGATCTAGCACTTCATGCTCGCCAGAACACGTTCGAACCAGTTTCGAAAAAACCTCACCAGGTTCTCTCAGCTTACCAGGATGCCTTACGAACACCGGGAATCTCGCCCTTATATGCAAGTTCACGGAAGCAAATTCTGCAGATTCCGTACTTTCTAAGATAAGCATGAGGACGACCACAGATCTTACAACGGTTATAAGCACGTGTAGAGAACTTAGGTTTCATCTGCTGTTTCAACTTCATGGATAATTTAGCCATTGTGTCTTATTTCCCTCCTTAATTACTTTGCAAAAGGCATATTGAACAGTGTAAGAAGCTCACGAGCCTCCTCGTCTGTCTTAGCGGTTGTTGTGATGATGATATCCATACCTCTTGTCTTGTCAATCTTGTCATACTCGATCTCAGGGAAGATAAGCTGCTCTTTAAGTCCGAGAGCATAGTTTCCTCTTCCGTCAAAAGAGTTGGGATTGATACCTCTGAAGTCACGTACACGAGGAAGAGCCAGGTTTACGAGACGATCAAGGAAATCGTACATCTTGTCACCACGGAGTGTTACCTTACATCCGATGGGCATACCCTCTCTTAACTTGAAGTTAGCGATTGACTTCTTAGCCTTTGTGTAAACAGGCTTCTGACCTGTGATGATTGTCATATCATTTGCAGCGTTCTCAAGAAGCTTAACGTTCTCCTTAGCCTCTCCTACTGCCATGTTAACTACGATCTTGTCGAGCTTGGGAACTTCCATAACGTTCTTGTAACCGAACTTCTTTGTCATAGCATCCACGATCTCGCTCTTGTATAAATCCTTATATCTACTCAACGCTTTTTACCTCCTTTCTACGATTAGTCGATAACCTCGCCAGTCTTCTTAGCGATACGGTTCTTCTTTACAACCTTACCATTCTCATCTTTCTCAACCTTGAATCCGATCTTGGTAGGCTGTCCCTTATGAAGATAAACCACGTTGGAGATATCAAGAGCTGCTTCTCTTGTTACAACTCCGCCATTAGGATTCTTTGCTGAAGGCTTCTCGTGAATTGTGGCTTTGTTGATGCCCTCTACGACAACCTTTCCGTTCTTTGTATCTACAGAAAGAACCTTACCTTCTCTGTCGATATCTTTACCGGCGATCACTCTAACCATGTCGCCCTTCTTAATCTTACTTGTTGACATCTAGGCGCCTCCTTATAATACTTCAGGAGCAAGAGAAAGAATCTTCATGAATTTCTTCTCACGAAGCTCTCTAGCTACT
>SVGA01000041.1:11095-12190 GCA_015056575.1 Butyrivibrio sp.
CAGCGTTCTCATCAAATCTGATGTAGGAACCGTCCTTACGACGTGTCTCTTTAACAGTACGAACGACAACAGCCTTTACAACGTCACCCTTCTTTACAACTCCGCCGGGTGTTGCTTCTTTAACAGTAGCAATGATCGTGTCGCCGATTCTCGCATATCTTCTTGTAGATCCGCCCATAACACGGATTGTAAGGAGCTCTTTGGCACCTGTGTTATCAGCGACCCTAAGTCTACTTTCCTGCTGAATCATGATATTTCTCCTTTTTCGAATTACTTTGCACGTTCAATAATGGATACAAGTCTCCATCTCTTATCCTTGGAGATAGGTTTTGTTTCCATGACCTTAACTGTGTCACCGATACGGCACTCGTTATTCTCGTCATGAGCCTTAAGCTTATATGTTCTCTTTACGATCTTCTTGTAAAGAGGGTGCTTAACATGGTCCTCGATGGAAACTGTGATGGTCTTATCCATCTTATCGCTTGTTACTTTTCCAACACGCGTTTTTCTTAAATTTCTTTCCACGGTTAATTCTCCTTTATAAATTTAAGCTCGCCTCGGCTTAGTTAGCAGCCTTAGCATTCTGTGTGATTACAGTCTGGATTCTTGCAATATTTCTTCTTACTTCTTTGATTCTTGCTGTATTATCCAGCTGGTTTGTAGCGTTCTGGAATTTCAAGTTGAAAAGTTCCTTCTTTGCTGAAACAAGCTCTGTCTGAAGCTCGTCAGCAGACTTAGCCTTAAGCTCGTCTACATACTTATTTGTCTTCATTTAGATACACCGCCTTCCAAATCAGCCTTTGAAACGATCTTGCACTTGCAAGGAAGTTTGTGTGTGGCAAGACGAAGAGCCTCTCTTGCGTCTGCCTCGGCAACGCCGCCGATCTCAAACATAACACGACCAGGCTTAACAACAGCTACCCATCTATCAACTGCGCCCTTACCGGAACCCATACGTGTTCCAAGAGGCTTTAAAGTGATAGGCTTGTCAGGGAAGATTTTAATCCAAACCTGACCGCCACGCTTGATGAAACGTGTCATAGCTACACGGGCTGCCTCAATCTGGTTTGAATTGATCCAGCAAGGCTCAAGCGC
>SVGA01000009.1 GCA_015056575.1 Butyrivibrio sp.
GCGGGGTGGAGCAGTCTGGAAGCTCGTCGGGCTCATAACCCGAAGGTCATAGGTTCAAATCCTGTCCCCGCTACTCATGCCTAGATAGCTCAGTTGGTAGAGCAGAGGACTGAAAATCCTCGTGTCGTTGGTTCGATTCCGACTCTAGGCATCTTTTTGATTAATGCGGACTCAGCAAACAGGAAATGTTTACTGAGTTTTTTTATGCTTTTTTTATTGTATCTTCTATCATATGTGTTACGATAAAGAAAACTTACGGAGAACACTACAATGCACAGATTATCCAACGAGGACAAAGAGATTATCAAGAAGGTTCTGGATGTAAAGGGATACGATCCTGATACCTTCGATCCTAAGATTCTTGATGACATGGAGTCCAATGAAGAATATAAAGCTATTGTCCATAAATATGGCAATGAGATCTTAAGCAGCGAGAACTATCAGATGCTTAAGACCTTTATTCAGCATGGCAATGTTACTGTATATGAGCACTGCCTTCATGTAACTTTGTGTGCCATCAAGCTGAATTATAAACTTGGGATCCATGCCAGAGAGCGTGAACTTGTGCGAGGAGCTCTTTTGCATGATTATTTCCTTTATGACTGGCATTATGCGGATTCTCCGCTCAATGAGCATCCCAAGCTTCACGGATTTTATCATCCGGGAATCGCCTTAAGGAATGCAACCAAGGACTTTGTTCTCTCGGAAAGAGAGAAGGATATAATAAGAAAGCATATGTGGCCCATGACTGTTATACCGCCCAGGTGCAGAGAGGCCTGGCTGGTATGCCTTGCGGACAAATATGCCTCCACTCTTGAGACTTTAAAGCTCAAGAAAGGAAAGATCAAAGTAGAAGATTATGCCTGATATGTACAGCGAACTCAGTAAACTGGCAGAAAGCGATATGTATCCTTTCCATATGCCGGGACATAAAAGAAATCTTGAGAGCACCCCGTTTAAGGGTGCTTTTCGCTGTGATATTACAGAGATAGATGACTTCGATAATCTTCATGATGCCTCAGGGCTTATAAAGGATTGCCAGGATAGAGCAAACAAACTTTATGGGGCGGATGAGACTTTTTTCCTTGTTAACGGGAGCACTTGCGGTGTACTTGCAGCTGTGTCTGCAGTAGCAGGTCAGGACGATTCTGTACTTGCAGCAAGGGGAAGTCACAAGGCTTTCTATCATGCGGTATATCTCAGGAGGGCAAAAGTAAAATATCTTCCATATAAAATTGACAAATCTTTGAATATCCCTGAGCCCTATACTGCTAAGGAGATAGAGGCGGCAATTACAGACGATACAAAGGCGGTGTTTATCACATCCCCCACCTATGAGGGGAAGTGCTCAGACATAAGAGCAATAGCAGATGTATGTCACAAAGCAGGAATACCTCTTGTTGTAGATGCGGCTCACGGAGCGCATTTTGGCGTTGGAGACAGCAGCAGGATTCCGGAGAGCGCGGTTTCTCAGGGTGCGGATATTGTGATCCACAGTGTACATAAAACTCTTGGGTCCATGACGCAGACTGCGCTTCTCCATGTACAGGGAGATCTTGTAGACAGAAACAGGCTCAGGAGATTTTTAAGGATCTACCAGTCCAGCAGCCCTTCTTATGTTCTTATGGCTTCAATTGATCTTTGTATGAAGGAGATGGAAGACCACGGCTTTGCGAGAATGGAGAAGCTTCTTAATTACAGAGATAAGCTGGATAGCGGAATTGCAAATTGCAGGAACATCAGGATACTTGCGGCCGGAAAATACTGCGATCCCGGAAAAGTGCAGATTTATGATGCTTCCGATACCATGACAGGACAGCAGATATATGATATACTGCGTGAGGAATTTATGCTTCAGCTTGAGATGGCTGGAGAAAAAGGGGCTCTGGCTATCATAACAGGCTGGGATACAGAAGAAGGTATAAACAGGCTGATAGAGGCACTGATCCGGATAGACGGCCGAATTTCGGATATTATAGCCGGATACGAAACGGCCGGGGATACAATTAATGCTAAGCCTACAGCTCTTTTCCCGGGGAAGGATGTTGTAAGCGTTGAGCTTCCTGCAGTTAAGACAGAGCTTTATAAGGCATGGGATGCGGAAACAGAAGTTGTGCCCCTTGATGAGGCCGCCGGAAGGATAAGTGGGGATTTTGTGAATCTGTATCCTCCGGGGATCCCGCTTATAGTTCCCGGGGAGGAGATCTCATTGGGGCTGATAGAGGATATTGAGCGGTATCTGGCCATAAAACTTAATGTACAGGGTGTTTTGGATATAGGAAATAAGGGTATAATAGATAAGAGAGGAATTTTATGCGTAAAACAAAAATAATTTGTACAATAGGACCTGCCAGCGAGAGCGAGGAGAAGCTTAAAGAGCTGATGCTTGCTGGCATGAACGTTGCCAGGTTTAATTTTTCACACGGATCTCACGAGGAGCACAGAAGGAAGTTCGAGCGCATCAGGAAACTCAGGGATGAACTTGAGCTGCCGGTTGCTACCATGCTTGATACAAAAGGGCCGGAGATAAGGCTCAAGGATTTTAAGGACCACAAGACCGAGCTTACAGCAGGTCAGGCCTTCACACTTACAGCGAGGGAGGTTGAGGGAACAAATAAAGAGGTTTCCATCACCTACAAGGAGCTGCCCCAGGACTGTAAGAGCGGAATGACCATTCTTCTTGATGACGGACTTATTGAGCTTCATGTTGAGAAAGTTACCGATACAGATATTGTCTGCTCTGTTGTTAACGGTGGTCCCATTTCCGATAAGAAGGGTGTCAACGTTCCGGGAGCCGAACTTACTATGCCTTACCTTAGTAAGCAGGACAGATCCGATATAGAGTTTGGCTGTGAGCAGGGCTTCGATTTTGTAGCTGCTTCTTTTGTCAGAACAAAAGAAGATGTACTGGATATAAGGCAGATACTGGATGCACATAACAGTCCCATGAAGATAATCGCCAAGATCGAGAGCACTCAGGGTCTTAATAACCTTGAGGAGATCCTGGATGTGGCAGACGGAATCATGGTTGCCAGAGGCGACATGGGCGTGGAGGTTCCTTTTGAGGAGGTTCCCGTTTTCCAGAAGAAGATGATCAAACTGGCTGAGGCCGCAGGCAAGTATGTTATCACCGCAACACAGATGCTGGATTCCATGATCCATCATCCCCGTCCCACAAGGGCAGAGTGCACCGATGTCGCCAACGCTATCTACGACGGAACAACAGCCACCATGCTTTCCGGTGAGACTGCAGCGGGTGACTATCCCGTAGAAGCTCTTAAGACCATGGTACGTATTGCCGAGAGAACAGAAGCCGATATAGATTATGTAGGAAGACTTAAGAAAAGGGACTATGCGCCCAGCGATGACACCACAGCTATCTCTCACGCAACCTGCAATATTGCAGCGGAGCTCAATGCTGATGCCATCCTTACCGTAACCATGTCAGGATTTACAGCCAGCATGGTTTCCATGTACAAACCGAATTGCAAGATCATTGCGTGCACCATAAATCCCACTGTCTGCAGACAGCTTAACCTTATGTTCGGCGTAACCCCTCTGCATATCAGACAGGAAGATACAGCGGACGAGCTTTTCAGGGAGGCCATCAATTCAGCCAAGGCTGCCGGCTACCTTAAGACCGGCGATAAGGTCGTTATCACCGCAGGCGTGCCCCTTGGAATTCCCGGACGCACCAACATGATCAGAGTAGAAGAGATTGGATAAGATTAAGGAGCATGGGTAAGATATTTCTTTTGATGGGGAAGAGCACCTCAGGCAAGGACACCATCTACAAAAATTTAATAGCCGATGAAGGCCTTGACCTTCAGAAGGTCGTGCCCTACACCACAAGGCCCATGAGGGACGGTGAGACTAACGGCGTTCAGTACTTCTTCAAGAGTAACGAGGAGTATAAGGCGCTGAAGGACAGCGGCAGGATCATCGAGGAGAGGTGTTATTACACCAACTACGGGGAGTGGCGCTACTTTACAGTGGACGATGGCCAGATCGACCTCTCCGCCGGGGATTACCTGGTAATAGGGACTCTGGAGTCCTATTGCTACATAAGAGATTATTTCGGAAAAGAGAATGTGGTGCCCCTTCTCATCGATGTGGACGCCCGCATCAGGCTTGAGAGGGCAATGCGCAGGGAGGCAAAGCAGGAGCATCCCAAATACGATGAGATGTGCAGACGCTTTCTGGCCGATGAAGAAGATTTTAAGGAAGAGAAGATCCTGGAGGCCGGGGTTGACCACAGGTTTTACAACAACGACGCCATCGAGGACTGCATAAACAGTATCACAGAGTATATCAGAGATATTAAAAGAACTGACAGGTAACTGCGTTTACCATGAGGGCTTGGTATGGATATTAAGGTAAGCAATGTAACACCGACCACGCAGGCTCCGGCACCGGAGCAGGTCCAGGAGGCAAATGGTGACTTTAAGTTTGTGCTCACAAGTAAGCTTGAGGACACAGGTCTTGCCGAGCGCCTTAATATCATGATGCAGGACATCGTTCAGCAGGGAGAGCGCATCTCCAAGAAGAATGATATCAAGGACATGCAAAGGTACAGGATCCTTATCAAGGATTTCCTCAACGAAGTGGTCACAAGGTCACATGTCTTTTCCAGAGAAAATTTCCTGGACAGGAAAGGCAGACACAGAGTTTACGGCATTATCCGCCAGGTGGACAAGGAGCTGGACGAGCTGGCTCAGGAGCTGGTGAAGGATGAGTGCAATAATATAGAAATACTTGCAAAGATAGGCCAGATCCAGGGTCTGCTTCTGGATATCTTCACTTAAGGGGAGTAAAAGGGGAGCTTAGTAATGGCGGATTTTTCCGATATCATAGATCAGGAACAGATGAAGGAGCATATGCAGCACGGGCTTGAGTCCGGCAAGATTTCCCATGCCTACATCATTTCCGGTGAGAAGGATTCGGGAAAAGAGTTTATCGCCGGGATTTTTGCGAAGGCTCTTTTGTGTGAGAACAGAGAGGACAGGAACGGCTATCATGAGGCCTGCAACAAGTGCCCTTCCTGCATCAAAGCCATGGCGGGCAGTCACCCGGATCTTATAACACTGGTTCCCGAGAAGCCCACCAGTATCGGTGTGGACGATATCAGGGTAAAGATCAGGGATGACGTGATGATAAAGCCCTACGAGAGCAGATATAAGATCTACATTATTCCGGAGGGGGAAAAGATGACTCCGGCGGCGCAGAACGCTCTGTTAAAGACCCTCGAGGAGCCGCCTTCATATATTGTCATCATCATTCTGACCAGCAATATCAATGCTTTTTTACCCACAATTATCAGCAGATGTATAGTACTTCCCATGAAGCCCGCCCTTGATGACTCCATCAGGAAATTCCTTATGGAACAGCAGGGGGTTGTGGATTACAAGGCCAGTCTGTGCGCGGCTTTTGCCAGGGGAAATGTGGGCAAGGCCTTGAACCTTGCTTCCAACGAGAGATTTGAGAATTTAAGGACAGGTACCGTGGACTTTATGGCGAAGGTCAAGAACCTGAGTATCTCAGAGGCCATGGAGCGACTCCATACTCTGCTGGCGGCACCGGAATCAGCAGAAAAAGCCGAAAAAGCAGAAAAAGCTGAGAAAGCCGAAAAAGCTGAAAAAGCCTCAAAGAAGGGCATAGATATGGAGCAGTACGAGGATTTCATGGACGTACTCATCTTCCTTTTCAGGGATTTTCTGGTGTATAAGGCCACCGGGGATGATAGTCACTTGATTTTCTCTGACAAGGTATCGTATATTAGAAGTGCTACCGAAACCTGCACGTATGAGGGCATCGGCAGCATGATAAAGGATTTGGAGATCGCTAAAAACCGTGTGAACTCCAATGTTAATATAGATTTAGCCCTGGAGCTGATGCTCCTTGGCATTAAGGAGAATTTATGACAAAAGTAATCGGCGTCAGATTCAGATCTGCCGGCAAGATATATTTCTTTTCACCGGGAAAATATACCATCAAAAAAGGTGACCACGTAATCGTGGAGACAGCACGGGGCGTGGAGTACGGAACCGTAGTGAGCGATCCCAAGGACGTTGAGGATGACCAGGTGGTCAAGCCCTTAAAGACAGTGCTCAGGACCGCCAGCACCAAGGACGAGGAGCAGGAGGCTTCCAACAGGGAAAAAGAGAAAGAGGCTTTCAAGGTATGTCTTGAGAAGATCAGGAAGCACAACCTTGAGATGAAGCTCATTGATGCGGAGTATACCTTCGATAACAACAAGATCCTCTTCTACTTTACAGCGGACGGAAGGATCGATTTCAGAGAACTGGTAAAAGACCTGGCGGCTGTATTCAAGACCAGGATCGAGCTCAGACAGATCGGAGTGAGGGACGAGACCAAGATCATAGGCGGCTATGGCATTTGCGGAAGACCCCTTTGCTGCCATTCATATCTGTCAGACTTTGTGCCTGTTTCCATTAAGATGGCCAAGGAGCAGAGTCTTTCCCTTAATCCCACCAAGATTTCCGGAGTTTGCGGAAGGCTTATGTGCTGCCTTAAGAACGAGGAAGATGTCTACGAGGAGCTCAACCGCAAGATGCCCGGAGTCGGGGATTTCTGCGTTGCCAAGGACGGACTTTCAGGAGAGGTATCTTCGGTCAATATCCTGAGACAGACTGTAAAGATCCTTGTGGATGTGGATGATGAGAAAGAGGTTCACGAGTACAAGCTCGAGGAACTTGAATCAATAAAGAAGAAACAGAAAAAGAGAAACAACAATAGCGGCGGCAAGAAGAATTCTCAGGAAGATGCGGAAATGAGAGAGCTGGAGAAGCTTGAGAAGATCGAGAAACAGGAAGGAAAATCAAAGCTTGGGGACAATTGAACTTAAGCCCGGAGAGCGTCTTGATGATCTTCAGAGAAACGGATTTAAGATAATCCAGGATCCGGAGCGGTTCTGCTTCGGTATGGATGCGGTTCTTTTGTCCGGATTTGCCAGGGCTAAAGAGGGAGAGCGGGTATTGGACCTGGGAACAGGAACCGGTATCATTCCTATTCTCATGGCAGGAAAGACCGAGGCTAAAGAGCTGGTGGGTCTTGAGATACAGGAAGAGAGCGCAGAAATGGCCACAAGGAGCGTTGCGCTGAACGATCTTCAGGATAGAGTTAAAATAGTACAAGGAGATATCAGGGAGGCAGGGCAGATTTTTGACGCTGCCTCTTTTGACGTTGTTACAAGTAATCCCCCTTATATGATCGGCGGCCATGGACTGAAAAACCCGGATGCTCCCAAAGCCATCGCAAGACATGAGGTTTTGTGCGATCTGGAGGATGTTATCAGTGCTGCGGCCAGATGCCTTAAGTCAGGAGGCAAATTCTACATGGTCCACAGGCCCTTCAGGCTTGCGGAGATCATGGTGATGATGCACGAGTACCGCCTGGAGCCCAAGAGGATGCAATTGGTGTATCCTTACGCAGACAAGGAGCCAAACATGGTGCTCATCGAGGGAGCAAGGGGCGGAAGAAGCAGGCTCACCGTGGAGAAACCGCTCATTATATATGAAAGCGAAGGAAAGTATACCCCGGAGATCTACGATATTTACGGATATTGAGCTTCTGAAAGGTAATACAATATGGCAGGAAAACTGTATTTGTGTGCAACGCCCATAGGGAATCTTAACGACATTACCTTCAGGGTTCTGGAGACCTTGAAGGAAGTGGACCTTATTGCGGCGGAGGACACCAGGAACAGCATAAAGCTTTTAAATCATTTCGATATTCATACTGAGATGACCAGCTATCACGAGTATAATAAATATGATAAGGCAAGATGGCTCATCGAGAAGATGCTTTCGGGGACCAACGTGGCCCTGATAACCGATGCGGGAACCCCTGCAATATCGGATCCCGGAGAAGTGCTGGTGGCAGAGTGCCACAAGGCAGGCATCACGGTGACTTCCCTTCCGGGGCCGGCGGCCTGTATCACGGCGCTGACGCTGTCGGGGCTTTCCACCAGAAGGTTTTGTTTTGAGGGATTTCTTCCCTCCGCTTCAGAGGACAAAAAGGGGAGAAAACAGATACTGAAAGACCTTAAGGATGAGAGCAGGACAATGATCGTCTACGAGGCGCCCCATCACTTAAGAGCGGCGCTGGATGATCTGTACGAGACGCTTGGAGACCGAAGGATATCTATCTGCCGGGAACTCACCAAGAAATTTGAGGAAGTGACACCAACTACCCTGAAGGAAGCAATTTCTTTTTACAAGGATAACGATCCAAGAGGCGAGTATGTGCTGGTGATCGAGGGAAAGAGCCTTCAGGAGCAGGAAGAAGAGAAGAAGGCCTCCTGGCAGGAGATGAGCATTCAGGACCATATGAAATTCTACGAGGATCAGGGCGTATCCCATAAGGACGCCATGAAGAAAGTGGCAGCAGACAGAGGAGTGGGGAAAAGAGACATCTACCAGGCGCTGCTGGACACGTAAAAAGGGGGATTGATCATGGAAGAGAAACAAGTTTTGGCAAAGAGACCGCCCATGGGCTGGAACAGCTGGGACTGTTACGGCGCGTCAGTAAACGAGGAGCAGCTTCTTGGAAATGCAAAATATATGGCGGAGCACCTTAAGAAGTTTGGCTGGGAATATGTGGTGTGCGACATCCAGTGGTATGAGCCTGAGGCTAATTCCCATGAGTACCACAAGTTCGCGCCCCTTGAGATGGATAAATATTCAAGACTCATGCCGGCTGTAAACAGATTTCCTTCAGCGGCTAAGGGCAAGGGTTTTAAGCCCATCGCAGACAAGATCCATGACATGGGACTTAAGTTCGGAATACACATCATGAGAGGGATCCCCCGTCAGGCGGTTCATGGTAATACAGCAATCCTGGGAACAGACAGGACCGCAAGGGATATAGCAAGCACCAACTCAATCTGCCTGTGGAACACTGATATGTACGGCGTCGATGCCGGGGCAGAGGGTGCGCAGGCTTACTATGATTCGATATTTGAGCTCTATGCACAGTGGGGCGTTGACTATGTAAAAGTGGATGACATCGCCAGGATCGACTGCGGGCCGGAGGCCCCCGGATCCGGACGGGCGGAGATTTCCATGATAAAGGAGGCCATAGATAAGTGTGGCAGGCCGATGGTTCTTAGCCTTTCACCGGGACCGGCAAAGCTTGATGAGAAAGATTTTCTTTTAGAAAACGCCAATATGTGGCGGATGACCGATGACTTCTGGGATGACTGGAAGCTTCTTTATAAAATGTTTGAAACAGCCCACAAGTGGGAAGGCGTTGGCACGAAGGGACATTGGCCCGACTGCGATATGCTGCCCCTGGGAAGGCTGTGCATGTGCAATGAGGAAAATGGGGAAAAGGGCCATCTTACGCGCTTTACCCATGACGAGCAGAAGATCCTTATGACCCTCTGGTGCATCTTCAGATCCCCTCTTATGTTTGGCGGGGACCTTAGAGAGAATGACGAGTTTACACTGTCTCTTTTGACCAATGAAAGACTCCTTGAGATGCACAAAAAGGGCCGAAAAGCCAAAGAGATATATCGGAAGAAAGACCTGGTGATCTGGCGGAGCAAGACCAAGGATGGCAGGATATATCTGGCCATCTTCAACATTGGAGAAAAGAGCCAGAGCCACAAGATAAAGTTCAAGGACCTGGGACTTACGGGAACCGAGGCGAAGGCCGTTGATGTCTGGAGCGGAATGAGCGGCATCGTTAAGGACAAGGAGAGTGTTGACATGGAGCCTCACACGGTGGAATGTTATGAGATTGAGGCGCCTGAAGAAGCCGCGGAAGAAGTGTGGGAGTATTTACAGTAATTTTATAGATTTTTGATACGAAATTATTGTGAAACCTTTGACTTTGTAGTATAAAATAAAGTGATAGTCGAAATTTGCGGCTTCATTTCCAAGTGTATCTGCGAATTATCTGGATATTTGAAATATCAGATCTTTCGTAAAAAAAATAAAGAGAAGAGAGGTTATCTAAATGGCAAACATCGATTTAACCAAGTACGGTATCACAGGTACTACCGAGATCGTTCACAACCCTGCATACGACACACTGTATGAGGAAGAGATGAAGAAGGATCTCACAGGATACGAGAAAGGTCAGGAGACAGAGCTTGGCGCTGTTAACGTTATGACCGGTATCTACACAGGACGTTCACCTAAAGATAAGTATATCGTTATGGACGAGAACTCCAAGGACACAGTATGGTGGACAACAGACGAGTACAAGAATGACAACCACCCTATGACAGAGGAAACATGGGCTAAGGTTAAAGAGATCGCTAAGAACGAGCTTTCAAACAAGAGACTGTTCGTTGTTGATGCTTTCTGCGGTGCAAACAAGGACACACGTATGGCAGTTCGTTTCATCGTAGAGGTTGCTTGGCAGGCTCACTTCATTAAGAACATGTTCATCCAGCCTACAGAGGAAGAGCTCGCAAACT
The DNA here is from genome assembly GCA_015056575.1 of Butyrivibrio sp. Lineage (GTDB taxonomy): Bacteria > Bacillota > Clostridia > Lachnospirales > Lachnospiraceae > Butyrivibrio. The sequence goes on from SVGA01000009.1 coordinate 10,448, forward strand.
TCGAGCCTGACTTCGTAGTTTACAACGCATCACTTGCTAAGGTTGATGATTATCAGGCACTTGGCCTTAATTCAGAGACCTGCGTAGCATTCAATATCACAAGCCGTGAGCAGGTTATCATCAACACATGGTACGGCGGAGAGATGAAGAAGGGTATGTTCTCAATGATGAACTACTACCTTCCTCTTAAGGGAATTGCTTCTATGCACTGCTCAGCTAACACAGATATGAACGGTGAGAACACAGCAATCTTCTTCGGACTTTCAGGAACAGGTAAGACAACTCTTTCAACAGATCCTAAGAGACTTCTTATCGGTGATGACGAGCACGGCTGGGACGACAACGGAGTATTCAACTTCGAGGGCGGCTGCTATGCTAAGGTTATCGGCCTTGATAAGGATTCTGAGCCTGACATCTACAACGCTATCAAGAGAGATGCTCTTCTTGAGAACGTAACAGTTGCAGAAGACGGCAAGATCGACTTTGATGATAAGAGCGTTACCGAGAATACTCGTGTATCTTATCCTATCAACCACATCAAGAACATCGTTCTTAACGTACATCCTACATCTTCAGGCCCTGCAGCTAAGAACGTTATCTTCCTGTCAGCTGATGCTTTCGGAGTACTTCCTCCTGTATCAATCCTGACACCTGAGCAGACACAGTACTACTTCCTTTCAGGCTTCACAGCTAAGCTTGCCGGAACAGAGAGAGGCATCACAGAGCCTACACCTACATTCTCAGCTTGCTTCGGCCAGGCATTCCTTGAGCTTCATCCTACAAAGTACGGTGAGGAGCTTGTAAAGAAGATGCAGAAGTCCGGTGCTAAGGCTTACCTGGTTAACACAGGTTGGAACGGCACAGGCAAGAGAATCTCCATCAAGGATACTCGTGGAATCATCGATGCTATCCTTAACGGCGATGTAAACAAGGCTGAGACCAAGAAGATCCCGATCTTCGACTTCGAAGTTCCTACATCACTTCCCGGAGTTGATCCTGCAATCCTTGATCCTCGCGACACTTATGCAGATCCTTCAGAGTGGGATACAAAGGCTAAGGATCTTGCCGGAAGATTCATCAAGAACTTTGCTAAGTATGAAGGCAACGATGCCGGTAAGGCTCTTGTTGCTGCAGGTCCCAAGCTTTGATCTTGAGGCAGCAGGTATCTGAAACTTAAGTAAATAAAATAATTAAGGCGCTGTGTCAGTGATGACGCAGCGCCTTTTGTATTGGTTCTATGTATCGGGCATTATGCCTGATGACTTATGGTGTTACCTGTATGTAACTGAGATTATCTGTTTAATTCGTGCTCCAGTGAAGCCTTAACAAATCCGGAGAAAAGAGGGTGAGGTCTGTTGGGCCTTGACTTAAGCTCCGGATGAGCCTGAGTAGCCATGTGGAAGGAGTTTGAAGGAAGCTCGATCATCTCAACGATCCTTCCGTCAGGAGACATTCCGCAGAGCTTCATGCCGTTCTGAACCAGCACGTTTCTGTAGTCGTTGTTGACCTCGTATCTGTGACGATGACGCTCGGTGATGTTCTCTGAACCGAAGAGCTCGAAGGCTTTGGAATCCTTATCCAGTACGCAGGGGTATGATCCGAGACGAAGGGTTCCACCGATATCCTCCACACCGTTCTGATCGGGCAAAAGAGCTATCATGGGATGCTGAGTGTTGGGATCAAATTCAATTGAATGGGCATCGGTGTAGCCCACAACGTTTCTTGCAAATTCAACAATGGCCAGCTGCATTCCAAGGCACAGTCCAAGGTAAGGCAGGTTGTTCTCTCTGGCGTACTTGATGGCGGTGATCATTCCCTCGATACCTCTGTCGCCGAAGCCGCCGGGAACCAGAAGTCCGTCTACATCGGAGAGGAACTCAGCCACATTGTCTTCCGTAACTTCCTCGGAATCGATCCACTTGATATCAACGGCAGTCTGATTGGAGATTCCGCCGTGCTTTAAAGCTTCAACAACACTGATGTATGCGTCGTGGAGCTGAGTGTACTTACCTACAAGAGCAACTCTGACTGTGTGCTTCATGGAGTAGAGGGTGTCTACCATTGCCTTCCAGTCTGTAAGATCGGGTTCGGGACAATCCAGCTTAAGACATTCACAGGCTACCTGGGCCAAATGCTCTTTTTCCATTGCAAGAGGAGCTTCATATAAATACTCAAGATCCAGGTTGTTGAGAACGTGACTTGCGGGAACATTACAGAAAAGAGCTATCTTGTCCTTGGTCTCCTGATCGAGCTCCAGCTCGCTTCGGCACACGATAACATCGGGCTGAAGTCCCATTCCCTGCATGGTCTTAACTGCTGACTGGGTAGGCTTGGTCTTGATCTCCTGTGAGCAGCGAAGGTAAGGAATCAGGGAAACAAGGATGAGCATTGCATTCTCATGTCCAACCTCGTGCTGGAACTGTCTTATTGCCTCAAGGAAAGGCTGGCTCTCGATATCTCCCACGGTGCCGCCAACCTCGATGATGGCGATCCTGGTCTCGTCGTCGGTAAAGTTGCGGTAGAACTTGCTCTTTATCTCATTGGTGATATGGGGGATAACCTGAACTGTGCGTCCGCCGTAGTCTCCGCGGCGCTCCTTCTGAAGCACAGACCAGTATATTTTACCTGTTGTAACGTTGGAGTTCTTGTCCAGATTCTCGTCTATGAATCTCTCGTAGTGACCAAGATCAAGATCTGTTTCCGTTCCGTCCTCGGTTACGAATACCTCTCCGTGCTGGACAGGGTTCATTGTTCCCGGATCGATATTGATGTAGGGGTCAAACTTCTGCATGGTTACCTTATAACCGCGGGCCTTAAGAAGTCTGCCCAAGGATGCAGCGGTTATTCCCTTTCCAAGACCGGATACAACACCACCAGTCACAAAGATGTACTTTACAGCCATTTTTCTTTTTCCTCCATATGATAATTAATAATTTTTTTAGATTTAGCGGGGTTTTATCATTGCAATAATGAATTGTACACGATATAATTTCTATCTATAGTGCTGAGATGTTACAATTGAAACTGATAATGTGATAAAATTAATTGCCCACACCATACGCTATTATAGCATGAACGGGCATCAGGAAGTAGGAAAATATATGGATAATAATCAAAATCAGCGAAATAATAATCCCATGGGCGGGAATAACGGTAATTCCCCCAGAAAACAGAACATAATCCTTCTTTTGGTGGCGGCCCTTGTTACCATGATATGCATGACGTATTTCCTCAGGGCATTTTCGGAGAACACCAACAGAGAGATTACCTACACCGAATTTATCTCCATGGTTGAGAATAAAGAGATCGAGAGAGTTGTCATAGAAGACGACCGCATCGATATCTATCCCAAGGAGACCAAGGAAGAGGATCAGCTGGGAGTCGGCTACTACTATTTTGCCGGCGCAACTACAGTGACCTATTATACAGGAAAGGCTGAAGAGGACAGCGTCCTCACCCAGAGAATGCTGGAGAACGGCGTTGAGGTAAGCAGTGAGGTGCCTGACAGCTCGGGTGCGATCCTTTCCTTTATTATGTATTACATCGCACCGATCCTTCTTATGTGGCTTCTTCTGTCCCTGATCTTCAGAAGGATGGGACGAGGCGGCGGACCTTTGAGCGTAGGCAAGAGCAATGCCAAGGTCTATGTTCAGAAGGAGACCGGAGTTACCTTCAAGGACGTAGCAGGTGAGGACGAGGCAAAAGAGTCTTTGGTGGAAGTTGTAGACTTCCTTCACAATCCCAGTAAATACGCCAAGATCGGAGCCAAGCTTCCCAAGGGAGCCCTTCTTGTGGGACCTCCCGGAACAGGTAAGACACTTCTTGCCAAGGCTGTTGCAGGTGAAGCTCATGTTCCTTTCTATTCACTGGCAGGTTCTGACTTCATCGAGCTGTATGTCGGTGTAGGCGCCAGCCGTGTGAGAGATCTTTTCAGCGAAGCAAGTAAGAATGCACCCTGCATTATATTCATAGACGAGATTGATGCCATCGGACGAAGCCGTGACAGCAAGTACGGCGGTGGCAATGAGGAGAGAGAGCAGACACTTAACCAGCTTCTTTCCGAGATGGACGGATTTGATTCCTCCAAGGGTGTACTGATCCTGGGCGCAACCAACAGACCCGAGATCCTGGATAAGGCGCTTCTTCGTCCCGGTCGTTTTGACAGACGTATCATCGTTGATAAGCCCGATCTTAAGGGAAGAGAAGAGATCCTCAAGGTTCATTCCAAGGACGTTAAGATGGATGAGACCGTTGATCTTAAGGGAATTGCCCTTGCAACCAGCGGTGCTGTAGGTTCCGATCTTGCCAACATGATCAACGAGGCAGCCATCAATGCGGTTAAGGCCCACAGAGAGTATGTGTGCCAGCAGGATCTTATGGAAGCCGTTGAGCAGGTTCTTGTGGGCAAGGAGAAGAAGGACAGGATCCTCAGCAAGGAAGAGAGGAAGATCGTATCCTATCACGAGGTTGGACACGCACTTATCAGCGCAGTTCAGAAGAATACAGAGCCTGTACAGAAGATCACTATTGTTCCCAGGACCATGGGAGCTCTCGGATATGTTATGCAGGTTCCTGAGGATGAGAAATATCTTCAGACCAAGGATGAGCTTATTGACGACATCATCGTTTCTCTCGGCGGAAGAGCAGCTGAGGAAGTTATCTTCAACACCGTTACCACAGGAGCTGAGAACGATATTGAGAAGGCCACCAATATGGCCCGCAGCATGATCACTATGTTCGGTATGAGCGACAAGTTCGGTCTTATGCAGCTTGAGTCGATACAGAACAGATACCTTGACGGTAACAGAGTTCTCAACTGCAGTGATCAGACAGCAGCCGAGGTTGATGCCGAGGTCAAGAAACTCCTTGCGGAGTGCTATGACAAGGCAAAGCAGATCATAAGGGATCACCTTGATGCCATGGACAAGATCGCGCAGTTCCTTATTGAGAAGGAGACCATTACAGGTAAGGAATTTATGAAGATCTACCGTGAGGTTGAGAATATTCCCGAGCCTACAGAGGAAGAGCAGGAGGCAGCCAAGAGAGGCAGGATCTATGCGACAAGAGCAGAGTCAGCTCTGGTTGGTGAGAATGTTCCCATCAAGACCAAGGATGAGCCTAAAGAGGAACCCGCCAAGGAGCCTGAGGACACAAGCGTTGATGAGCCGCAGTTCCGGGAGGCTTTTAAGGAGAGCAGCAATCAGTATGAAAATCCTGTAGAGAAGCAGGAAAAAGAGTCCGGGTCTTCGGAAACTGAAGCCGAAGCTGATCCCGAGCCTGTTCAGACACAGACCGGAAGCGTATTCTCTCACGTTCCCGAGGATTTTGATAAAAAGAACTAAAAAGTTTATTACAGCAGGCTGTCGCCGTAAACCGGCGGCGGCCTGTTTTTTGTGCACGGGATATCGTTGAGCACCTGTTGAAAAGCAGTGAAACAAAATTTCGAGAATATTGATACGAATAAAAAATTGTTGCGGAATTAACAATCTTCAAATATAATCAAAATGTTGTTTATAAAAATTTAATAAAATATTTACCACAAGGGGAATGAGGGGCTCCGCGCGGTAGGTAAGCAAGTACAAAATATTAGTTAGGAGGAGTGGTCAGTATGAAGCCAGCTAATGTTAAGTCTCGCATACTCAAGAGACTTATCCCGGTACTTCTTGTCCCTGTGGTTCTTAGCAGCAATTTTGCCGCTATCAATGTATCTGCGGACGAAGAGACCGTAATCGAAGCAAATTCACAAAACGAAACAATTGAAAATGAAACACCTGTAGCAGAGGAAACTCCTGCGGTAGAAGAGGCACCTGCGGAAGAGGAAGCTCCCGCTGAGGGAGAAAACTTTTCCCAAGAGCAGACTCCTGCAGAGGAGAACGTGACAGAGGGAGAGCCCGTTGTTACTGCTCCTGAGGGAGAAGCCCCTGCAGAAACAGTTGCCCCTGCCGAAGGCGAACCTGAAGAGGTCGAAGAGACCGAAGAGGAAACTGAAGAGCTGGAAGGCGAAGAGGAAGAAGAGGAAACTGAGGAAGAATCCGAAGAAGAGACTTCAGGCGTAAAGCTGCTTGGCAGAGGTCGCTGGAATCCTGAACCTGAGTACGTATCAGTCACTCTTGATGGTAACGATGCAGCCCAGGAAGGCATTCATGTTTTCTTTACAAATGAAGAGAACGCTGCTACTGAAGTGGCTTTCGGAAATCCGGTGGACGTTTTTGCCGGATATGAAGATGATGATGATGCCTCAATTTCCCTCAGTATCGAGGTTCAGGAGCATTACACCCTTACGCAGGTAACCTTTAACGATGAGGATTGTGGTACTTCACGGACCATCGAGGTATCAGGAGAAGATCTTAATGAAGATGGCAACACCCTCTATATAGAAGCCGAGAAGGATGATATCAAAGACCCTGAAATAACAGGAGTTACCCTTACAGGTACAGCAGCAACAGACAGCGGACTTACTTTTATTCCTGTTACAGCCGCTTCTGATGCAGTTCTCACTGTTACAGCCAAGGACGAGGCTGAAAGCGCAGTTGCACCTTCTTCAGGTATTGCCGGAGCAAAAGTGGTTATCAACGGCACAGCTGTTGATATGCGCAAAGAGCAGAATGATGACGGCACCGTTACATTTACATGGTCTCCAAGCGAAGGCGATTACAGCATATACGAGATCGGAGATATCACAGTAAAGGACAATTGTAACAACGCCGTTACTGCCGGAGCTTTGGAGTATCTTACTGCAGACAAGATCTGCTACTACAACCCTGAGGCATCACTGAGTCTTGATAAAATTAAGACTTCGAAAGAATCCGATGCATGGTTCAACATTAACGATAATGCAAAGAAGGCCGAGTACAACATTGTGTTTAACGGCAAGTCAGTTGCTCCTGTTGATGAAATAACTGCAGTAGCAGCAGACGGAAGCGTTCATACACTTACAAGCGAGTTAAGCTGCAACTATAATTCAGGAATGCATGCATTCTACGTTACTGCAAAATTCAGTGTTGATAAGACACAGGTAAGCGAAGAGTCTACAGCACTCGGAAACGGAATCAGCAATTTCACATTCATGGCTAAGCGCTATGGCGACACTGAAGCTAAAAAGATTGGCGAACACATCGTTAAGATCGATCTCACAGATATTGATGCAAGTCCCCTGAATCCTGTGGTTGACGATCAGGAAAGAACAGCTACATTTACACTTCCCGCTCAGTGGAACAATCCTAACGAGAGTGGACTTAAATCCGCAACTGTTTCCTATAAATATGAGGGACAGAGAATCGAGCTTAAACATCATCAGTTCCTGATCTGGGGATGGGATACAGAGGAAGTTAAAGATTTTGAAGAGAACTTCAGCTCCATCGAGCTTAATCTTACTGTTGACGGTGAGGCTGTGATCCATGATGAGACTGCTGACACCGTTACAACTACATGTACGCTTGAAGACATCAAGACCGACAAGGAAAGAGTTATTTATGGTAAGTATGTTATCAAGAGTGTAGTTCTTGAGGATTGGGCCGGAAACAGACGCGAGACTGCCTGCATAAACGGTGAAAGATCATGGGATCTCTTTAAGCCCATCATCACACAGCATTACTACACTGATGAAGTTGCCCCCAGATTCGGAGAAATCAAGTTCTACAAGGAAGACATCAAGGGTGCTGTAGATATCTATGATACCGACCTTGAGAAGGTGGCATTTGTTGCGCTTGAGGATCTTCCGGATAAGGTCATGGAAGCTACTGTACCCGAAGGCCTTAGTGAAGAGTCTGGCAATGTAACAGATATACCCCTTACACCGGTAAAGAGATATACATATGACTTCACCATGGGTGAGGGTGAGTACTACTTTAAGACCTGGGCGAAAGACAGAGCGGCCAACGAGAACGATCTGGACAGCTACAAGATCGTCGTAGACAAGACTGCTCCAGTTGTTTCGGTAAGCTATAACGGACAGGATACACCTGCCAAGTACTACAACGCCAAGGATGGCCAGGTAAATGTTAAGTTTACCGTTACTGAGAAGTGGATGGACTTTGAGAACTCTTATGTTGAGGTGGTTGGAGTTACAGAAGACGGCAGCGATGGCACCATTAATTCAAAGAATCTCTATTCATCAGCAGAGAACTACGGATGGAGCGGAAAAGTCGGCGACCATACACATGAGCTGACAATCCCTGTTACCGTAGACGGAACATACCATGTTAAATACGTAGTAAAAGACCTGGCAGAAAACGGCGGTGACCTGGTTGAGCTCGAAGCAGAGTTCATCCTTGATACAAAGTCACCTGAAGTTATCGAGTATAAGTTCACAGGCCCCGAGGCCAGAAACGGCAAGTACTACAACGATACAAGAACACTGACAGTTGTTGTTAAGGATCTTACTTTTGACACTGCTTCAAAAGCAGTTATCAACCAGGAGTATGGCACAGCCAAGCAGTCCGATTGGGAAGAGACCGGAGCTTACACCTTTACAAAGACCATTGAGTTCAAGGAAGACGGTATTTACAGCTTCGTCCTTACTCTCAAGGATCTTGCAGGCAACGCTCCTACAGTAAAAGAGGAGACAGAATTCTTTATCGATAAGACAGCTCCCAAGATTGCCGTATATTACGACAACAACAATGCAAAGAACGGATTCTATTACAAGGATGCCCGTCTTGCCACAGTAGATATCGAAGACCTTTCCTTCACCGGAGACATGGTCAGCGTAAGACAGACTGATACAGAAGATCCCGGAGCAATGCCTTCACTTGGAGGATTCTCATCATCAGGCATGAAGAACACAGCACAGATGCTCTTTGCAGATGATGGAAGCTATGCTTATGTCATCAACTGCGAGGATCTTGCAGGTAACCAGGCAGAGGCATTCACAGCTGACATGTTTGTAATTGACAGAACTATCCCTGAGGTTAAGTTCTCGGGTGTTGAGAATTTCTCAGCCAACAACGGAACCGTAGCACCGGCAGTATCTTATGTGGACAAGCACATGGACATCGACGCAAGCTTCATTTCATTGACAGGTTCCAACAACGGCGCAGTTAACCTTGCAAATACAGTAGACAGAACAGAGAATGGCTTCGTTGTTTCCTACAGCGACTTCGAGCATGTTAAGGGCATGGATGACCTCTATATCTTAAAGGCTCACGTCCTTGACCTTGCAGGTAACGAGAACGAGGATGAGCTGGTATTCTCAGTAAACAGATTCGGTTCAGTATTCGTTCTGGGCGAGGCAACAAAGCTTCTTAACGAGCAGTATTACACCAAGGAGCCCATCGACGTATCAATCACTGAGATCAACGTTGACGAGCTCACACAGAAGACAGTTTCCATCAGCCGTGACGGAGACATCAAGGAACTTAAGAGCGGAAGACAGTACAACGTAGCAAAACAGGGCTCTGACACAAGCTGGAAGACATATACCTATACTGTTTCCAGGGACAACTTTGGCAAGGACGGTATCTACTCCGTAACTATCTACACCAAGGACAGAGCCACAAACGTTCAGGACAACAAGAGCAGAGACGCAGAGGTTAACTTCGCTGTTGATAAGACTGCTCCCAGTATTGTTACAGCAGGACTTAAGGAAGGAGAGGTATACAAAGAGACTTCTCACACTGTCAACATCGACGTAACAGATAACATGGGTGTAACAAACCTCACAGTATTCAAGGACGGAAAAGAGGTTGATACCTACGATGAAGAACAGCTTGCTGCCGACAATGGCGTTGAGAGCATCACTCTTTCCGAATCAGACAACAAGCAGGCGCTTAAGTTCGTTGCAGAGGACGTAGCAGGAAACGTAACAACATTGGAGTTTAATGACATCCTGGTTTCCACAAAAGAGACTGAGATCCTTCCTGTTGCAAGTGACTCAGAAGGAACAATGGAAGTTGAGTCTGAAGTACTTGGTGAAAAGAGAGAAAGATCTGCTATCGGATTTATTATCCTGGCACTGGGCGTAGTCGCTGCCGGAGCAGGAGCCGGTGTAACTCTCTATAAGAAGAAACAGAACTCTGCATCTGAGGATTGATAAAGGGATTTTATGAGGCGAGAAGATGAGTAAGATTTTTAGAAAACTGATCACAACACTACTGGCTGCAAGCATAATGCTTGCGCCGGTAAGTGTAAATGCACAGGATGAAGCATCTTTAGGGCTGTCCCTCGAGGGAATCGAGGAGGCAGCTGTTGGTGCTTCTATAGAGGAAAACGAAAACACGGATGAAGCGACTGAGGAGATTTCTCTGGAAGCGGATTCTGAGGAAAAAGAATCTGATGCCCCCGCAGCAGATGGCGAAGAGAGCGAGGAAGAGATCCCCGTATCCACAGTTGAATCCGTGGAAGAAGCCATGAACGGCGTGGTTCAGATCAATACAGTCTTTGATGATGACAGCGGCAAGAAGCATATCATCTATGGCGGAACAGGAATCCTTATCGGAAATCCTGAGAAGACAGAATATGTTATTACCAACAACCACATCGTCAATCCCGACGCAGCCACCAAAAAGGCAGCATACAAGTACTACAAGATCCCTAACAAGGATAATGCCTGGGACAACATTGAGCCCTACGTGGAAATAGTATTTGAAAATGACGTGACAGTGGCCTGTTCTGTTGTAAACTCCAGTGATAATCTGGATCTTTGCGTTCTTTCACTTTCAACACCAAACCTTAACAGAACACCCCTGACACTTTTGGTTCAGGATCCCGATGAGAAGAAAAAGCCCTACTCAACAACGGATTCTGTATACGGTCTGGGATTCCCTGAGGGCGTAAGCTATGAGAATCCTGTATTTTATTCCAAAAAGGATGTGACCATGTCCTCCGGTAAGGTCGCCAATGTCACAGAATATAACGGAGCAGATCTTATCCAGCACAATGCACAGATTTCCGTAAACAACTGCGGTGGTCCTCTTCTTAACGACAACGGCCTTGTTATCGGAATGAATGAGCTTACAGGGGACAGCAACAATTATTACTCTCTGGATTCTACAGAGATTGCAAATATTCTGGACAGCCTTGGAATCGAATACAACAAGTTGACCCAGAGCGAGTATGAGCAGTGGCTCCACAGGAACGATGTTCCCGAGGTAAAAGAGATTGAAAAGCCTGCCATTCAGATTGTTCGTCCCGATCCCGAGCCAAGCAAGACTCCCGTATGGCTTATCGCAGTGATCATTGTTCTGGCGGTTCTTGTTGTTGCTCTTATTGCTGGTTTTGTATTTATTATGATCAGACAGAACAAGCGCTCAGAGTCAGATGACAAGAAGGATAAAAAGAAATCTCAAAAGGGCGCACAGCAGGCTCCTACCATCGACAGATTCGGAAGACCCGTAAGTCAGTCACTGAATACAACACAGAAGCCGAATCCTCAGGTACAGATCCAGAGTAACGCAGGTTCTTTTGCCAAGGGAAATGAGACCACGACTCTTAATGTTCCCACTCAGGGAGAAGGAACCACAGTTCTTGGAGGCTCTGCAGCTCCCGCTCAGGCTAACTTCTTGGGAACACTGATCCGCAGGAAGAACGGCGAGAACATTGTGATCAACAAGAATGATTTCACCATCGGTAAGGACAGCCTGAACATTGACTTCAGAATTGCCGATAATAGCGCGATCAGCAGAAGACACGCTACTATCAAACAGGCCGGAGCAAATATCATTATCGAGGATAATTTCTCCACCAACGGAACCTTTGTAAATGGCACAAGGCTTGCTGAGGGACAGACATCACCTATAAAGAGCGGCGATGTGATCATGCTTGCAAACGAGGAATTCGACTACAGAATCTGACAGATGGACCGGAAGGATTTGTAGGAACGCCTTAATGAAATAAAAAGGAATATGATGGGGCATAACTTATGAAAATTATAAGTTCACAGACTCATCTGTCATGCATATTGGATGAGGGAGAACATGTTTCGGCACTTGGAATGAAGATGCTGTCACAGATGAAGGATTCCCGCGTGATAAGCGCAGCACAGGTGGTATACAACGGAAGAGACAAGTTAATATACAGGACGGAAGATCTGGAGACGGTGACATCCATCAGCAGCTATATCACAGCGGTAAATAAGCTTGTGATAGTCATAGGACTGGCAAAGCTGATCAAGCAGCTGGATGAGAGCGCATTTCTGGACAAGGAATTTCTGGAGGTGGAGCCGGAGGAGATTTACATCAATCCGGCAAGTGGAATGCCGGGGTTCATTGTTGCTCCCATAACCGGAAGTACGACCGGGATGCTCAGAAGACATTGGATGGAGAGACTCTATCGCTCATTGTCATTCCTTCTTTTCGCAGGAGACGGAGCAGTTCCGGACGATCTCAAAGAACTGGTTACCATGCTCGAAAGGCAGAGCCTTGAGGAGAATAACAGCGGCGAGCTTAATATTTCAGACCTTATTGCCATCTGCAATTATGTTGTAGAGAATTTCGCAGACAGGACCATTGAAAATGCCGATGATATAACTCAGACTTCCCGGGGCGGCAGGGAGGCACGTCTTAGCTATTCCGGCAGATACGGAAACTTCACCTTATTTGCCATGAAGAATGATTTCATCATCGGAAAATCCCCTGATTGCGATGGAAAGATACCTTTTAACAACGCCATCAGCCGCAGGCATGGGTGCCTTAATATTGAGCCTTCGGGAGTTTTCTACACGGACCTTGGCAGCAGCAACCATTCGTATCTTAACGGCCGGATGCTAAACCCGGAGCAGAAAGTGGCAATAGCAAGCGGCGATACGCTGCGACTTGCGGATATGGATTTTGTTGTTGAGATATCATAAAGAATCGGAACCATATTATGAAAGAGAAAAAAATACTCCTTATCAGCCTTGATCGGGAATATACCGAGAAGGTTGAGGGGGAAATAGCTTTTTTGCTAAATGAATATTCAAGACTTGAGATAATTGATTCCCGGGAATATCTGACAGAATACCTTAAAACAGATCATCCCAAGATAGATGTGTTGATCGCTGATGAGAGCATATATGCAGATGCACTTCGGGTTCAGCCCTCAGATAAGAGCTACAGGCTTGTGGAGGGCAGCAAGGAAGCGGATTCAGTCAGTAAGTATGAGGCTGATGAGGGAATCTTAAGCGCCATTGGAAATGACTTCCTTAAAAATACAGAACACGTCGATGAGACAACTCATGTGATAAATGTGGTATCTGCAGATGGTGGAAGCGGGAAGACCAGGGCTGCGATTGGAATCGCCGCGCAGCTGGCAGCCCTTGGCGGCAGGGTTCTCTATATTGACGCCGAGGAAGTGCAGAACTTTGGAGAGTTTCTTCAGACGCAGGGGGATAACAAGTGGGCAAAAGATACTATGTCATTGGCCTTCATGAATCCTCAGGCGGATGCAAATGCACTTAATGAGCACATTCAAAGAGGAGCCTTCGATTATGTTCCGGCTTTCAAGTCGCCTCTTTTTGCATATAATATAGGACTTCAATCCTACTACAACATGGCGGAGAAACTGGCAGCCGGGAGGCAGTATGAGTACATCGTGATCGAACACGGAAACGCGCTGACTAAGGACCTGGCAATGTTCCTTGGAAAGAGTACCACCATAGTCATGTGTACCGATCAGGGAATCGGCGCGGCAGAGAGGATCGAGAGATTCATGGATAACCTTATCGATTTTAAGGGACAGTGTATGCTCCTGTGCAGCCAGTATGATGAGGGCGAAAGCGATTTTGGGCAGAACCCCATCGTGTACAGATATCCTGTGTGTGAGACGGTTCGAAGGCAGAGAGAAAGAACAACACCGGAGGAGATGCTTGCAAAGGGTCTCTACAGAGCAGCCGCAGCAGCAGTCAGATAGGCAGGTTTAAACAATGGGTGAGAATATAATTGTAATTTTCAAAAGAAAAAGCGATGGCAGTGAAGTTGATCTTGAGATCCCATCAAACCTTTCAGCCAATGAGCTTATATATGGACTGAACGAGAGCTTTGGCCTTGGAATCAACATGGATAAGCCCTCGGAATGCTATCTGAGAGCAGATGAACCCAAGGCACTCATAAGAGGGGAAAGAACCCTTGAGGAATTGGGACTTAGAGATGGAACTATTATTTATTTTGATGAACGGCAGTAAAAAATGAATTTTAAGCTAACTATTTACAACAACAGATTATATAAAGAAGTGGTACTGACACCGGACAGTGATCGTATCACCATCGGAACCGGCAAGGACAACAGAGTATGTTTTCTAAAGGAAAATTTCTGGAGAGAGTTCCGAGTGGAGATCATGAAGCAGAATGAATCATTCATTGCATCCACAGAGGACGATGTTTTTTTCAGAAATGACAGCTCGGTAAAAGAGAAGATTCACATTTTCAATTCCGGTGACTGCATTGAGGTCTGTGACGCTGCCACAGAGCGCGGAATCGTGTTTCTTGATTTTTCAGAGGACTTCGGCGATAAGCAGGACAATTACAACCTGCAGATCACACTGGGAGGAGCACCTCAGTTCACTCTCGGAGGAAGCCCTGACTGCGATATCGTAATAGGCAACAATGCCATCAGGGGAGAGAAGGTTCTTTTCAAAAGAACTCCCGAAGGCTTTGAGGTTGATCAGACAAAGAGCCACTACGGAGTTATGGTGAACGGCTTTACCCCTAAGAACCAGAAGAGGATCGTGGTCGAGAACGAGCACTTTTTTGAGTACTGCGGAAGCTTCTTCTATCTCGAGGGTGACTGCATCTATACCTCTGACAACGGCACTGTGACAACAAGGTTTAAGACCTTTGATATCCTGCCCCAGACCAATCATTATCATTACCCGCAGTTTCTTAGAAGCGCAAGGCAGCAGTACCTGGATCCGGACGAGAAACCTGAAGTTCTGCCACCTAAAGCTGCGCCTCAGGAACCGAAGAGAAATCTTTTGATGATTCTTTTGCCCACAGTTATCACACTTTGCCTGATGGTATTTATCAGGGGAAGAATGATGGGCGGAAACAAGCTGTTTGTTGTCTACTTCGCAGCAACCATGTGCGTCAGCGGTGCCATGAGTGTGTGGAATTACGTCAACAGCAACAAGGAATACAAACAGAAGATTGCATTAAGGACTAAAGTCTATAACGAATATATGGACAGGAAAGAGGAAGAGCTCACCCGGTTGAGACAGGAGGAGCGAACCCTTGAGTCCGAGAAAAACAGGTCCCTGGAAGAGACAGTCAGAAATATAAACGATTTCAGCGCAAGGCTCTTTGAGAAAGAGAAGGACCACGATGACTTCCTCAATGTCAGGATAGGTAACGGCAGGGTTGAGTCCCTCTGTCAGATTGATTTCAAGAAGCAGGAGTATGTCGAGACCGAGGACATGCTCATGGATTATCCGGAAAAGATGCATGACAAGTACCAGTTCATCGACGACATGCCGGTGGTTCTGGAACTGGCAAAGTGCAATGCTATAGGCATTGTGGGTATCAGAGACAAGCTGTATCAGATCCTTAAGAACATGATCATCACCGTTTCCGGACAGCATTTCTATGGCGACGTCAAAGAGTTTATCATCATGGACCGGGAGGACGTTAAGTTTTTTGAATGGGCAAGATGGTTCAAGAACTTTAGCGATGAGGCCAGCGGTTCAAGGTTCATCATATACGATGACGACAGCGCCAAGAGCGGTCTTGAGTATCTTTACGGAAATCTGTCGGCAAGAGAGGCTCTGAGGGACGAGCAGTTAAAGGCCCTGAACCATTTTGTGGTTTACGTTTATCGCTCAGCGAAATTTATGGAGCATCCGGTAAAAGAGTATGTGAAATGCGCTAACAAGCTTGGATTTTCCTTTGTGTTCTTTGAAGAATATGAGGAAATGCTCCATAACGCCTGTGATAAAAGGGTCTTCCTTGAGCCTGACAAGAACCACGGATTCATTCAGGACATCAAGGATGGCACAAAGATACAGTATTTCGACTATAACCATATTTCCATGGAAGTGGCAAAGAGTTGCGCCAAGAAGCTTGCTCCTGTGTATATCAAGGAGCTCAGCCTTGAGAGTACTCTTACCAAGAACATCTCCTTCTATCAGCTCCTTGGCATCATGAGTGCCTATGACTTGAATCTTGAGGAGAGATGGGCCAAGTCGAAAGTTTACGAGAGCATGGCTGCGCCTCTTGGAGTTAAGAGCGGAGATGAGATAATCGCTCTTGACCTTCATGAGAAGTATCACGGACCTCACGGACTTGTGGCCGGTACCACCGGTTCAGGTAAGTCTGAGATCATGCAGTCGTATATCCTTTCAATAGCAACTCTTTTCCACCCTTATGATGTGAGCTTTATCATCATCGACTTTAAGGGCGGCGGAATGGCAAACCAATTTAAAAACCTGCCTCACTTAAACGGCGCCATTACAAATATTGATGGTAAGCAGATCGACAGATCCCTTAAGTCAATCAAGGCAGAGCTCTTAAAGAGACAGGCACTGTTTGCAAAATACGAAGTTAACCAGATAGATAACTATATAAAGCTCTACAAGGAAGGCAAAGCGGAGGTTCCGCTTCCGCACCTTATCCTGTTGGTAGACGAGTTTGCTGAGCTTAAGGCTGATCAGCCTGAGTTCATGAAGGAGCTTATCTCCACAGCCCGTATCGGACGAAGCCTTGGTGTTCACCTGATACTTGCAACCCAGAAGCCGGCCGGTGTCGTAAACGACCAGATCTGGAGTAACTCCAAGTTTAAACTCTGTCTGAAGGTACAGGATAAGAGTGATTCCAATGAAGTGCTTCACTCACCTCTGGCCGCAGAGATCAGAGAGCCCGGACGAGCTTATCTTCAGGTTGGTAACAACGAGATATTCGAGCTTTTCCAGTCGGCCTACAGTGGGGCTCCTGCCTTTGTGCAGAGTACTAATGCCAGAAGGAAGTTCAAGATCAGCAGCGTGGATCTTTCAGGCAAAAGAACTGTTCTCTACGAGCAGAAGCCTGAGAAGAGCGAGGCTTCCATGACACAGCTGGATGCAGTGGTTGAGTATGTAGCGGATTACTGCAAGAACGCTCAGATTGCAAAGCTGCCTGACATCTGTCTGCCGCCTCTTGAGGAAGTAATTCCTTATCCTGAGGATCTTGAAGTAACAGGCACTGATATCACAGTTCCCATCGGTATCTACGATGATCCCGACAGGCAGGCACAGGATGAGTTTGAGATCAACTTCACCAGGAATCATGCATTTATTCTTGGTTCCTCCCTCAGCGGAAAGACTACTCTTTTGCAGAGCATGATTATGGGTCTGACTACCAAGTACTCGCCTAAGGAAGTAAATATCTACATCATCGACTTTGCTTCCATGATCATGAGAGTATTTGAAGACCTTAATCATGTGGGAAGCGTAGTTACCATTACCGAAGAGGATAAGCTCAAGAACCTTATAGAAATGATGCTCAGTAAGATAGAGCAGAGAAGAAGGCTGTTGTCCTCTAAGGGACTTAGCTCCTTCGGATCCTATCTTGAGGCGGGATTTAAGGATGAACCTCAGATAATACTGATGATCGAGAACTACACGGTGCTCAGAGCTACTTTCCCCGACTTCGAGGAAAAGATACTGACAATCTGTCGAGACGGTGTGGCCAACGGTATTTCTGTTGTTATCTCCAACCAGCAGATGGCAGGAATAGGCTACAAGCTTATGACCAACTTCTCCTTCAAGATGTCGCTTCATTGTAACGACAGGGGACAGTACTCAATGCTTCTTGACAGATGCAAGGTATATCCGGATGAAGTTCCCGGCCGCGGTGTAACCGCTTTTGGTACCGAGTGTAAGGAGTTCCAGTCATACATTGCATTCTCTACGGGAAAAGAGGTTGAGAGAATCGCCAAGATCAAAGAGCATATCGAAAAGACCAATGCCAGATTTGCAGGTGCACAGGCAGAGGGAGTTAAGTATGTTCCTGCTGAGCTTACCGAAAAGTACCTGGTACGCAGATTCGGCAGCAATGATGTTGATGACTACAAGCTTATAATCGGTCTTAGCTATTCCGATACACTTCCGGCTTACTTCGACTTCACCGCCGGAAATATGATTGGAATCTGCGGAAGAAAAGATCTCGGAAAAGACAAGTTTATCAAATATGTAGTGAACAAGGTTGTGGCTAGCCAGGCCAAGTCAAAGACTGACTTGTATATCATAGATTCTCAGGACAAGTTCCTTGGAGAGTTCAGGAGCGGGGACGGAGTGGTTTCCTACTCATCCAATCCTATGGATGTTCTTGATGCTGTTGAGACAATCAGTGAGATTGCATCTACCAGAAGACAGCAGTACAAGGAAGATCCCGGTATGGCTATAGCGGATCCGCTTATCATGCTGGTACTTGGATCAAAGCAGGTTCTCGAGATAATCCGAAAGGACGAGAACGTGTTCGAACAGTTCAAGGAATTGACCGCAGGTTTAGTCACAAGCAAAGTATGCATTATGTTCACCGATGTCGATAACGTTTCGGTTACCTCATTGTCGAATCCGATATTGAGGCAGCTGAGGGATAGCGGTAGCATTATCTTCTTTGAGAATATCAGAGACATTTCTCTCATAAATATTCCAAGCCAGATAATAAGCGCCGTTAAAACTCAGGCAAGCGTTGGTGATGCATTTTACATAAATAACTCAAGTATCAAGAGGATAAAAACCCCTCTTGATAACTAAAACACAAGAATGGAGGAAACAAACATGGCACAGAAAGGTATGTCAATCAGTGAGGTTGAGGGATATCTCACAACACTGGAATCAGGAGCTGTACGTCTTGACGAACTCACAGAGGCTGTAGGCAAACTTCAGCAGCCCCTTCAGGATTGCTGGGAAGGCTCAGAGGCTGAGGCTTGCGTAGCACTCATTGGAGATGTTTCTACTAAGATGGTTCAGATGGCTGAGGAAGTAAGAAAGATCTACAAGTGGGTTGAGCAGGTTAAGACAAGCTATGAAGAAGCAGCTGCGGCCGGCGCAAGCGCTTACACAATCTAATATGGAAACCGAAAGGAGATAATAAAATGGCACAGACAACAATCAGGGGTGACGTAGAACAGATCGCCCAGAGCGCACAGAAACTTACAGACTTTTCATCAGATCTTGATGAGACTCTCAAGAGCCTCAAGGACGTAGTAGACGACATCAGCCAAGTTACCTATGGTTCAGCTTCACAGACGCTACTTACAACATACTATGCTCTTAACAAGGATCTTAGCTCATACGTTACACAGCTTGCAACACTTGGATCAAACGTTAAGACATCCTCAGAGAACCTTGATGCTATCGATGATGCAGCTACAAGAGGTCTCTCATATACCTGATGGTAAAAATCCGATATCGATCGATATCAGCGGTGCCGGGCGGTGTCAAAGCTGTCCGGTGCATTGAAAAATAATAAATGGAGGAAGAAGTATATGTCAGTTTATGTCAATTCAGATATCGCAGACGGCGGTTCCAGCGATCCCAATGCTGCAAAAAAGGCAGAATTGCAGAGACAGATAGATTATTACAATGGAATAAAAAATCAGTTGGATGTTTGCAAAAAAGCGATATCGGACGCGGATAATACAATTGGCACTGATGTTTATGACAAGATTGCAGAACCATATAATTTATCTGGGGATGATCTTGACTGGCAGGGAAAGAATTATGATGATGCGCTGTCACAGGTTACTACTTTGGAAGTATCGGTAGGAGCCTATCGAGGTGAAGTGTCAACTTTGTTATCTGATATTCAGAGAGCTATTGATAAATTAGGTGAAAAAATAACTGAGCTTACAAACGAATATAATTCTTTATAGTAGAGGGAAAAAATAGTGAGTGCAAGTACAAAAGATCCAATTGTAATGGAAACAGATGCATATGAAGCATATGTACAGGTAATAGAGGATAGCAGCAAAGGGCTATTGGACAGTAAAGAATATGTTGCGGATGATCCGCAGTTTACGTCAAATGCGGTAATACCTGACTATGTCACAGCAGATCATGCTGTGATTGATACAATTTCAAAATTTATGGAAGCACAGACTCTTGTGGTTAAGCTTATGCAGAATGTTGAGAAAAACTATGTCGAGGAAGTGGATGCAAAGAAAACAGAGGAGTTAAACAAAGCATCCGGAAAGGGAAACGGATCCGGAGAAAAAGGTGGCTGATTGTTTTTTTACCATACACCGCATTAATGAAACCCAAATGTTAGGAGCATGAATAGTGAGTGAAGAATATAAATATAATAAAGAAAAAATAGCAAGTGATGGGGATGATCAGATCTGGAATTATCCAAAGACCAAGGAATATTTTGATGAATGCTTTTCGCAGTTGTCTGTTTTCAATCTTGTATCTACAGCATTGGCAACAGGACTTAATGATTTTATAAATGATGATGATCATACAGGATATGAAGCAGATGTATCCAAGGCATTTGTTAACGAAAAGGTATTTAATTCCTTGGTAGCTACGGTCAGAGCAGTACAGATTCTGCAGGGTAAGATGCAGGGAAAAGGGTTTGAGGAAAGTACCCCGCTTCTTGAAGATTTTAAAGACACTCTAAACGAGAATGAAAAAGCAATAGTTAAGACAAGTAAACTAAAAAGTGTAATTCAAGATTTTTCCGATTACTATACGACATTTAGCGAAAAAGCGTCAACCATAAGTACTCAGAGAGAAGAAGCAAAAAAAATAATTTCAGGTTGTGCTCTTATTTCATCGATAGTTGTGGAAAAGCCAGATCCAAGCACTTCGAACCAACATTTTAAGGACTTTGTTTCTATGGATGGGACAGAAGGCTTTGTTCCTACATTTCTTAAGGACTATCTGGCATTTCTGGAAGCTCATAATGATGATTTTTCCACTACCGAGTTTGAACAGTTGATAGATCAGATAAACAAGAATCTTGATGCTATTATTAGTGGCCTTAAAGATGGATCTTTTAACCCTGACACTTATGAAGATGATTTAGGAAAAATTGATTATGATCAGGGAGAGAATCTAGATAAGCTTGAAACGTATATTAGTGAATATAAGAAATACTTACAGGGAATGGTTCCAAGAGAACAAGTATATGATTATGATCCTATAAACATGAACAGCGGTAACTTCATCAGTAAAAAGACAGATCTTATAGTACATGGTCCCCATAGCTTAATGGTCGAGCGCTTTTATAATGCTCAGTCAAATGTGATAGGAGCCATGGGAAGGGGCTGGACCTTAAACTATGATGAGCACATCTCTAAAGCGGGAAATGGATATAAACTGTATTCTGCAGATGGTAAAGAGTGTGTTTATGAGCCGGCTAAGCTCGGAAACGATGATGTATATTTGGAAATTCACGGAGAGCCCGGTGTTCTATCGCAGACAGAAGATGGTTTTAGACTCGCTCTCGATGAAGGGAAATATAAGGAATTCGATAAAGAAGGTTATCTTCTGGCTCTTGGAGATGGTACAGGGAATCATACTACAATTGATTACAACATCTTTGAGAAGATAACTGATGGAAAAGATAAAGCTGAAAAAGTAGCGCTTCCAATTAGAATCACCACAAAGGAAGGAACCTCTATTGTCCTATCTTATAACGATAAGGGCCTTCTTGTTATGGTAAAAGACCATGCGGGAAGAAAAGTATCTTATAAATATGAGGATGCCAATGATCCATTCAAGCTTACATCTGTAGAGACACCCAACGGCAAGGTGAGATCATATACTTACAACGAGGAAGGACTTATAACTTCGGCAACAAGGGAAGATGGTGTTGTGGGAGTTGTAAATGAGTACGATGGCTCTCGCAGAGTAACAAGGCAGACTATGCCTGACGGGCGAGTTTATTGTTTTAGTTATGATGATGAAAAACATGTCACGCATGCAGTAGAGCCAAACGGATACAGAATTGATTATTTATCAGATGAACTGGGACGTCACGTAGGTACAGTATATCCAGATTTGGGAGTGTCGGAAAGATTTGTTTATAACAACAAGGGTCAGAGGATTTCTCACACTGACAAAAACGGGTATACAACCAGATATACCTACGATAACAGGGGACATGTAACCAGCATAATAGGTCCGGAAGGGTATAGTGAGTTCTTTACTTACAATGCAGATGGACGACTCTATTCAAGAAAAGATGCCGAGGGTAATGTTACTAAGTTTACATATGATCTTGATGGTAATCTTTATTCTGTTACCAGTCCTCTTGGAGAAAAAGTTAAACTTGATTATGAAAATGGCAGAGTTACAGCCATAAAAAATGCTGATGGTGAGTTGATCACACTGACCTATGATGGAAGAGGCAACATCAGCTCTATTGTTGATCCCAGCGGAGTAAGGACAGAATATGAATGCGATATTCTTGGCAGGGTTATTGCTACAAGAAATGCTGATGGAGGAGTAACCAGATACGATCTTGATGAAGACGACAATATTACAAGAGTTACAGATCCTGAAGGCAATGTAACAGTCTATGAATATAACAAACTGGGAAAAGTTGCGGAAATAGTAAACCCAGATGGGACCAGAAAAACTTGGCAGTACAATATCAGTGGTAAACCATCTGCTTATGTAGATGAGGATAGCAGAACTACTAGGGTTTATTACAATGTATCAGGGAAGGAAGAGAGGATAATCCTTCCCAATAATGGGTCTATAAGTTACGAGTATGATCTATCCGGTAAAATTACCAAGGTAATTGATCCCAATGGAAATGAAACATGCTTTACTTATGATAACGAGGGACATGTTACTTCTATAACCAAAGGTGATGATGAAATTGTTTCGACATCAGCATTTACTTATGATGGTCTCGGCAGGAGAACATCGGAAAGTGATGGAAACGGAAACGTCCTCCGTTATCAATATGATAAAAACGGTAATGTTGTTTCTATAACAGATGCACTCGGCGGTGTAACAAAAAAAGAGTATGATGCCATTGGCAGACTTGTAAAAGAGGTTGATAAGCTAGGAAGGGAGACTCTTTATACTTACGATAGACTCGGAAATGTGCTAACAGAAACAGATGCGCATGGTGTAGTTACACAGAACTTTTACTCAGGTAACAAGCTGATCAAAGTAGTAAAAAGGGCTGAAAATGTAGAGCAAGTTATCAAAACTATTGAATATGATAATTGCGGACGTATAAAAGAGGTAACTGAAGCTGATGGTTATAGGATTACCTACGGCTACAACAAGAATGGGGAAATAGTATCCGTATCCGGTTCTGATGGTAGGAGCCTTAGATATACCCGTGATAGCCGTGGAAGAGTCATCCAGGTAAATGACTCCGGTAAAGTAACATCTTATAAATATACCGGTACGGGTCAGATTAAATGTGTCACAGATGCTCTCGGAAATAGAGCTGAATATACATATAATGCCCTTGACCTCATAGAAAAAGTCGAACGCTTTGGAGATAAAGATTCACTTTTGCCTAAAGTTGATGAGACAGGTCATGTAACATCCTATGAGTATGATCTTGCAGGAAGACTTGTGAGTGTTACAGATGCATTAGGAAAGCAGGACACCTATTCTTATGATGCTTTAGGATTTTTAAAGAAGCATGTTGACAGAGATGGCTATGAAACTGTATATACCAGAGATGGGAACGGAAATGTAATCGGTATTGATTACAAAGATGGGAAGAGTGTAAAGCTCAACTATAATGCTCTTAATATACTGGAGGAAGTTCAGGACTACCTTGGATTCACCAGAATAGAGAGCGATATACTTGGAAGAACTTCCAAAGTAACAGATCATAATGGAAGAACAGTTTCATACGAGTACGGAGCATATGACCAGAAGACATCCATAGTATATCCTGATGGTTACAAAGCGGAATATAAATATGATGCTTTTGGAAGATTAAAGAACGTTGATGATGTTTCTTATGAGTACGATGAGTTCGGAAGACTTTCAGAGAAGATTTTCCCTAATGGGATTAGGGCTTCCTATGAATATTACCAGGGGGGATTATTAAAAGCAGTAACCAGCAGCGACAGTACAGGATTACTTGATGAATATCTATACAGATATGATAGTTCATCAATGATTACCGATATTACTCGAAACCGAAGAGGAATGGAGTCGGTTTCAGGTGCATATCATTATGAGTATGATGGTATTGGACGGCTTACCAGATCAACCCATAATGGGCAGCTCATGTCGTCATATGAGTATGATGCATTTGGTAACAGAAAACAGATGGTTTCCGGTGATAGCCAAATATCATATGAGTATGATGTTTTAGACAGGCTTACATCATCTATCATAAAAGATTCTTCCAACAGAGAGGTTGTAAACTCATACAGCTACGATAACAGAGGAAATCGTACTGCAATGAGGGTCGGGGACGTACTGAAAAAGACCTTTAGCTTTGATGCCAGAGGAAACATGGTCTTAGCCAAAGATGCGGACAGTGGAAGCATCTCATTTAGTTATAACGGCCTGGGAACAAGAGTTGGAAGCCTCACATCAGAAGAGAAAACTGAATATTTAGTAGATGTTTCAAGAAACTACAAGAATCTTCTTGGTATATATGCAAATGGCGTATCTGAACATTTCGTCTACGGTGATGAGCTACTCTCAATGAAAACAGAAGGAGATACTTACTATTTTCTTCAGGATGAGTTAGGTTCACCAACATATTTGACCGGCACAGATGGGGGGATCGTCAATGCATATGCGTATGATGATTTTGGAAGAAATATAGATCCCTATACCGGAAAACGAAGAAGAGATCACGCGTATGCTAAAAGCGGGAATATCATACAACCTTTTTCTTTTACAGGATATCAGGAAGACTGTATCTCAGGATTAAGCTTTGCACAAGCAAGATATTATGATCCGAATACAGGCCGTTTCAATGCAGAAGATAGCATTCATGGATTTGTTGAGACACCTGAAACATTCAATCATTATGAGTACTGCTTTAATAATCCGATAGAGTATGTTGACCTTGACGGAAGATTCCCTTCGTTAAGCGACATCAAAAAGGGTATTTCAGACTTTGCGGATAATGCAAAGCAGGCAATTAATGATAACCGGCATATAATTGGTGCTGGAATAACCATTCTGGGTGCTGTTGGAGGTGTAGTTGCAACAGTAGCTCTTACACCTTGTTTAGGCCCGGTAGGAGCAAAAGCTGTTGGAGGAGCCATCACAGGTGGTTTAACTGATCTGGGAGCGCAGGTAACTCAACACGGAACAGATGTGAACTGGGCACAAGTTGGAATTAACGCTGCCGGAGGGGCTCTTTCTGCCGCGATCCCCGGAAGCGGAGTACTTGGAGCGGTTAAAGATGCTGCCATAGATGGAGCTGTGGAGCTAGGCTCTCAATTAGTAAGAGGTGAGAAACCTGACTTTAGAGAAGTTGGCAAGACCATGGCGATATCGTTTGGAACAAGTGTAGTCGCAGATATGTTTGGCAACTTCTTTAATAGAAGAAGAAATCAGGAAATAGACATTACAAGGAAAAGAAACTCAGACATTGTAGGAGAGATTGATGATGCCGAAGGTTTATTGGATCATTTAAAATCCCCCAGAAGGCTAAAGAAGACTAAGAATCTCATTAAGAGACTAACGAAAGAAATAGCTGATAATGAGGATCTGATTGAGGAACTTGGCGTCAAGAATGAGCTTGTTTCTCACATAACCGGTAATTTTTTTGGTGCTTTAACCAATTTACTTTTAAATGATATTGCATATGAGGTGTGCTGATGAGTTTTGTTGTTTGCTGTAAAAAAAATATTAAAACTGTTTATAGCGTATTGATTCCGTTTATGGCAGTAGTGGTATGTGCGTGTATTGGATTGGCTATAAAATATCTGGTTTCATTTAATTCATCTACAAGTGATGAGCGTTTGATGATCCCGATTCTCTTTGTTGTGGCAGCACTAACAATTTGGGGAATATTTAGTTTTATCAATTCGGTGTCATTAAAGCTTATAGTTGATGAAGACAATATTGAAATCTACTCATCAATGCGAGGACAAAAATATATCAATGTGGCTCAGATTGAAAAAGTGGATTTTAGGAGACACCATGATTCTTCAAGGTATGCTCCCAAGGATCGGTATATAATGTATCTTTATATCGAGGGAAAGAGTGTAAAGCTTATTGAAGATGAGATGGAGAACTTTAAGAAGCTTTGCAGATTTCTTTACAAGAAAAATGTGCCTACAGTAGATGAGACAACAAAAATCAATCTGAAGGCGCGGGCATATACGATTGCTGAATAATGCTGTTGAAGCTTTAAATGCAAAAAGTGAAGGGGGTTAAGGAGTATCCTTGTAACAAAAATTAGTAGAGGACAATTATGGTTTCACCTAGAATGAACAAAGCATTTTCCAATTCAATCAATTTATCAGTTGGACCAGAGCAGATATTGAAAAAGTTGGAACTTGCCAGTACCACCAATGCAGATAACATACCGGATGGTAAAGAATTTGTTGTAGCGTTAAGAGACGGCAATCATTTTAAATTACTTTCTGCAGAGTATCTCAGAAAACACCCCAATGGTATGATGTGTCCTGTTGTTGAACTTGTTGTAGATGAGAGTGAAACGGGAGAAGGATCTACAATGGGATACAAGATAGATATTGATAAAAACCTGATTTCAATGATTACTATCAGTGTATCTACGCTTGCTTTTATAGCCGCTTTTATATGGTTTGTTTGCTCAATCTTTGTGTCTATAGATGTAATTGGCATCATCCTTGGTGGATTATTGACAGGTGTTTCAGGAGTTCTTTTGACAAAGAAGGCGATTGTTCCAACATTTAAGATGCTGATGGCATTGAACGCATTAGTTAGAAACAACTAAAATCGGGTTGTTCATGTTAGGAAATGGACTAGGGCAATGACTCAAAGAGAAGCCATATTAAGACTATTGCAGAATACGGTGACTGTGGGATGCTATAAAGTCAATGCTAATGCCCGGAGGATGGAGGAAAATATGTTTCAGTTTAAACGTATACTGGAGCTTGTAGTATTTACTTGGCTTTTTATCTGGTTTGTTTACAAGCTTGTAGCAAGAAAACCGTTAATGCCCTTGTCTTCAGTAAAACCCAGCTTCAGGGTGTGGTATGAGCCTCGCCTTAAGGTGATAGATATTATTCTCAAGCTACTGGTAGGGCCGGTTATAGCAATTTGCGCATGGACTTATGTCCTTCCATTTACGTTGGACATTCCGGATATGATAACCGGAAACTATCAGTACGTTGAAGGAACTGTTCTATCAAAGCAATATGACTCACGATATGCAAACAGACTCATTAAGGTAGAGGATGAAGACACCGGAGAAACTGTTACCATATCCTGTGATTACAACAAGGCGAATAAGGGTGATTATATAAAGATCAAGTATCTTAAGCACACAAAAGAAGGCGTGGTTGTAGAACACAAAAAGAAGAAATAATGGAATATAGAGTTTGTATCAGTACCGATAAAGGTACAGTAAAAGAAGTTAATCAGGACTCCACCATGGTGAAGGTGGCAAATACAGAGAAAACCGGACGCATTGTCATGGGTGCGCTGTGCGATGGCATGGGCGGACTCTCCCACGGAGAGGTCGCAAGTTCCATGATGGTAAATCGCCTGGGCAAGTGGTTTGCGGAGGAACTGCCTATAACCTTAAGCAGGACCAATGCCACAGAAAAATTGGATGACAATTCCAAGGACTGTGATATAATTGCTGACGTCAGACGCGAGTGGATGGCTCTTGTTTCCGAGATGAATATGAGCATCCGCAGGTATGGAATGGAACACGGTTCTGCCCTTGGCACTACATGCGTGAGCTTTCTGATGCTTGGGAACGAGTTCATTGTCATGAACATCGGTGACTCCCGGGTTTATATGCTTACGGATAAGTCGATGGATCTTTTGACCCATGATCAGAGTGTGGTGCAGGACATGATCGACCGGGGACTTATGACACCGCAGCAGGCAGAGGAGAGCCCACAGAAGAGTGTTCTCCTTCAGTGCATAGGCGCGTCAGACAATGTGATGCCTCAATTTGTCAGAGGAGTTATAGCTGAGCAGACCTCCATCCTTATGTGCTCAGACGGATTCTGGCGAAAGCTTGGCGGGGCAGAGATGATTTCAGCCCTCAAGCCATCTCGGTGCGACAGTGAGGTTTCCATGAAAAAGAGCCTTGATGGTCTTGTAGACAGAGTCAAGGAGCGGGGAGAGACCGACAATATCTCGGCGATCCTGATAGATTGTATCATTTAAGTAGTTTTATAGTAGTAAGGTTTTATTATGTTAGAAATCGGTAGTTTAGTAGGTGGTAAATACAAAGTCTTAAACATAATCGGACAGGGCGGAATGAGCACTGTCTATCTTGCAATGAATGAGCGTGCCAACAAGCAGTGGGCCATCAAGGAAGTCCGTAAGGACGCGGTGGCGGATTTCAGGGTTGTCAGGCAGAGCCTCATCACTGAGACGGATCTGTTAAAAGAGCTGTCTCATCCATATCTTCCCAGTATCGTGGATGTAATTGATGAGGAGGGACGTTTCCTCATCGTAATGGATTATATAGAAGGAAATACTCTTGAGAAGGCGCTGAATATGCTTGGTGCGCAGCCTCAGGAGTATGTTGTTGAATGGGGTATTCAGCTGTGTGATGTGCTGGAGTATCTGCACACCAGAAAGCCTGCGATCATCTACAGGGATCTAAAGCCCGGTAATATCATGCTGCGTCCCGATGGAACCATCACTCTTATTGACTTCGGTACCGCAAGGGAGTACAAGGAGCAGAACAACTCCGATACTTCTTACCTTGGAACCAGAGGGTATGCGGCTCCCGAGCAGTTTGGAGGAATGGGACAGACCGACGCAAGAACGGATATTTACTGCCTTGGTGCTACTTTGTACCATCTGGTGACGGGGCACAATCCCAGTGAGCCGCCCTATGAGTTTTATCCCATTAGGTATTGGAACCAGCAGCTTTCTCCCGGACTTGAATACATCATAAACAAATGCGTGCAGAACAACCCTGCGGACAGATATCAGTCCTGTGCGGAGGTTATGTATGATCTCCAGAATTACAAGGAGCTGGACAGGGGATACAAGAAGGATGCCAGAATAGGCGTCACTATCTTCGGACTTGTGGCGGCAGCAGCAGTTGTTTTTGCGGGACTAGGTCTTACCTTCCATGCCAAGGCGGCTGAGCTTGCCAGAGAGAACTATAACTATTATGTCACCGAGGCTATAGGAACAGTGGATGAACTGTCCGCTGCAGAGATGTTCGGGAAGGCCATTGTCATGGATCCCGGCAACCCTACGGCATATATAGAGTTTTTGGACAATACCCTTCTTGCGGATGACAACTTCACACCGGAAGAGGATGAGTTGCTAAGGCAGATCATGATAACTCCCAGCGGCGGAACTACAGTAGAAAAGCGTCTGGCAGCTGATAAAGACGGATATGCACAGGTAGCCTACAAGCTGGGAATTGCGTACTTTTACTGTTATGACGGTATCGGCAACAAACAGATGTCAGCCAAGTGGTTCCAGATTGCGGCCAATCAGGGAACTCTCTCCGATGCACAGCAGTTCAGGGCAGAGAAGCTCGGAAAGATCGCCCAGTACTACACAGGTCTTGGAACCGAGAGCAAGAGCGGAGATTCCATGGTGAGCTATCATCAGTTCTGGGATGACCTAGTTGCCATTGCGGATGGAAATATCGCAGAGGTGGATAATGCAGTCACAGCGCTCATGATCTACAAGGAGATTGCTAATCAGATATACACTTATCCGGCGCAGCTTTTGAAATCCGGAGTTACCTACGAAGAGATGTGTGATGAAATGGATCTGATCCTGGCACATATAGATTCGGATATTTACAATGATCCTGAGATTACAGACAACACAAGAAAGCTTGCGGGGGATACCGTTAAGAGTTTTGCTCTGGCAAAAGCAGCCCTTGATATGGCGGCAGGAAAGTGAGGCATAGACAAATGAATAATATAGAATACTATAACCTTCTGTCTGTCATCTCACTGGTAATGTTTATTATCCTGACGGCAATGGCAGTAATTATGTGGTTCAAACTTGACATAAGACACTATCTGGCGGTGCTCACAGGCTCCGAGGCAAAAAGAAGCATCGACAAGATTAGAAAAGATGCTGCTTCCGGAGAAATACAGGCAGATCGCCGAAGAAGGAACAAAGCTGTTGTTTCCTGGAATACGTCAGAAAACCTGGACGGAACTGCAGCAGATATCAGCAGAAAGCTGGCAGCTTCATCTCAGTCGGCTCAAAGCTATGACCCGGACAAGACAACGGTCCTCGGTCAGCCGGACCCGTATGCAACAATGGTACTTAGCCGGCTTGATCAGCCGGGGCAGAATGTGGTGGCAGAGCCAATCCTGAAACCGGAGACAGAACAGGCTGCTGCTTCTCAGACTGCTCCTTCGCCAACACCGGGCTTCGTGGTAGAAAAAGATATCACAAATACAGCACAATAAACATATTGCAGAAATTGTCGGCCTTGAGCTCTTTGCTCACTGCCGGCTTTTCTTTTTTTATGGCTCTTTAGCATGTCAGAGAGAACCGTCCCCATTGGCTCTTAAGGACTTGTCACTAATGCCATGTGACAAAGTTAAATATGTATGAATTGATTAATGAACGGTACACCAATAAAATAAACTTAAATCAATTGAATGCATTCGGATTATCTGTAACCTTCTTGCGGCAGACGTGCCAAGAGAAAACGCTTATTAAGTTGGAAGGGGTATCCAAATGAAAGAAAAGATTCAAAGTTTTGGACGATTCCTAAGTGGAATGGTCATGCCGAATATCGGCGCATTTATAGCATGGGGGCTTTTGACAGCATTGTTCATCGATACCGGCTGGCTCCCTAACGCACAGCTTAGTTCAATAGTCGGACCGATGCTCACATATGTTCTTCCCGTTCTCATCGCTTACCAGGGTGGTAAGATGGTTGGCGGACCCAGAGGAGCAGTTATGGGTGCAATCATGACAATCGGTGTTATCTGCGGAACAGAGTACACAATGTTCATGGGCGCAATGATCGCAGGACCTCTTGCAGGCTGGGTCATCAAGAAATTTGACAAGGCAGTTGAGGGTAAGATCCCTTCAGGATTCGAGATGCTTGTAAACAACTTCTCAGTTGGTATCCTTGGTCTTCTCCTTGCAATCCTTGGCTACTATGTAATCGGACCCTTCATGGGCGGCGTACTTGCTTTCCTTAACGCCGGAGTTGCAGTACTTGTTAACAACAACATTCTGCCTCTCGTTTCAGTATTCGTTGAGCCTGCTAAGGTTCTTTTCCTTAACAACGCTATCAACCACGGTATCTTCACTCCTCTTGGAGCAGAGCAGGTTGCTTCAGCCGGCAAGTCAATCTTCTACATGATCGAGACAAACCCCGGCGCAGGTACAGGTGTGCTTCTTGCATACTGGCTGTTCTCTAAGGATAAGGTTACAAAGGATTCCGCACCCGGAGCACTTATCGTTCATCTCCTTGGCGGTATCCACGAGATCTACTTCCCTTATGTACTTATGAACCCCCTGCTTCTTCTTGCAACAATCGGCGGAAGCGTAGCAGCTATGATCTTCAACACACTGTTCAAGCTTGGCCTTGCTGGTCCTCCTTCACCCGGATCGATCATCGCCTATGTTGGAATGGCACCTAAGGGATCAACCTTCATGGTTCTTCTCTCAGCAGTAGTTGCAGCAGCTGTATCTTTCGTGATCGCAGCTCCTATCGTTAGACTTTCAAACGGCAAGCAGTCTCTTGCAGACTCCACCGAGAAGATGAAAGAGATGAAGGCTGAGGCAAAGGGTGTTGCTGTAAGCGAAGTTAAGACAGCAGCAGACAACCTTACAGCAGTAGCAGCAGAAGATGTTAAGAAGATCGTTTTCGCTTGCGACGCAGGAATGGGATCTTCAGCAATGGGAGCTACAGTTCTCAGAAAGAAACTTACAGATGTTGGCAGAACTGATATCGATGTACAGCATGCGTCTGTATCAGAGATACCTGCAGATGCTCAGATAGTTGTAACACACCAGGAGCTTTCAGCAAGAGCAAGAAAGAGCGCTCCAAATGCCAGACTGATCACCATCAGCAACTTCATGGCTGCACCTGAGTATGATTCTCTTGCACAGGAGCTGAAGCTTTAATACGGAGTTTTTATGGAACTTACACCACGCATAAGACAGATCATATTGTATTTGCTGGGCGCAGAGCAGCCGGCCACGGATCAGGAAGTGGCTGATGCTCTGGGTGTAAGTAAGCGCACCATTTTAAGGGAGGCGGACTACATCGCTTCCATCCTGAAACAGTATGATCTTACCCTGGTTCGGAAAAAGGGAGAGGGCAGTCAGATCGAAGGAGACGCCGATAACAAGGCCCGCCTTATGAGCGCTGTCAACGCCCGCAAGGACGAGATCGTATCAGACAAGGAGAAGAGAAGAAATCTTCTGAAGCTGGAGCTTCTAAGGAACAGGGAGCCACAAAAGCTCTTTTATTACAGTGACATGTTCGGCGTAAGTGAAGCCACCATCAGTACCGATCTTGAAGCCATAAACGATTGGGTACAGGAGTGTCACCTTAGCATCATAAGAAAGCCCGGCTTCGGAATTACTCTCTCCGGCAGCGAAAAGAGCTATCGAACAGCCATGCAGCGATTCGTTACCGAGAACATGAACAGTCGAGGGGACAACGAGCTGGCAGACAATATTTATACCCTCATGAATGAGGCCATCCTCTCTGAGGTGGAAACTGTTCTTGAGGAAGTGGAGGAACCGTATCTGCGTCTTTTGACCAATGATGCATACATGGGCCTCTTGGTACATCTGGCTGTGGCCGTGGAGAGGATCAGGCAGGGCGAGCTGGTATCTGAGGAAACCTATGATGCCAGATTCGACAAAGGCTATGACATTGCCAGAAGGATTGCGGATGCTCTGGAAAAAGAGTTCTCCATCACAATTCCGGAATCGGAAGTAAACAATATCTTACTGCACATCAAAGGTGCAAAACTTAACTACACAAACGAAGCCATCGGCAGCAGCGGCATCAGGACTGACGAGCTGATGGGAATTATAGATGCGATGATAGATGTGCTGGATGCAGATCTGGCAAGGGAGCTCCGATATGAGGAGGACTTTATCAGAGGACTGATGGTCCACCTGGAGCCGGCTCTTTATCGCATGAAAAATGACATGACCATAAGTAACCCCCTTCTTGCGGAGATCAGACAGGAGTACCCGGAGGTCTTTGCGGATTGCGAGAGGGCTGCAGAGGTCATTACCGAAAAGACGGGACTTGTTCCCAACGATGCGGAGATCGGATATCTGGCCATGCACTTCGGAGCGGCCAGGGAGAAGATCCTAAGCAGGAAAAAGAAAAAGCGCACCGTCAACATCGGCGTTATATGTGCCAGCGGATTCGGAGTGGCACAGCTGATGATGGCAAAGCTTCGCAGTCAGTTTGCTGACTGGGATATAGTGCTTAAGGCTTACGGCAGTGATGAGATCACCGAGCACGTAATGTCAAGAACGGATTTCTTTATCTCAAGCATTGAAGTGGACGAACTGGGTGTTGACTATTGTATGGTCAATCCTCTCATAACCCGGAGAGACGTTCTGCAGATAAGTGTTAAGATCGATGAATACGCATCTATGCCGGCAAGGCAGGAAAATAACGATTTTACCAGGCAACTGGACGAGATAAACGACATCATAAACAGAATCAAGGGAGTCATTAGAAGGTATCATCATCTTACCGTTTCCAATGACATGAATCTTGAGGCGCTGATCAAGTATATAGCTGCCGATATAACGGACACATCCAAGGCAGCAGCGGTACTTGCAGCAGATATCCTGGCGAGGGAACAGGTAATGACACAGGTATTCCCTGAGATAGGGATAGCTCTTTTCCATTGCAGGAGCAAGGCAGTTAAAGAGTGCCAGATCATTACCGCAGGACCTGATAAGGGGCAGATCTTTGAAGACCCCAGGTTAAAGGACATCAAGGCCGCGCTTTGCATGGCGATGCCCATAGATGAGCACAGGCAGCAGAACACGGATATGCTGGGAAGGATTTCGGGAGCCATAGTCGAGGACGAGGCTTTCCTTGAAACATTAAAGACCGGCGATGAAGAAGCCATTCAGGAAAAGCTGCAACGTATAATGAAGAGCTATTTCAGCGAGAGAATTAATGGTCTATAACAGGAGGCACCTATGATACTGGAAACCAAAAATATCTTTTTAAACCAGAAACCGGGTAACAAGGAAGACGTCATCAGAAAGATCGGTGATATTTTTTCTTCCCAGGGCTTTACCAACGAGTACTATACTCAGGCAATGCTGGACAAAGAGAAGGTGTTTAATACATATATTGGCAACGAGTTGGCTATCCCTCATGGAATTGAGGAAGCCAAGAAACATATTTTGAAGACAGGACTGGTTCTTTTGACATTTCCCGAGGGCCAGGACTGGGGGGCTGCAGAAAAAGTCAAAGTGGTGATCGGTATTGCTGCGGTAGGCGATGAACATCTTGACGTACTTGGCAAGATCGCCATGACTTTTTCGGACAAGGCAGGAGTTGAGAAACTGCTGACAATGACTGAAGACGAGATCAGCGCATCTTTTGAAGGATGAGCACAACCATTTGGAGGTGAATTATTATGAAGACACGAGCTGTCAGAATGTACGGAGAAATGGATCTTAGACTTGAGGAGTTTGAGCTTCCCGAGATCAAGGACGATGAAATACTTGTAAAGGTGATCAGTGACAGTATCTGCATGTCAACTTACAAGCTGGCTAAGCAGGGCAAGAACCATAAGAGAGCACCAAAGGATATCGATGTTAATCCTATTATCACAGGACATGAGTGCTCAGGCGTTATCGTAGAAGTAGGCGCCAAGTGGAAGGATAAATATAAGGTTGGCGATAAGTGGGCACTTCAGCCCGCCCTCAACTATCAGGGCAAGCTTGATTCTCCCGGATACTCCTACCGTTTCTGCGGCGGAGATGCTACCTACTGCATCATGCCTCATGAAGTAATGGAACTGGATGCGCTTCTTCCTTACAACGGAGAGAGCTTCTATCAGGCGTCCCTTGGTGAGCCCATGAGCTGCATCATCGGTGGATATCATGCTAACTATCACACCAACAAGCACAACTACAACCACGCTATGGGAACCAAGGAGGGTGGAAACATCCTTATCATGGGCGGCTGCGGACCTATGGGTCTTGGTGCTGTAAGCTACGGTCTTCGTTTTGAGAACAAGCCAAAGAGGATTGTTGTAACAGACCTTGATGAAGCAAAGCTTAAGAGAGCTGCCAGCGTTATCAGCCCAGAGTTTGCAAAAGAGAAGGGCGTAGAGCTTATCTACTTCAATTCCTCGGCAGCAGATGCAGAAGAGAAGCTTATGGAGATCACAGAGGGACACGGATATGATGATGTATTCGTATATGTTCCCGTAAGAAGCGTTGCCGAGATGGGCGACAGACTCCTTGCTTTTGACGGCTGCATGAATTTCTTTGCAGGTCCCACAGACAATCAGTTCAAGTCTGAGATCAACCTGTACAATGCACATTACACAAGCACACATATTCTGGGAACCACCGGCGGCAACAACGACGATCTTATGGAGGCTCTTGACCTTGCTGCAAAGGGAGAGATCAATCCTTCCGTAATGGTTACACACATCGGCGGACTGGACAGCGTTGCAGAGACGACCTGCAATCTTCCCGGAATTCCCGGAGGTAAGAAGCTTTGCTATACACAGATAGATATGCCTCTTACCGCAATAGATGACTTTGAGAAACTGGGAGAGACAGATCCTTTGTTTGCCAAGCTTGCAGTATCCTGCAAGAATCATGCAGGTCTGTGGAATCCCGAGGCTGAGAAGATCCTTTTCGAGCACTTTAATGTTGAGATATGAAGATCATCGAATATGTTATAACTGACCCCGAGGGCGTTCATGCATTGCCCGCAGGCGGTCTTATAAAACTGGCAAATGCTTTCAACTGCTCCATTACAGCCAAGGGCAACGGCCAAAGTACGGATGCCAAGCATCTCTTTGGCCTGATGAGTCTGGGTATCAAAAACGGCCAGACTCTTACCCTGGTCTGCGATGGCGCAGATGAAATAGAGGCTGCAAAAGCATTGGAGAGATATCTTAAGGATAATCTCTGATGCCGCCAATGTAGCCGACCCTTAGTATCCTTTTTTCCTCTTTGTTGAACCACTGATTTCGGGCTTACATTCCTCTTTTAAACTCCCGAAGTTAGTGGTTTAATATTTATATGTCAAACTTCGATATCAAGGAAGAACTGAAAAAACTCCCGAAGAACCCCGGGGTCTACATAATGCGCGATGCCAACGACACAATTATGTATGTGGGCAAAGCCATCAACCTGCACAACCGTGTCAGGTCTTATTTTCGTTCCAATATAGGGCGAGGGCCTCAGATAGATATGATGGTCAAGCAGATCGCCCGCTTTGAATATATTGTTACGGACTCGGAGCTGGAGGCTCTTGTTCTTGAGAATAATCTCATCAAGGAGCACTGCCCCCGCTACAACACCATGCTCAAGGATGATAAGACCTATCCCTACATAAAGGTCACCGTATCCGAGGCGTTTCCCCGTATACTCTTTTCCCGTCTTATGAAAAAAGACAAGTCCAGGTACTTCGGCCCTTTCACCAGCGCAGCCGCAGTCAAAGACACCATTGAACTTATAAATAAACTCTACGGCCTTAGGACCTGCAACCGCTCTTTGCCAAAAGAGATAGGTGCAGAACGCCCATGTCTTAACTACCACATGAAGCAGTGCTGCGGACCCTGCACAGGAAATGTCTCTCAGGAGGAGTACAGGGCCAGGATTGACAAGGCACTGGAGTTTCTTGGGGGCAATTATTCGCCCATTATCAAGGATCTGGAACAGAAGATGGAGACGGCCTCCGAGGAGCTGGACTTTGAGAATGCGGCCAAATACAGGGATCTTCTTGCCAGTGTGAAGGTTGTTGCCCAGAAGCAGAAGATGACAGATTCCTCCATGGAGGATAAAGATATAGTGGCCATTGCCGCAGATGACAAGGACGCGGTGGTCCAGGTGTTCTTTGTCAGGGACGGAAGACTCATAGGCAGGGAGCATTTCTACATGACTCATGTGTCGGAGAATCCCAAGGCGGAGATCCTCATGAATTTCGTCAAGCAGTTCTACGCGGGAACACCTTTTATTCCCAGGGAGCTGATGCTGCCTGAAGTTATCGATGACATGGAGATCATTGAAAAGTGGCTGACCCAGAGAAAGGGAAGCCGTGTGTATATTACCGTGCCCGAGAGAGGGCAGAAGGAGAAGCTCATGGAGCTTGCGGCTCAGAACGCCGAGCTGGTGCTCTCCAAGGACAAGGAGCGCATCAAGCGGGAAGAGGGCAGGACCATCGGAGCCGTCAAGGAGATCGAAAATTTGCTTGGCATCAAAGGCCTTGAAAGAATGGAGGCCTACGATATCTCCAATATCAGCGGATTTGCCAACGTGGGATCCATGGTGGTCTACGAGAAGGGCAAGCCCAAGAAGAGCGATTACAGGAAGTTCAGGATAAAGACCGTGTCCGGCCCGGACGATTACGCATGCATGCATGAGGTGCTCACAAGGCGTCTGCTCCACGGCATAGAGGAGAAACATGAGCTTCAGGTCAGGGATATAGATGCAAGGTTTGGAAGCTTTACGAGATTCCCGGATCTCATCCTTATGGACGGCGGCCGCGGACAGGTCAACATCTGTCTTAAGGTTCTGGAGGAGCTGGGGATCAGTATCCCTGTCTGCGGAATGGTCAAGGACGACAATCACAGGACAAGAGGTCTTTACTATAATAATGTAGAACTTCCCATTGATACCAGGTCTGAGGGCTTTAAGCTCATAACAAGGATCCAGGACGAGGCACACAGATTTGCCATTGAGTATCACAGATCCTTAAGGAGCAAGGCCCAGGTAAAGAGCTCTCTGGATGACATTCCGGGCATCGGCCCCGCAAGGCGAAAGGCTCTTATGAAGAATTTCAGGTCCATAGAAGAGATAAGGCAGGCATCTGTAGAGGAGCTCTCCAAGGTGCCCGAAATTCCCGAAAATGTAGCTCAGCAGATATACGACTTCTTCCGTCAGGATAATTGAAGAACCTGTATTTCTATGATATTATGTGGGTTGATGTTGGAACCAAATAACACCAAGGAGGCTCAGCATGTCGAGTGTAAGTTTAAAAACTATCATTGAAAAAATGAAGCTTGAAAATCTTACTCCTGAGATTGATGTCAAGAAAATCAGGATAACCCAGCCGGATATCAACAGACCGGCTCTTCAGTTGGCAGGATACTTCGAGCACTTTGAAGCATCCAGGCTTCAGGTTATCGGATTCGTAGAATATACCTATATGGAATCCTTCCCTCAGGACAAAAAAGAGGATATGTACAGGGAGTTCCTTTCCTTCGATATACCCGGCGTGGTATTCTGCAGGGAACTTACCCCGGATCCTACTTTTATCAAGATCGCCCTTGAGGAAAAGGTCCCCGTATTTATCACCAAGAAATCAACCTCCGCATTCATGGCGGAGATTATCAGATGGCTCAACGTTAAGCTTGCTCCCTGTATTTCAATCCACGGTGTATTGGTGGATGTCTACGGTGTAGGAGTTCTCATCACCGGTGAAAGCGGAATCGGTAAGTCGGAGACAGCCATCGAGCTTATCAAGAGAGGACACCGTCTTGTTTCCGATGACGTAGTAGAGATAAGGCGTGTCAGTGACGAGACCCTGATCGGTTCTGCACCTGATATCACCAAGCATTTCATTGAGATGCGCGGCGTTGGTATCATCGATGTTAAGACACTTTACGGTGTATCAAGCGTTAAAGAGACTCAGAACATAGACCTGGTCATCAAGCTTGAGGACTGGGACAAGGACAAGGAATACGACAGACTCGGTCTTGAGGAGGAGTACACAGAGTACCTGGGCAACAAGGTGGTTTGCCACAGGATACCCATTAGACCCGGAAGAAACCTGGCTGTTATCTGTGAGTCGGCAGCAGTTAACCACAGACAGAAGGCCATGGGCTACAATGCAGCTCAGGAGCTGTATAACCGTGTACAGAACTCACTGGCAAGAAGACGCAGTGAGGATGGCGACGACGAGTGATACACACTTAATTATTGAAGGGAGAATATACCATGGCACGTTACGTATTTGGAGCAGATGTTGGAGGGACAACAGTTAAGATCGGACTTCTTACAGAGACCGGCGAGAAGCTGGATTTCTGGGAGATCCCCACAAGAACAGAGAATCACGGAGAGAATATCATTCCCGATATCGCGGACTCCATCAGAGCCAAGATGAAGGAAAAGAATATAGAAGACACCCAGGTTGTTGGTGCCGGTATCGGTGTTCCGGGTGCCGTAAACGCTGACGGTGTCTGCCATCAGGCAGTAAACCTTGGCTGGGAGAAGGTAAACGTTGTAAACGAGCTTCACTCCAAATTAAAGCTCCCCGTTAAGGCAGGAAACGATGCCAACGTAGCAGCCCTCGGTGAGGCCTGGAAGGGCGGCGGACAGGGCTATCCCAATATGCTCCTTGTTACACTGGGAACCGGTGTAGGAGGTGGTATCATTGTTGATGGCAAGATCCTCAACGGCGCAAAGGGATCAGGCGGAGAGATCGGACACCTTCACCTTGTTGACGATGAGCCCGAGACCTGCGGCTGCGGCAACCATGGATGTTTTGAAATGTATGCTTCCGCTACAGGTGCTGTAAGGATTGCAAAGAGAATCCTTGAAAAGTCAGATGAAGACAGTGTTCTTCGCGGCAAGGACTTCGAGTGCAGGGATATCTTTGAGGCAGCCAAGTCAGGAGACAAGGTTGCAAAAGATATAGCTGAGCACTACGGATACTATCTCGGAAAGGGAATCGCAGCAGTTGCTTCTGTTGTTAACCCTGAGATCATTGTTCTCGGAGGCGGCGTTTCCAAGGCTGGAGATATGCTCTTTGATCTTCTTATGCCCAGCTTCAAGGAATTTGTATTCCCCGGCTGCGCAGATGCAAAGTTTGCTCTTGCTAAGCTTGGAAATGATGCCGGCGTATACGGAGCAGCCAAACTTGTTAGCGGTTGATGAGGTCTACAGTACTTGAATAAAGAGATCATTGAACATCTGGGACAGATCGTCTCAGAAGAAAACATATTATTAAACGAACCCATGAGCAGGCACACCACTTTCAGAACCGGTGGGCCTGCCGCCTTATTTGTAAAACCGGGAGATTTGGATCAGCTGCAGGGCGTCATGAAGCTTGTGCGGAATCTGGAACTCCCTTATTTCGTTGTTGGAAACGGAAGCAATCTTCTGGTATCAGATAAGGGCTTTGACGGATTAGTTGTCTCTTTAGAGCGTTTTAGCGATTTAAGACTTAAGGGAGAGAGCGGCATTTATGCGCAGGCCGGAGTCCTTAATTCAACCATTGCCTCTTTTGCCAGGGATAACAGTCTTACAGGCTTTGAGTTTGCTGCCGGGATACCCGGAACCATAGGCGGCGCAATGATCATGAATGCCGGTGCCTATGACGGCGAGATGAAGCTGATTACAAGAGAGGTTACCGTCCTTGATCCTAAGGGCGAGGTTATGACCATCAGCAACGAAAATATGGAATTCGGCTACA
Source organism: Butyrivibrio sp. (assembly GCA_015056575.1). Lineage (GTDB taxonomy): Bacteria > Bacillota > Clostridia > Lachnospirales > Lachnospiraceae > Butyrivibrio. Next base: position 51,064 of record SVGA01000009.1, read on the forward strand.
GGACCAGCGCCATCAAGGGAAGAGGACATATTGTTCTGTCTGTTATCCTTGACCTTGCAAAGGGAGACTTTGAAGCTGTTTCCGCAAGGATGAAGGAGCTGGCCTTAAAGCGCAAGGAGAAGCAGCCTCTGGAGTATCCAAGTGCCGGTTCAACCTTTAAGAGACCCCGTGGCAATTTTGCGGGTAAGCTGATAGAAGAGGCAGGACTTCGCGGATTCAGTGTCGGAGATGCCTGCGTTTCCGAGAAACACTGTGGCTTTGTGGTGAACAAGGGGAACGCCACCTCTTCAGAGATTTACGAGCTTATTTGTAAGGTTCGGGAGAGGGTTTTTGAGAATTCCGGAATCATGTTAGAGCCTGAAGTTATCATGGTTGGTGATTTTCAGGAAGGAGCATCTGTATGAGATTTGTTATAGTAACTGGAATGAGCGGCGGAGGAAAGGCCACGGCCATTCATATGCTTGAGGATGCGGGGTTTTACTGTGTTGATAATCTCCCGGTATCCCTTATAGAGAAATTTACGGAGCTTATTACCATGCCCGACAGCGGTATCACCAAGGTTGTTCTTGGGATTGATGCCAGAGCGGGCCAGAGCTTTGAGGGCGTATCCGGAATTATAGATTCCCTGAAGGGAAAGGGAATCCCCGTGGAGATCCTGTTCATGGATGCCAGCGACGCGGTCCTTATAAAGAGATATAAGGAGACCAGAAGGATACATCCCATGAATGCCGCAGGAGACAGGCTTGAGGACGGCATTGCCAAGGAACGGGAGGTTCTTGCTGAGGTCAAGAAGAAGGCGGATTACGTTATCGACTCCTCCAATCTTCTTACCAGGGAACTCAAGGGAGAGTTGGACAGGATCTTTGTCCACAACGAGGAGTACAACTCGCTTATGGTAAACATCCTTTCCTTTGGTTTTAAGTACGGAATTCCTTCGGACGCGGACCTGGTGTTTGATGTCAGATTCCTGCCCAATCCCTATTACATAGAGGAACTCAAGCACCAGACCGGCAATGACAAGCCGGTGCAGGACTACGTCAAGAGTTTTCCCGAGTGCGGAGAATTTGTTGACAAGCTGGAGGATCTTCTGAAGTTCCTGATCCCCGGCTACATCAAGGAAGGCAAGTATCAGCTGGTGGTGGCCATAGGCTGTACCGGTGGTCAGCACCGAAGTGTCACCATTGCGAACGAGATATACGAGAAGCTCAAAGGGTCTGATGGGAAGTTCGGACTCAAGCTCTCTCACAGAGATGTTAAAGAGGCACGTTGAGAGATGTCTTTTTCCACAGAGGTAAAAGAGGAACTGGCTAAGCGCATGGGTACATCCCGTCATTGTCAGCTGGCAGAGCTTGCTGCCATAGTGACACTGGCCGGTTATGTGGGGACCGATGAAAACGGCAATATTGCGCTGTATCTGCAACCGGACGACCCTGCGGTACTTAGAAAGTTCTTTACATTATTAAAAAAAGCATTTAATATAGTTACTAGCATTTTGAAGGAAAACGGCGAGGTCCGCCATAATGGGCGCATTTACAGGCCGGTGCTTCTGGATGCGGCACAATTGGAATCGGTTCTTAAGGCAATCCGGGTCATGGATCCGGAGGGCGGGATCAGAAGTCCGGAGGATGGTGCCAATCCCATGGTTACGAAGAATTCCTGCTGCAAGCGGGCGTTTTTGCGTGACGCTTTTTTATGCAACGGTTCCATCAGTGATCCCAACAAGGGATATCATCTGGAGTTTGTCTGCTCCTATGAAGGACAGGCAAGACAGCTGCAGGAGCTGATCGAGAGCTTTGACATCGAGGCCAGGATTGTGCTCAGGAAGAAATACCATGTTCTCTATATCAAAGAGGGATCAGGTATCGTAGATCTTCTTAATATAATGGAAGCTCCCGTGAGTCTTATGAATCTTGAGAATCTCAGAATTGTTAAGGAGATGCGGAATTCCATTAATCGAAGGGTAAACTGTGAAGTTGCTAACATAACTAAGACTGTCAACGCTGCAGCCAAGCAGATCGATGACATCGTATTTATCAGGGATCACTACGGCTTTAACAAATTGCAGGATAGTCTCAGGGATATGGCTGAAGTGAGGTTGGAACACCCTGATGCAACCCTTTTGGAACTCGGTAAATACCTGGATCCGCCGGTAGGCAAATCGGGTGTTAACCATAGGCTCAGGAAACTTAGTGAGCTTGCTGATGGTTTAAGATCTTAGAGGAGGAAATTATGATCACAAAATCTATCGAAATCAAGTTGCCCAGAGGACTTGAAGCCAGACCTGTAGCTGAGCTGGTACAGCTTGCCAGCAGATATGAGAGCACAGTACACATCGAGGCTCAGTCCAAGAAGGTAAACGCAAAGAGCATCATGGGGATGATGACCTTAAGCCTTTCATCAGGAGAAGCTGTTACAGTGATCGCTGACGGCAGCGATGAGGAGTCGGCAGTTGCCGGTGTTGAGAGCTTTCTTCAGGGATTGGCCAATTGACCTAAAGAAGTATTGCAAAATAAAAAAGCCCCTAAAAAGGGAGGATGCCAGGTAAGCTTCCTTACCTGGCATATTATGAAAAAGTTTTATTTGGTATTGTCTTAACTCATCTGACAATATTATAATAACAAGCCTTTATGTCCAAAAGATGATTTGAAGTAACCATTCTTTTAATTAATTGTAAACAAATTGTTAACGCTGAAAAATGGGCAATGCCACGTTTTTTAGCGTTTTTTAATCACTAATTCGTTGAGTAGTTACTGCCATAATGATAGAATTATGGTATGAAAGTGTTGAAATCTTGGAGAAACTGGATTTTTATACTTCTATGTGTCGGCATTGACTATGGTGGAAGAAGCCTCGCATCGATGTATGAAGTTCCGGTCTGGTTTGATGCTATCGGGACTATTATGTCAGCAATCAAGCTGGGCCCCATTGCCGGAGCCATCTGTGGCGTTCTCTTCAACTTGATCATCTCCATCGGTGATCCTGTCGCACTGCCTTATATGCTCGTATCCGCGGGGATAGGAGCTGCTGTTGGCGTGCTCTATCCCCGAAAGGAGAGCGATTACTTCAGATTTATTTCTACAGCCGTTTTTTCCGGTGTGATCGCGGCTCTTATTTCAACTCCCATTAATATGATAATGTATGGCGGAAGAACAGGAAATGTCTGGGGCGACGGACTTATTGACCGCATTGCCCTTGATATGGATGTTCCTATTTTGAATTCTTTCCTGGGTGAAGCCTTTGTGGATATCCCGGATAAAGCTGTTTGTATTATGATCGCCGCAGGTGTGCTTAGGATCTGCCGCTATATTTTTAAGAAGAGAAAAAAGACAGCTGCCGCGCTTATTCTGCTTCCGGCTCTTTTGATGACTCTTTTGACCGGATCTCAGATTTATGCTGCTGATTTCGGTGCAGAGTATGCCGGTAATCTTTACAATGCGGATACCGGCCTTGACTCCATGGAGATCAATGCCATTGCCCAGACCAGGGACGGCTACATCTGGGTTGGTTCTTACGCCGGGCTGTACCGGTACGACGGGTACAGATTCTATCCTGCGGATATTGATTCCCGGATAAAAAATGTTACGGCGCTGTTTGTGGACAGTAAGGGGATACTCTGGATCGGAACCAACGACAGCGGAATAGGCAGTTATAACTGGGAAACGGGGGCAGTGAGATTCTACAACTCAGACCTGGGGCTTCCGGCCAATGCCATAAGGTCCATTACGGAAGACAATAAAGGAAATATATACGTTGCTACTATCAAGCAGCTTAGCAGGATCACTCCTGATGATCAGATAGAAGTCTATGAAGAGAACAGCTTCATGAGCTTTAATAGGCTAAGCGCCAGCGGAGATACGGTAGCCGGGGTCAAGAATGACGGAAGTCTTGTAATATTCAGGGATAAGAAGATACTTTATGTTCTTGCCGGGGACTATACCGTTGTGACAGCGGAAGAAGAAGGAAACTATATTGTCGGAACCAGCACCAATCTCACCGGTAAGATATACATTAAGGATAATTCCACAGATCTTTTGTCAAAGAAATATTGCGGAAGCCTGACGTACTTCAACGATATTCTGTATTCCAAGGATTTCAAGGGATATTTTGTGGCCTGTGAGAACGGACTTGGCTTTATATCCGACAAGGGGACGGTGACAGAGCTTTCCGATGACAATTTTGACAGCGCTGTTGTTAATATACTTATAGATTATCAGGGTAATGTATGGTTTGCCTCCAGCAAACAGGGCGTTAAGAAGTTTTCCTGGAATCCCTTTGAGGATATCTTTTCCAGGGCAAAGGTAGATGAAGATGTGGTAAACAGCGTTATCGTTAAGAATGGGCTTCTTTACGCGGGTACAGGCAACGGTCTTGTGACCATCGATCTTAAGACTTACTACTCTGTTCCGATACCTCATCCGGAGTACCTCAAGGATGTGCGTATCAGGAACATCATGTGCGACAGTAAGGAGAATCTGTGGTTCAGCACCTATGGTCCCTATGGACTAATTGAGTTGAAGCCCGATGGGACGATCAAATATTTCAATTCCAAAAACGGCAATGCAGAGGGAGACAAATTCAGGTTTACCCGGGAACTGTCTGACGGAAGGATAATTGCCGGCAGCAATGTGGGAATTACCCTGATCAATAATGAAAAGGTTATCTGGAAGATCGGAGAATACGAGGGCATCAAGACACAACCTCTTTGCGTGGTGCAAAAGGATGAGAACACCTATCTTGTGGGCTCCGACGGTGACGGAATCTATGTGATCGAAGGCGGAAAGATCGTTCGGACCATAGGCGTAGAGGATGGACTTATGGCGCTGGTTGTAATGAAGATCGTTCCCTGTAATGGGGGCTATATCTATGTCACCAGCAATGCGCTTTATTATGATAATGGCCATGAGATCAGAAAGCTGGAGAATTTCCCTTACAGCAACAACTACGACGTGTTCATTTCTGATGACGGTAAAGCCTGGGTTATGTCCAGCGGAGGGATCTTCGTAGTGGATGAGAATGATCTTCTTAATGACGGCAACTACAACTATGTGCTCCTTAACAGGAACAGGGGGCTTCAGACCTCTATCACCTCCAATGCCAGCTACACCCTTAATGGGGAGAGGCTCTATATTCCATGCATCGACGGCGTAAGAAGAGTGTCTACCGTCAACTATGATAACTTTAACAATAAGTATGAGATCGGCATTTCAAAGCTGACTGTGGGAGATGAGGAGATTATTCCTGAGAACGGAGTATATCGCATCCCCGCTACTTCCTCCCGTGTACAGTTTGAAGTCGCAGTTAAGAACTATACTTTGTCCAATCCGTTGATACACATGTACCTGGAAGGGGCTGATGACGAAGGTATTACCTGTAATCAGAAGGAAATGGAGCAGCTTTCCTTCACTAATCTGCCCTACGGAGATTATGTGTTCCATGTGGAAATTCTGGATGCATCGGGTAAAAATGTTATAAGAGACGAGGTCTTCCCCGTGACGAAGGAATCCCAGATCTTTGAGCGCAACTACTTCAGGCTGTATCTGTACACAGTCTGCTTCCTTCTTGTTCTGTACATTGGGTGGGCTATCGGCAATTTGGTTGCAAAATTCGGAAATATGCAACGACTTCAGCAGGAGGCGACAGTAGATCCTCTTACGGGACTGCTCAACAAGAGGGGGGCAAAAGAGACATTGACAGTTGCCTTCAAAGATGGGGAGGGAGTCCTTGCTGTTCTTGATCTGGACAGCTTTAAGCCGGTAAATGACCTTTTTGGTCATGACATGGGTGACAGGGTCCTTATCGATCTCGCCAGGATCCTCAAGGAGAACGCCGGAAGTGATGATGTTCTTTGCAGGATCGGCGGTGATGAGTTTTTGGCTTTCTACAGAGGTATCGGAGAACAGCAGCTTGAGGCCAGAACAGAAAACCTCAACACCCAGCTTTTGTCCATGGCAAAGCGGAATCTTGGAGAGAACATGAACATTCCTCTTGGTATCTCCATTGGCGCGGTTAAGGTGGAGGCTGACAACACCGAGGATTATGATACGTTGTTCAAAAAGGCTGACAAAGCTCTTTACATAGTAAAGAACTCCGGCAAACACAGTTATATACTTTACGATGAGGAACTTTTCGTCGGGGATGATGCTGCCAGAGCTAATGCTACGGGAATCGCGGAAGTAAGGACCATACTTGGAGAGCGCAACAGATCCAAAAAGCCCTACAAGGTTGAGAACACCAAGCTTCGCGAGATTTACAGGCTGCTTGTCAGGCTTGGTGACAATTCCGTCATAAATTCAGTGCTTATCCATTTCACAGTCACCGCAGATGAGGGAAAAGAAATAACGCTGGAAACCATGGGGGCCTTTGGAAAGATAATATCCGAGAGCCTGCGCTGCACCGATGTATTCACTATCGTCAACGGCACAGCTCTTGTGATAATTACCGACACGGATCAGGATGATGCTAAAATAATAATAGAAAGAATAGAAGAAAGGTGCAAAGAACATCCTGTGCTTAAGGGATTTTCGATCACCTATGAAAAGGAGATGCTTTAATTGCTAAAGACGGTTGTTTTCCTTTTGGATGAAAAGCACCGTGAAGCCACAAAGCTAAGCGGCGATATCGCTGAAACAATGGAGTATATTAAGGACTGCGGCTATGATTCGGCCGCAGTCTATGGCTGTAATGGGGAATTGCCTGAGCTTTCCGGATTCGATAAAGCCACGACACTTATTGTTACAGACCTTCCGGCTCAGGGAAAAGAGCTGTTGGAGGACGGATACTATGTGGTGGGAATGCAGGAAGGGCTCGGAGCCGATTTCTCTTTTCCCGAAGCGAAATACATATTCAGCGGCATAACAGACGTAGAGATGGATTCCTTTTTGAAGGTATACCAGCGCTATGCAGGGGAGCCTTGGGAGCTGATGAGGACGAAGCGCCTGATAATAAGGGAGACCACGGTTGAGGATGTGGATGAGTTCTACAAAATCTATTCGGACCCTGAGATGACCAGATACATGGAGGGGCTTTTTGAGGACCCGGAGGATGAAAAGCGCTACCAGAGGGACTATATTAAGAAGGTTTACGAGCTCATGGGTTTTGGAGTCTGGACCCTAGTAAGGATAGAAGACGGCAGGATCATAGGAAGAGCCGGCTACTCCGTGAGGAACGGATTTGACGCAGTGGAGCTGGGGTTCCTTGTGGGAAGAGAGTTCCAGCGTCAGGGATACGCCCTGGAAGCCTGCAGCGCGATCCTTGATTACGGCAGGGACATACTGCAGTTTGACTCGGTACAGACCCTGGTAAAGGCCGAAAACACAGCATCCGTCAGGATGTGTGAAAAGCTGGGATTTGAAGTGATGGACGAAGTCAACGTAGAGGAAAATATCTACGGCAATGAATACAAGGGCGGGAAAAGAGCCGTCTCCGGAAATCCCAGATTCGGCAAGTACATTAGGATGATCAGGCATCTTTGAGGATATTTGATTGCGCTCAAAAATTTATGGTAATTTTTAGGTAATTCCTGTAATATATACCTGTACATCTGGTATTTTTGCGAAATAAACGGAGGAGAAATGGATTCGTTAGAAGTTTTTAGTTTGATCGCGGGACTGGTCGGCGGACTGGCCATGTTCCTTTACGGAATGAATGTTATGAGCGGAGGCCTCACGAAGGCAGCAGGCGGCAAGCTTGAGAGCGTGCTCGCCAGAGTGACGGAGCACCCCATAATCGCATATCTGTTTGGAGTGGGAGTGACTGCACTGGTTCAGTCATCGTCAGCTTCCACCGTCATGGTCGTAGGCCTTGTTAATTCGGGCATCATGACTCTTAAGCAGGCTGTAAATATCATCCTGGGAGCTAACCTGGGTACAACATTTACGGCGTGGCTGCTTTCACTTAATGCCATCAGCAGTGAGAATTTCTTTATAAATCTGTTAAAGCCCAAGTCCTTTACGCCGTTCCTGGCACTTATAGGTATTGGTCTTTACATGTTTTCCAAGAATGACAAGAAAAAAAATATCGGAACGATCCTTCTTGGATTTTCCGTGCTCATGTTTGGAATGAGTACCATGTCCGATGCGGTTTCACCCCTTAAGGACGTGGAAGGGTTCAAAAGAGTGCTGACATCCTTCAGTAACCCTGTAATAGGCTTCCTTGTTGGTATCCTCTTTACTATGACCATCCAGAGCTCAGCCGGAACCATCGGTGTTTTGCAGGCTCTGTCGCTGTCGGTTAAGGTCAAATACAGCGTGGCAATTCCCGTTGTCATCGGTGCTGAGGTTGGTACCTGTATCACAGCCATTCTTTCATCCTTCGGCGCCAACAAGAACGGTAAGAGAACCGCTCTTATGCACCTGTACTTCAATATTATAAAGGCAACCACCTTTATGATCCTGTTCTATGCGATCCACTCCGTTGTGAACTTTGCCTTCATGGACAACCAGATCGGTATGGTGGGAATCGCTGGAATACATACACTGGTAAACCTTGTGGCAACACCTCTTATGCTGCCTTTCTCAGAGATCCTTGTTACTCTGGCCCTTCGGACCATTCCCATCGACGAGGCGGAGAAGAGAGAGAAGGAGGACCAGCAGGGCATCAGAACTCTGGATCCCAGGTTCCTTTCAAACCCGCCCTTTGCTCTTGAGCAGGCCCGTCAGGCAGCCATAGTAATGGCTACCATGAGCCGCGATGCCATGGCGAAGGCGATAGGTCTTTTGACAGATTTCGATGAAAAAGAGGCAGAGGAAGTGGATTACCTTGAGAGAAAGGTGGACACCTACGAGGATCAGCTGGGAACCTATCTTATGCAGATCAACGCCCATCACCTTGGCAACAAGGAAAGCCATACACTGTCAGTGCTGCTCCATTGCATCACCGACTATGAGCGTATCAGTGATCACGCCCTCAACATCATGCAGAAGGCCAGGGGCATGAGCGAGAACAAGCGCAAGTTCTCACCCAAGGCCCAGCAGGAGATGGATATTTTCTCAAAGGCTGTCATGGAGATCGTTGAGCTGTCACTTCAGGCTTTCGAAAAAGAGGATGTGAAGACCGCCAAGTCCATCGAGCCTCTTGAGGAGACCATCGATACCATCAACATGGAAGTTAAGCGCCGCCATGTAAGGAGGCTTCGTAAAGGCAAGTGTACCATCGAGCAGGGCTTTGACCTGTCAGATATCGGAACAGATTTCGAGCGTGTGGCCGACCACTGCAGTAATATCGCGGTAGGCATCATCGAGGTGGATGAGGACGCTTACGATGCCCACAGTTACATCCAGCAGCTCAAGGCCGACAAGGGCAAGGATTTTGAGAAGGCCGTTGAGTTCTATCAGAACAAATATCTGCTTCCTGCAGTAAAGTACTAATAAATTCGGGGATTGTGTTATGAATATCAGAAAGCTGAACAGGCTGGATACTCTCATTGAGAAGCAGAGGGAATCCGGCCGCCTTCAGGGTGCTGCCATCTTAGTGGAGCACAAGGGCAAAAGAGTTTACGAAAACCACTACGAGCCTGACAGAGAGGACAGCATCTACAAGATCTTCAGCATGACCAAGCCTGTTACGGCTGTGGCTGCCATGATGCTCTATGAGCGGGGCGAACTGGATCTTATGAGTAAGGTCTCGGACTATCTGCCCGGCTTTGAAAAATGTAAGGTTGTTTCTTCCGAGGGCATTCGCCCTGCAACTACGCCGATTTTGGTAAAAGATCTTTTAAATATGACCTCAGGTATCGTGTATGCCGGAGAACTTTTTGGTGAGGCTGAAAGACTGATGTCAAAGGTGTGGAAGGAGGCCAGGACCCAGCGGGAATCAGGCATCCTTAAGTCCAATGTGGATGTGTGCAATAAGCTCTCGGAGGCCGGTATTGCCTTTGAGCCGGGGGAGGCCTTCAGATACGGACAGTCTGCTGACATCATGGGCGGCGTCATCGAAGTTATTTCGGGAATGAAGTATTCGGAGTTTCTCAAGAAGGAAATCTTTACTCCCCTTAATATGGAGGATACGGATTTCAAGATCGGAGAGGGCAAGGAATTCAGACAGGCTGTACTCTACAGAAGGGATAAGAGCGGAAGAGCGGTAAGAGCAGAAGACGACGTAAGGCGCCGTCTTCAGATGGAGAATCCCACAAGAGAACCCTGGTTTGAGCAGGGGGGCTCGGGACTCTATTCCACAGCTAATGATTACGCCCACTTTGCGCAGATGCTCTTAAACCGCGGCTCATATCACGGTAAGGAGCTTATCGGCAAGAAGACCATGGAGTTTATGGTGACTCCTCAGCTTACAGATCTCCAGAGGCAGACTTTTGATCTCGAGTCCTGCAAGGGCTACAACTACGGCAACTACTTCAGGGTTCTTACGGATCCCGCCGCAGGCTGCAGCAACGGAAGCATAGGAGAGTATGGCTGGGAAGGCAAGGCCGGATCCTATTTCTTTGTGGATCCCACGGAGGAGCTGATCTTTATCTACATGCAGCAGATAGAGGGCGGCTATGACCACAGCTTTTTAAGAGGACTTAAACAGATAGTATACGGAGCAATCTGACAATGGAATTTGAATATATAGAGAAAAAAGAAGAAGGTAAGTTTATCACCAGATACGACCTGCATTACAGGACCAGCGACCACCAGGAAAAGGTCTACGAGATGATCAGCAGGGACAGGAACATCACAAGCTTTGAACAGCTCCAGAACGAGAAGGAAGACGCCGTTGCCCTTATCATGCACGATGAGAGTGGCGAGAAGATTCTTATCAACAAGGAATACAGAATGGCCATGGGCAGATGGATCTACAATTTCCCCGCAGGCCTTATCGATGAAGGGGAGACCCCGGAGCAGGCCGCAAGGCGCGAGCTCAAGGAGGAGACCGGACTTGATATCGTCAGGATTGACGAGTGGTGGGGCACCTGCTACAGCGCCATCGGTTTTTCCAATGAGAGGAATGCATGCTGTGTGGGCGTAGCCGCCGGCTCTTTTTCCAAGAGCACATCAACCCAGGAGGAGATCTCTGCCGGCTGGTATACCAAGGAAGAGGTAAAAAAGCTTTTGGCGACCGAGGCCTTTGCGGTCAGGACCCAGGCTTATTGTTATATGTGGATTAAGAGCTGATGGGAATGAGAACAGATAAGAACGCGCTTATAAGTCTTATGGGCCATTCCATTCACGAGACTCTGAAGAAGACCAGTTATCTTTTCAGAGAAGGTGAGCCGGTGGAGTCCATATTCATAATCAAGAAGGGCAGGATAAAGCTCTGCAGATTTGATTCTCTCGGCAGGGAGCAGATCGTCACGATCCTTACCGACGGAGATATGATCTGGGAAGGGATGCTTTTGGATGGCAGTATTTATCCCTATTCTGCGGTGTGCATCACAAGTGCCTCGATTTACAGGATCCGCGAGGATGATTTCGTTAAGATGGTCAATGATCCCGATGCGGCCATGAGTACAATCATGCTCCTTAGTAAGAAGCTGCACGATGCCAACGAAAGAAACATGCTTTTGTCCACCAAGGATCCCATGGCGAGGCTTGCGGGATTTCTTATGTACAGAGTAGACAGGAGCGAAGACGACGATGTTGTGCTTAAGCTGGATGATATTGCGGCCAGCGTGAGCCTGCGGGCGGAGACGGTATCAAGAAAGCTCCGCGAGATGGAAAAGATGGGATTTATCGAGAGGCTGGGCCATGCCAGACTCCGTGTCCTTGACAGGGATGCCCTCAGAGATATTTATGTGTCCCAGTAAATTTTGGGTGGAAGCACCGATTTAATTGTGCTAAAGTAATAATGCATTACAAAATCTCCTAAGGAAAGGTGGTGGTTTTTATGAAGTCAGATCCTCATATATGTGGCAGCGATTCTGCTCCCGGTCGAAGTACCATAAAAACCATACCGAAAGGAGATTATCATGGAAATCGAAGAAGAGAAAGTCCTTGCTGAGGAGCTGAAGGAGCTCCTTGACAGCAGACAGTACACCAAGCTTCGCCAGACAATATCCGACATGAACACCACAGATATCGCTACCGCCATGAGTGAATTGGAGGAAGAGGATTCTCTTAAGATGTTCAGAATTTTGCCCAAGGATATGGCAGCTGACGTTTTTGCAGATCTGGAAGCTGATGTACAGCAATATATCATCAGGTCCATGTCGGACCGTGAGGCATCCAACGTAATTGAAAATCTGATGGCCGATGACGCTACGGACATTCTGGAAGAAATGCCCGCCAGCGTTGTTAAGCGTATACTGGCCAATGCGAGCCCCGAGACCAGGGCTGATATCAATCACCTTCTGCAGTATCCTGAGGATTCCGCCGGTAGTATCATGACGGTGGAGTATGTTGACCTGCGTGAAGATATGACCGTGGGCGACGCCATTGACAGGATAAGGAAGAAGGGAGTTGATTCCGAGACCATCAATATCTGCTATGTTGTGACCAAGCAGAAGGTGCTGGTTGGAACAGTGGCACTTAGATATCTTTTGATCATGGAACCCGGTGAGATCATCGGTGATATCATGAACACCAATGTCATCAGTATCAACACCATGACCGACCAGGAAGAAGCGGCAAGAATGTTCCAGAAGTACGGTTTCACCGCGATGCCTGTTGTGGATGCTGAGTCCCGAATGGTTGGTATCATCACCATCGATGACGTTGTGGACATCCTGGAAGAAGAGGCAACCGAGGATATCGAGAAGATGGCAGCTATTGTGCCCTCTGACAAGCCCTATCCCAAGGTTGGTATTTTTGAAACTTATAAAAGCCGTATACCATGGCTTTTGTTCCTGATGGTGAGCGCCACTTTTACCGGAGCCATCATCACAGGCTTTGAAGATGCACTTTCCGCCTATGTTGTCCTTACCGCATATATTCCGATGCTGATGGATACCGGCGGTAATGCAGGTTCCCAGGCCAGCGTTTCCATCATCCGTGGTCTGTCGCTTAAGGAGATTGAATTTGCGGATCTGTTCAGGATCATCTGGAAGGAGATAAGAGTTGCGGTTCTGTGCGGAATGACACTGGCGGCAGCCAACTTCTTAAAGCTCTTGTTCTTTGACAGACTGGACATCGCAGTTGCGGCAGTAATTTGCCTGACGCTGTTTATCGTAGTACTTATCGCCAAAATGGTGGGCTGTTGCCTTCCCATGCTGGCTTCGAGACTTGGCTTCGACCCGGCGGTTATGGCCAGTCCCTTTATCACAACCATCGTAGATGCGCTGTCGCTTCTTGTTTACTTCAATATTGCCACCAATGCACTGCATCTGGTGAGCTGAGCAGACAAAAGACATCCCTTTGAAAATACTTGTGTTCGTCTGCGGTGTGTTTTTCTAAAACTCAAAAAACAGCAAATGCCTCATTTCGACGTTGCTCAGAGAAATCGGCATTTGCTGTTTTATTTGTTTTGAAAAACATCATCCTCGTCCGAGAACTTCGTATTTTCAAAGGGATGTCTTAGGGCTGGCCCCACTCACATAGGTTCGTAGAAGTTCTGTAAAGTGAGTGTCAGGCTTCGCTAAGCTCCTTGAGATACTTTTCTGCTGCGACGATCCTTACGCAGGTGGTGAAGATCTCCATGGCCATCTTCAGGTCGTTGAGGTTCGGGAATGTAGGTGCGATCCTGATGTTGCTGTCATGAGGATCCTTGCCGTAGGGCCAGGTTGCACCTGCATTTGTCATGGTCACTCCCGCCTTCTTGGCTCTGTCAACGATTGCCTTGGCGCATCCTTCGGGAGCATCAAAGCTGATGAAGTATCCGCCATTGGGCTTTGTCCAGCTGCCTATGCCACAGGGAGCCAGGTCTTTTTCCAGGGCATCTATAACTGCCTCAAACTTGGGTCTGATGATGGCTGCGTGCTTCTTCATATGCTCCTTCATTCCGTTGATATCGCCGAAGAAACGAACGTGACGAAGCTGATTAACCTTGTCGTGACCGATGGTCTGGTAGGTGAGCTGCGCTTTGATCTCCTCAAGGTTATTGAGGGAGGTGGCAATTGCAGCAATTCCGCTTCCGGGGAAAGTGATCTTGGAAGTGGAAGAGAACTTGTAGACCATATCGGGACTTCCGGCCTTCTTGCACTCTTCAAGGATCTCAATAAGATAATCCTGATTATCGTCGTAAAGATGGTGGATTCCGTAGGCGTTGTCCCAGAAGATACGGAAATCTCTTGCTGCGGGGCGGAGCCTTGCAAAGCGTCTTACGGTCTCGTCTGAATAGGAATATCCCTGAGGGTTGGAGTACTTGGGCACGCACCAGATTCCCTTGATGGATTCATCATGAGCCACAAGTCTTTCAACTTCGTCCATATCAGGACCTGTGGGAGTCATTCTTACAGGGATCATCTCGATCCCGAAATATTCTGTTATAGCAAAGTGTCTGTCATAACCGGGAACCGGGCAGAGGAACTTAACCTTGTCCAGCTTGCACCAGGGAGTGTTGCCCATGATGCCGTGGGTATATGCTCTTGAAACCGTGTCATACATTACGTTGAGAGATGAGTTGCCGTAAATGATGATGTTCTCGGGCTTGTTCTCCATCATGGCGCCAATAAGGACCTTGGCCTCGTGGATTCCGGTGAGAACTCCGTAGTTACGACAATCTGTACCGTCTTCACAGGAAAGATCCGCCTCTGAATTGAGGGCGTCCATCATTCCCATGGAAAGATCCAGCTGCTCACGACAGGGCTTTCCTCTTGCCATATTGAGGGAGAGCTCCATCTCCTGGTATTTCTTGTACTCTGCCTTGAGCTTGACAATTTCCTGCTCAAGTTCCTGTTTGTTCATCTCTGCGTATTTTTTCACGACGTTGCTCCTTTTGAAAGAACTTCATTTAGAAAGTTGAATATGCATTGTTGTATAATTGTATACAGGCATTATACAGGAAAGAGTTGGCTCTTGCAACAATTAATACATTGCATTAAAATATGTGGGTGTTAATAACAATTGATATGACATTAATATTAGTAGAAATGGAGTAATACCTATGATGCAGTCACGTACACATAACTGTGGTGAGCTCCGCATAGAGAATGCAGGTCAGCAGGTTAAGCTTGTAGGCTGGCTTGAGAATATGCGTGAGGTGGGAAGCGGCCTTGGATTCGTAGTCCTTCGCGACTTCTACGGCACAACACAGATCGTTCTTGAGACAGAGGAGATGGTTAAGACAGCCAAGGCTATCACCAAGGAGTCAACCATATCCGTTAAGGGTGTTGTAAGAGAGCGCAGCTCCAAGAACCCCAAGCAGGCAACAGGAGATATCGAGGTAGTTCCCGAGTCCATCGAGGTTCTGGGAAGATGCCGTTACAACGAGCTTCCTTTTGAGATCAATCACTCAAGAGAGGCCGATGAGACAGCACGTCTCAAATATCGTTATCTTGACCTTCGTAATCCCGAGGTTAAGAAGAATATCATCTTAAGATGCAATGTTATCGCAGCTCTTCGTCAGGCTATGATGGAGCATGGATTCATGGAGATCACAACTCCCATCCTTACAGCTTCTTCACCTGAGGGCGCAAGAGATTACCTTGTTCCCGCAAGAAAGCACCCCGGCAAGTTCTATGCTCTGCCCCAGGCACCTCAGCAGTTCAAGCAGCTGCTCATGACAGCAGGTTTTGACCGTTACTTCCAGATTGCACCCTGCTTCCGTGATGAGGATGCAAGAGGAGACAGAAGCCCGGGAGAATTCTATCAGCTTGATATGGAGATGGCTTTTGCTACTCAGGAAGATGTATTCTCAGTTTGTGAGGATGTACTTCCTCCCGTATTCGAGGAATTCGGTACCTATGACCACGCATCAAAGGCTCCTTTTACAAGAATTCCTTATCTTGAGGCTATGGAGAAATACGGTTCAGATAAGCCCGACCTTAGAATCGACCTTACAGTTCAGGATGTTACCGAGACTCTTAAGGATTGCGGTTTCGGACCTTTCGCTACTACTGTATCAGCTGAGGCTGCAGAGAGGAGTGAGGGCGCTCTCAAAGAGGGAGATGCTACAAACGTAAGGATCAAGGCTGTTGTTATCTCTGACTTCAAGGAGAGCCGTAAGTTTATCGACAAGCACATCGGAGACGTAGAGGTTCAGTCCGGCGGCAAGGCTTACTGGTTCAGAATGGATGAGAACGGCGAGCTGGTTGGAGGAATCTCCAAGTTTGTTGCTCCCATCAAGGACGCAGTTGTTTCGGCTCTTTCACTTAAGGCAGGTGACCTGGTTGTTCTTTCTTCAGGCAAGCTTGCAGCAGCTCAGAAGGTTGCCGGCGTTATTGTTAAGACTTTTGGCGCAGCAGTTCCCGGTCACATGGACAAAGAGAAATACGAGTTCTGCTGGATTGTTGATTTCCCTATGTACGAGATCGGTGAGGAGTCAGGCGAGCTTGAGTTCTGCCACAATCCTTTCTCAATGCCTTCAGGCGGTCTTGAGACCCTTCTTAAGGCCGAGAGAGGCGAGATCGATCCTCTTTCCATCACAGCAGATCAGTATGACCTTGTTGTAAACGGAATCGAGCTTTCATCAGGAGCTGTCCGTAACCACGATCCTGAGATCATGATCAAGGCCTTCGAGATGGTTCGCCTTGGTGAGGATGATGTTAAGGCCAAGTTCCCCGCTATGTACAACGCTTTCTGCTACGGCGCTCCGCCTCACGCAGGAATCGCTCCCGGCGTAGACCGTATGGTTATGCTTCTTGCAGGAGAGGATACTATCAGAGAGATCATTCCTTTCCCTATGAACAAGAACGCTCAGGATATCATGATGGGTGCTCCGGGATTCGTAACAGACAAGCAGCTTGACGAGCTTCACATCAAAGTGGATGTTCCTGCAGATGCAGAGGAATAAGAAGAATAGATTATAAAGATATTTGTAAGTGCCGGTGGTAGATACGCCGGCACTTTTTTTAAGGGCTGAATAGGTCTGTTGATTAAGTATCGCTGTAGAGATATAATAAAAGTATCTCTACAGCGATACTTTTTGTGAGGAATAAAATGATCATATACCATGGTTCCGAGAATATAATATATACCCCTGCTTATGGACTGGGGAATTCTGCAAATGACTACGGCAGGGGCTTTTACTGTACTGAGCATCCGGAACTTGCCAAAGAATGGGCCTGCAAAAAGAATACGGATGGATTTGCCAATGAATATGAGCTTAACACAGAGGGATTGTCAATCTGCAATCTCAATAGTGAGAATTATAATATTCTTAATTGGATGGCTCTTTTGACCAAATACAGAGGATATTGGCAAAGGAGGAGCATAGCGGAGGATGCGAAAGCTTTTTTGCAGGAGAATTATTTGATAGATATTACGGACGTCGATGTGATTGTTGGGTACAGAGCGGATGATTCCTACTTCTCTTTTGCCCAGGACTTTATCATGGGAACGATTTCGATACAGAAATTATCGGAGGCAATGAAGCTTGGAGGACTTAGCGAACAGATAGTTCTAAAAAGTAAAAAGGCTTTCAAGGCTATTTCTTTCATTAACTATGAAGAGGCAAAGGCTTCCGAATATTTTGGGAAAAAAGAAAACAGGGACTTGGAAGCAAGAAGACAATACAGAGAGCTAAACACAGGTGTGAATAGGTTGGATGAGGTTTATATTCTGGATATTATGAGAGGAAATGTAGATGTTAATGAACTGCGCTTATGATGAAATATATCTGCAATCGGCTCAGAGGGTCATGGGGGATATGTACGACTATGCGGTTAACACTTTGAAAATGCCCCTCAAGGAGTTCCATCGTTTGTTCATTCATGGTGGGATGTGTCATCAATTTGAAATAGGTAATTCAACATATGTGGCTGGTAAGAATGGCTGTGAAGTCGCCAGGGAAGTCATCGAAGGCTGCACTGACCGCAGAGTTGATCTGCCGGACGAGATGTATCTTGATAAGTCTCCGGAGTATTGGACGGGGTGGGCGCTCTCCTTTTACCAATGGAAGACCAATATGGAATATTCTGCAATTGAAGAGTGTGTACCCATTGATGAGATCTGCGCCATGTATGATACGCTGCATGAGGCAGATATATCCCTTTTTGTGGAGATCATGGATAGTAAATGCAAGGAGCACAGGGAGGGATCAAGGCTAAAGAGATTGAGGCAGTACGCAGGATTGACGCAACGTGCCTTGGCAGAAGAGGCGGGGGTTCCTTTAAGGCAGATACAGCTTTTTGAGCAGGGGCAGCGCGATATCAGAAAAACTCAGGGACAAACCCTCTATCAGCTTTCAAAAGCTCTTAGATGCGATATTGAGACGATTATAAAAGGACTTTAAACCGGGTAAAGAGCTTTAAATGTAATACCAAACACAGTGATATTAGAGTGTGGTATTATGCCATTCTCAGTCACTCCTTCGTATATAATATTAGCAAGGAGGTGTGTTATGACGACTATTGAAACTGTTAAAACAGATGAATTTACCATGGATTATCTTAAATTCGGCCACGGCCTCGGCACCTATGTTATTATCCCCGGGCTTAGTATTCAGAGTGTCATGGGCTCTGCGGATGCGGTGGTTGACGGCTTTTCGCTGGCTCATGATGACTTTACTATATATCTTTTTGACCGCAGGAACGAGCTTCCGCCTACATACACAATCTATGATATGGCAAAAGACACAGCGGCTGCGATAAAAGCTCTTGGCCTGACCGACATCTGCCTCTTTGGCGCTTCCCAGGGCGGAATGATCGCAATGACAATAGCAATTGAGCATCCCGAGCTGGTAAAAAAGCTGGCTCTTGGCTCCACCTCTTCTCATGTGACGAAGGAGCAGGCTGATGGCATAGATGAATGGATTGAACAGGCAAAGAAGGGCGACAGAGAAGGCTTGTACTTAAGCTTTGGGCAGAAGGTATATCCCCCTGCGGTATTTGAGCAGTTCAGGGACTATTTCATTGAGACGGCTAAAACGGTCACCGATGAAGAACTTCAGCGCTTTGTGATCCTGGCTTCGGGAATGCACGGCTTCAACGTAACTGACAGACTTAAAGATATCCAGTGCCCTGTATATACCACAGGAACCTTTGAGGACGAGGTCCTTGATTCCGACTCCACCATGGAGATTGCCCAGGAACTGGACGAAAAGGAGGGGTTCAGGCTGTATATGTATATCGGCTATGGACATGCATCCTTCGATACGGCGCCGGATTACAGGAAGCGTGTAATGGATTTCTTCCTGAAATAAAAAGCTTCCATAACTCTATTGGTTTTAGGGTTATGGAAGTTTTATTTTTCATAAGGTTTTAATTATCCAAGGGACCATTAAGGTTACCGAAATTTTGATAAAATCTTTATAAATTCAACGGATAAAGCCGCTTCAGCCCAGTGCCGGAGCGGCTTTCGGTTTTATTGGACAAAATCTTGCAAATGCCGCAAATTGTCTAACATTGGTTGTGAATGCAGTAAAAATGCAGTAAAATAGACTATGGGTCTTTGTTTTTACGGAAGATTCCGCAATTTAGCATGTATGGAAGGAGCGAAAGCCGGCAGATGGAGATAAGAAATGCCTCAAGACTTATCGGTCAGTTTGCAATGGTAGGCCAGCTAGGCCTGTCGCTGTTGATGCCCCTTCTGATGTGTCTTTTTGCGTGTTACCTTCTGGTAACGAAGCTTTCTGTTGGGGTATGGGTCTACATACCGGGATTTATACTGGGGCTGGGGGCTTCCTGGATGACAGCCTACAAAGTATATCTGTCAGTAGTCCACAAAGAGGATAAAAAGAAATTAAAACGCGACCCTAACGAGGTCAATTTCAGCAAACATATATAAAGAGGAGCTTTTTGGGAGTATGAAAATTCAGCCGGCTGTAAAGCAGGAAACGGGGAAATTAGCTATCGGAACAGGTATAGGCGTTCTGATAATGTTTGGAGTATTTTTTATCTTACATATGGTAATCCCGAAGGATGCGCCCTTTGGCTGGTCAGTACCCTTCGATTACAAAGTAATACTGGGAGGAATCGGCGGCTTTATAGTTGCTGTCGGCAATTTCTTCTGGATGGCAATGACGGTTCAAAAGGTTGCTTCCATAGAGGATGATGCCAAGGCTCGTTCTACCATGGGCGTAAGCTACAGGTACAGGACTTTGCTTCAGATTTTATGGGTGATACTGGCGATCGTTGTTCCGATATTTAACATGGTGGCGGGCATTGTTCCGCTATTCATTCCGAGTTTGTACATAAAACTACGCGGTATCATTTCTGCGGGGAAAGGAGGTTGAAGGCGAAAGCATGAGTCAAAGCTTCGAAGTTGATTATGCGAGGATATACGCCACAATTAAGACCGGCATTCCCATTTTGGGGGATCTTCAGATCACTGAAACGCTGATCGTCAGCTGGATAGTGATGATCATCATAACCGGTCTGTGTATATTCCTTACGAGAGATCTCAGGATCGAGAACATCTCAAAGAGGCAGGCTTTTGCGGAGATGCTGGTTGAGACGGGCAACAATTTTGTCCGCAACAACACCGGAGGAAATAAGTTTGATAAACTGATACCTTTCGTATCTGCGCTTTTTGCAACGAGCGTTGTATCAAACCTTATAAGCCTTGTGGGACTTAGAAGCCCGACAGCTGATCTGTCCACAGAAGCAGCCTGGGCCGTTGTGGTATTTACCATGATCACGGCCACCAAGATCAAGACCAACGGATTAGGCGGATATTTGAAAGGATTTACGACTCCTATAGCAGTTATGACACCGTTTAATATCCTGTCCGAGTTGGCAACGCCTGTAAGTATGGCTTGCCGTCACTTTGGAAATATCCTTTCCGGAGTAGTTATCGACGGTCTTATTTACTGGGCACTGGGGCTTGCATCAGCGGCTCTGTTTGGATTGATACCGGGTGTGGTTGGACAGTTCCTGTCCAAGATTCCGATTCTCGGTATCGGACTTCCCGCTGTGACCGGAGTGTATTTTGACTGGTTCTCAGGATGCATGCAGGCATTCATTTTCTGTATGCTGACCGTCATGTACATCGCCAACGCAGCAGAGGAATCGTGATCTTTAATTACAAAAAATTACACTACTAAAAAATCATTTAGGAGGCAAAAGAATTATGGGTGATTTTCAGATTCTGGCAAAAGGTATTGCACTGGCAGGATGCGGAATTGGAGCAGGATGTGCGCTGATCGCAGGTATCGGCCCCGGTATTGGTGAAGGAACTGCCGTATCAAAGGCACTTGAAGCTATCGGACGTCAGCCTGAGTGCAAGAGCGACGTTACCGGTACAATGCTTCTTGGTTGTGCGGTTGCTGAGACAACAGGTATCTACGGTTTCGTTACAGGTCTTCTTCTTATCTTCGTTGCACCCGGAATGTTTATGAACTACCTGCAGTAAAAGGGATTTAAAGTCATAAATTTTCGTGCTTGCACAGGAAAATTTATGACCTTAAAGACCGCCCAGGCATGAGGAAGTAGCACGGTAGTGCGGATTCCGAATGCCTGCAGGATTGCGAGAGCGAAGCGGAGCAATCCGTGTTACTGCACACAGTGTAAACACGGAGCAATCCGTATTACTGCAGCTTTGTTTAGAAGGAGAATACATATGCAGACACAAGATTTAGTAACCCTTGTGCCCTGGACCTTTATAATTCAGATCATAAACCTCTTCATCCAGGTGTATTTCATTAAGAAGTTTCTTTTCAAACCAATTAACGAGATCCTCGAGAAGAGAAAAAATCTGGCTGATAAAGAGATAACAGAGGCAAGAGAGGCCAGAAGCGAAGCTGATTCTTTGAAAGAACAGTATGAGGACAGCCTTACAAATGCTCATGCAGAAGCTGCCAAGATCGTATCCGATGCTCAGAAGGAAGCGGAGAACAAAGCAGAGACCCTTGTGAGGGAAGCTGAACAGCAGGCAGCTGCCATTAAGGCAAAGGCTACAGCCGATATTGAGCAGGAGAAGAAAAAAGCTATCAACGAGGCCAAAGATGAAATCGGCGGACTTGCCATGGAAATCGCAGGCAAGGTTGTTGAAAAAGAAATTAACGAATCCGACCACAAGAAGCTTATTGATGACTTCATAAACAAGGTCGGAGCATAAGGAGAAATTATGACGAAAGCTGGAGATCTTTATGGGCAGAGCCTGTATGATCTGGCAGCGGAAGAGAACCTTACGGATGATATACTGGGCGAGATGGAGCAAGTGAAGGGAATCTTCAAGGAGAATCCCGATTATGTCACACTCCTGTCGGAGCCTTCAGTTCCTAAGAACGAGAGACTGCAGCTGGTGGATGAGTCCTTAGGCAGCAGCCTGACCCCTTATCATCTGAACTTTATCAAGATACTTATAGAAAAAGGGCTGCTTCGTGAGTACTCAGCTTGTTATAAGAGATTCAGAAAATCTTATAATGAGGCTCACAAAATAGCTGAAGCGGTGGTGACAACCGCAGTTGCACTGTCCGATGCACAGCTGTTGCAGCTTAAGGAGAAGCTTGAAAAGATCAGCGGTAAGACAGTTCTGCTGGAGCAGAAAACCGATCCGGACATCCTTGGCGGTGTGAGAGTTGACCTGGAGGGACAGCTCTTTGACGGATCTATCAAAGGAAGGTTATCCGAGCTTCGCAGAAAAGTCGATGAGACTGTTATATAAAAAATACATCGGAGGATGATATGGAACTAAAACCAGAAAAAATATCCGAGGTCATTCGAAGCCAGATAAAGAATTATCAGAACGCGATCATTCAGAATGAGACCGGAACAGTTCTTACCGTTGGTGACGGTATTTCCAGAGTCAGCGGACTATTGAACTGTATGGCCGGCGAGCTTCTTGAGTTTGAGAACGGAACATTCGGAATGGCTCAGAACCTCGAGGAAACAGTAGTTTCTGCGGTTTTGTTCGGCGAGGATGTAGGTATCAGCGAAGGACAGACCGTTAAGCGCACAGGCAGAGTTGTATCTGTACCTGTTGGCGAGCAGATGATCGGACGTGTCGTAAACGCCATTGGCCAGCCTATCGACGGCCAGGGCCCTATCGAAACTACCGAGTACAGACCGGTTGAATCACCGGCTCCGGGAATTATCGCAAGACAGCCCGTTAAGGAGCCCCTTCAGACAGGTATCAAGGCTATCGATTCCATGATCCCTATCGGAAGAGGACAGCGTGAGCTGATCATCGGCGACAGACAGACCGGAAAGACCACAATTGCTATCGATACGATCCTTAACCAGAAGGGCAAGGATGTTATCTGTATCTATGTTGCTATCGGACAGAAACGTTCGACAGTTACTTCACTTGTTGAGGACCTTAAGAAGGGTGGAGCTATGGATTACACCATCGTAGTAGCAGCTACAGCTTCCGAGCCCAGTCCTCTTCAGTACATTTCACCGTACACAGGCTGCGCTATGGGTGAGTACTTTATGCATCAGGGCAAGCACGTTCTTTGTATCTACGACGATCTGTCCAAGCATGCGGTTGCTTACCGTGCACTCTCCCTGCTGATCAGAAGACCTCCGGGACGTGAAGCTTATCCCGGTGACGTATTCTATTTGCATTCCAGACTTCTTGAGAGAGCAGCTAAGCTGTCCGATGAGAACGGAGGCGGTTCACTTACAGCCCTTCCCATCATCGAGACCCAGGCCGGTGACGTTTCGGCGTACATTCCCACAAACGTTATCTCCATCACAGATGGTCAGATATTCCTTGAGACCGAGCTTTTCCACTCAGGAATCATGCCGGCGGTTAACCCCGGTATTTCCGTATCCCGAGTTGGTGGTAACGCTCAGATCAAGGCCATGAAGAAGGTTGCCGGAACCTTGAAACTTGTATATTCACAGTACCGTGAGCTGGCAAGCTTTGCCCAGTTCGGTTCAGATCTTGACGAAGATACCAAGAACCGTCTTGCACAGGGTGAAAGAATCGTGGAAGTCCTCAAGCAGGACAAGAACCAGCCGGTACCTGTAGAGAAGCAGGTTGCTATCCTTTATGCCGTAGTCAACAATATTCTGATGAAGGTAGCTGTTACCGATGTAGCAGAATATGAAGCAGGACTTTATGACTTCCTTGATAACGATCCTTCCGGAATCGCAGCAATGCGTGATATCCGTGAGACCGGTAAGCTGGAAGCGGAAACAGAGACCAAGCTAAAAGAGGCACTGGACGCTTATACAGATAAGTTCCTTAAGCAGAAGGGCTGATAAGAGGAGGATTTAAGTAATGGCTGGATCAATGAAAGCTGTTAAACTCCGAATCAAGAGCGTTCAGAGCACCATGCAGATCACGAAGGCCATGCAGCTGGTTGCTGCATCCAAACTTCGTAAGGCAAAAGAGAGAGCTGATGCATCAAAGCCCTATCTTGAGACCATGGTTCAAACACTTACAGACATTGCCAACACAAACACGGATTTCCAGTCTCCCTACACCAAGGCGGGACAGAATGACAAGTGGCTGTATGTGGTTATCGCCGGAGACAGAGGTCTTGCTGGCGGTTACAACTCAAACCTGTTCAAGTTCATGGAGCAGGAGACCAAGGGCAGAGGGGATATAACAGTTCTCCCCATAGGAAAAAAATCTTTGGAGCACTTTAAGCACAGGAATGTTCCGGTATTTACCGAGGAATATGCCGAAGTTGCAAAAGTAAACCTCTCAGATTGTTTCCAGATTGCCAAGCTGATCTGTGAAGCGTACAGTTCGGGAGAGTTCGGACACATTTACCTTTGCTATACAAACTTTGTGTCCATGCTTTCTCAGGTTCCCACAGCATCATCACTTCTTCCTCTCTCGGATCTTAGAACCGAAGAGAAGCCAACCGATGGTAAGGCCAGGGAGCTGATACTGTATGAACCGGACTCAGAGACGGTGTTCAATGCTATTGTTCCGGAATATCTGGCGGGAATTCTTTATTCCAGTATCAACATATCCTATGCCAGTGAGCTGGCAGCACGCCGAACAGCAATGGAAGCGGCTACCGACAACGCAGAGGAAATGATCGATACCTTGAGCCTGTACTACAACAGGGCACGTCAGGCAAGCATCACGCAAGAGATTACAGAAATTGTAGCGGGAGCTGAAAGCTGAGTACCTGGTGAGGTTTTGGCGAACCTGGTACGAAGCTTGTTCTGGCGAGCACAAAGTGCGAGAGCAGAACTACCTTGTTTATCAAGTGATAGCAGAACTTCCTTGTTACAGTATTTCTTAATAACTACAATTCTAAGGAGTCAAAAATGAGTGAAAATCATGTTGGAAAGGTAATACAGGTTACAGGTCCTGTACTTGACATCCGCTTCAAAGAGGGTGAGCTTCCTGATCTTCACAATGCCATAGAGATCATGATCGGCGATCGCAAGCTTGTTGCTGAGGTTGCTCAGCAGATAGGCGATGACGTAGTTCGTTGCGTAGCCATGAGCTCCACAGATGGACTTGTTCGAGGAGTGGATGCCAAAGATACGGGAGGTCCCATCACTGTACCGGTTGGTGATCAGTGCCTGGGAAGAATCTTCAACCTGCTTGGAGAACCTGTTGACAACGAGCCTGCTCCCGAGGGAGTTGAGAGATGGGCGATCCATCGTCCCGCTCCTTCCTATGAAGATCAGGTTCCTGCCACAGAGATTTTTGAGACAGGTATCAAAGTAGTTGACCTTATCTGCCCCTATGCTAAGGGCGGAAAGATCGGTCTTTTCGGTGGTGCCGGCGTTGGTAAGACCGTACTTATCATGGAGCTTATCAACAACGTAGCCAAGGCTCACGGCGGTATTTCCGTATTTACCGGTGTTGGTGAGCGTACCCGTGAAGGAAACGATCTTTACGGTGAGATGAAGGAAAGTGGAGTTATCGACAAGACAGCTCTGGTTTACGGACAGATGAACGAGCCTCCGGGAGCCAGAATGAGAGTCGGACTTTCCGGACTTACCATGGCTGAATATTTCCGTGATGTAAAGAATCAGGATGTGCTTCTTTTCATCGATAACATCTTCCGTTTCACCCAGGCCGGATCTGAGGTTTCAGCTCTGCTTGGACGTATGCCTTCAGCCGTAGGCTATCAGCCTACACTGGCAACAGAAATGGGTGCTTTGCAGGAGCGTATCACATCCACCAAGAAGGGTTCCATCACCTCCGTTCAGGCCGTATATGTGCCTGCGGACGATTTGACAGACCCTGCTCCCGCTACAACCTTCACACACCTGGATGCTACCACCGTTCTTTCCAGAGATATTGCTTCAAAGGGTATCTACCCTGCGGTTGATCCTCTGGATTCAACAAGCCGTATTCTTTCTCCCGATATTGTGGGAAAAGAGCACTACGAAGTAGCCAAGGGAGTGCAGCAGGTACTTCAGAGATATCGTGAGCTTCAGGATATCATCGCCATCATGGGTATGGACGAGCTTTCTGAAGAGGATAAGCTGACAGTTTACAGAGCACGTAAGGTACAGAACTTCCTGTCCCAGAGCTTCTCCGTTGCTGAGCAGTTTACAGGACTTCCCGGAAAGTATGTTCCTCTTAAGGAGACTATCCGCGGATTCAAGATGATCCTCAACGGCGAGTGCGATGACCTTCCTGAGTCAGCATTCCTCCTGGTTGGAACCATTGACGAAGTATTTGAGAAAGCTAAGAAAGGATAATCATTATGTCCTCTTATCATTTACAGGTTGTTTCCATGGACGGAGAAGATTTTGACGGACAGGTCCAAAAGATAATGCTGCGTACCATAGACGGTGACGTGGAAATCCTTGCACGTCACACGGACTACTGTACCGCTATCGGCATGGGCACCGCCAGAGTTACCATGGAAGACGGAACCGTTAGAAAAGCAGCCTGTATCGGTGGAATGCTTTCTGTACTTAAGGGCGAGGTCAGAGTTTTCCCTACCACCTGGGAGTGGAGTGAAGACATTGACGTTGAGCGAGCTAAAGCCGCCAAGGCCAAAGCCGAGGAAAGGCTTAAGGACCAGCAGTTGGATAAACAGGCCCGCATCAGGGCGGAGGCCAAGCTCTACAGAGCTCTGGTACGACTTGGTTCTTCCGGACAGGATCACGAAGTGGATTAAAAAAAACAGTAAACTATAAATGGCCCGGAGCTTTGACTCCGGGCCATTCTATGTTCTGCGCTGTCTGGCGCGAAGATAACGCAATCTGATGTATATCGATCACTCTTTTACACCACCGATGGTAAGACCTGCAACGAAGTATCTCTGCAGGAAAGGATAGAGCATAACGATGGGAGCCATGGTGATGATGGTAGCAGCGGCTCTTACGGAAACAGGAGTGATGTTTACCTGAGTTCCTGTGGTGGCTGCACCGGCGTTACCCTTAAGACTGGTAACGGCTGAAAGCATCTTCATCAGCTCGTACTGCAGCGTGGTGTATTGATCCGCCATACGGTTGTAGAGCATGGTATCGAACCAGGAGTTCCACTGACCTACGGCAACGAAAAGTGCTATTGTTGCGTAGATGGGTTTGCACAGAGGTGATACAACGGATACAAATATCTTCATGTAACCTGCGCCGTCGATCTGGGCAGCTTCCTGAAGCGAATCCGGAAGTCCCTCCATATAGGTCCTCATAACCAGCATGTTGAAACCGCTTATCATTCCGGGGATCACATATACCCAGAAGGAATTGGTCAGATGCAGGTTTCTGTAAAGGAGCATTACAGGGATCATACCACCGTTAACATACATCGTAATAACCCAGAAAAGAGACAGCTGGGACCTGAAGATAAAGTTCTTCTGGCTTACAATGAAGGCCAGCAGTGCATTGGCAATTACTGCAAATAATGTTCCTAGAACGGTTCTGAGTACTGATATCACAGCACCCCGGCCAATGTTTCGCAGTGCAAGTACTGCGGAATAATTCTGTGTGGTAAATATTCTGGGCCATAAGTGAACTCCGCCTCTCATGGCATCTACACCGTCGTTAAAGGAAATGGCCAGTGTATTAAGTACGGGATAAATGGTCACTACACAGAAAATCAACATGAACAGATACAGAAAAATGTAAAAGATCACATCTCCGATCTTTAGTCTATTAAATTTACCTGACTTATTCTCTTTCTTTTCCATACAGCACCTCCCTTAGAATAACCTTTCTTCGCCGGTTCTCTTGGCGATCTGATTTGCCAGCACGATGATCACGATGGATACGACGCTCTTAAAGATACCTGCTGCAGTACCGAGAGAGTAGTCGTTCTGGCTGATACCCCAGGTGAGGACATAGATGTCGATGGTATCGGAAACGCTCTTTACAAGGCCGTTTCCTAAGAGATACTGAACTTCAAAACCTGCATTGAGCAGATTACCCATGTTCATGATAAGCAGGATTATGATCGTAGGTCTGATACCCGGCAGCGTAACGTTCTTGATCTTGCCCCATCTTCCTGCGCCGTCGATAGAAGCGGCCTCATACAGGCAGGGGTCAATTGATGTAATGGCTGACAGGTAGATAATGGCATTCCATCCTGTTTCTTTCCATACATGCGCGAAGGTTACGATAGGCCAGAACAGCGCCGGTATCGAGAAAAACGGGACGGTATCCTTAACAATACCGAATTTAACTAAAAGTTCGTTGACGATACCTGTTGATGAGAGAGCATCATTCAGGATACCTGTAACGATGATCCATGAAAGGAAGTGGGGAAGGTAGGAGATGGTCTGTACTACCTTCTTGGCCCTCAGCAGTCTGAACTCGTTTAAGAGGATAGCAAAGATAATAGCTGTGAGGGTAGTAAATATAAGGTTCAAAGTTCCCATGCAGAAGGTGTTTCTGATAACCTTAAGGAAGGTTGCGTCTGAAAACAGGAACTTGAATTTTGTAAGGCCGACCCACTGGGAGTGGAAAAGACCTGTCTTATTCTTATAGTTTTCAAAAGCCATCAGCCAGCCGGCCAGGGGCAGATAACAGAAGACAAATCCGTATATTACAAATACTGCAGACCAGGCAATAAGAACTCTCTGTTTGATGAGCTCTTTTTTGGTGATGACCGGTTTCTTTTTCATTGCGACGGTTTTACTCATGCTTTTTGGTACCTTTCGTATAATAAATCTGTATAAAAAGGCAGCCATATACTTTTATAACTGCATATGGCCGCCTTATCGTTTAAAACCGGAAATTAAACATTAGTTGCCTGCGTTTGCTGCCACTCTTCTGTCAAGCTCTTCCTGCATCTGGCCTAAGAAGTCCTCAGGCTGGCATGCTTCGTAAGCGCTCATGTAGTTGTTCCACTCGCTCTCGAAGTCAGATGCCATAACAACCTTAGGAAGCCATTCGTGCTTTGTCTCGCCCATCTTTGTCCAAGCAACACCACCGGGTGTTGATGTATCAAGGTTGTTTGAGTATGACCACATAGGGAACCAAGGATGTGTTGCGTTAACATCTTC
Source organism: Butyrivibrio sp. (assembly GCA_015056575.1). Classification (GTDB taxonomy): domain Bacteria; phylum Bacillota; class Clostridia; order Lachnospirales; family Lachnospiraceae; genus Butyrivibrio. The sequence continues at coordinate 80,353 of SVGA01000009.1, forward strand.
TACAACTGAACCGATAAGATCGGGATAGTTCTTGGCGCCGTATGCATCGAAGCACTTCTTAAGGGGCTCTGCCAGCTTATCATAGAACTCTGAAGGCTGCTCCTCGGGAAGGTTAGCGTTGATTCCGTCATCGCTTGTTCCGCCGTACTGAGGAAGGTAGCTGTATGTGCACATATGATCTGCTTTGTACTTGGGATCAGCAACCTGTGCTCTGATCTCGGGAGTTCTGTAGAACAGGCCGTTCTCGTCTACAAGGTAGTCAACACCCTCAACACCCCAGAAACGAAGGTTCATGATATCCTGGTCGAGCATCTTGTCAAGGAATGAGAATGCAAGGTCGGGATCTGCGCAGCTTGTTGTAACTGCGATACCTGATGCTGTGTTAAGTGTGTCGCCGTATGTGTGCCAACGGTTCTCCATACCCTCGTCAATTGTAAGTCCGAGAGGAACATAGTTGCAGCCCTGCTCGTCAAGACCTGCTGTAAGCAGTGCGTCGTTGATCTGCTGGAAATCCCAGTACTGATCGCACATACCAAGTACGTTACCGTTTGAAAGCTTCTGGATATAGTCGTCGTATTTCTGTGTTCCGAAATCCTTATCAACGATACCCTTCTTGTACTCTTCGTTCAGCTTTGCGAAATATCTCTTAGCTGTAGGAGTTGTGTTGTAGTCAACGATTGTAGGAGCTGCTCCGCTGTCATCAACGATTACGGAACCGTCGTTTGGATATCCGTCAAGGAACTGGGGAGCGTTCTCGATACAGAAGTATCTCCAGTCATCGCAAAGACATGTGTAAGGAATGATATCCATTTCGTTGCCGTTAGCGTCCTTGGTCTTAGGATTAGCTGCTGCATATCTCTCAAGAAGATCGAAGTACTGATCAAGAGTCTTTATCTCAGGGTAGTTGTCCCACTCAAGAACACGAGCCTGGATCCAGAATGCCTCGTCGTTGTGAGCTGTTCCTGTAGGAGCACCCTTTGTGTTCTGGAATACATTGCACCAGTAGATGTGTCCGTCATCCTGTCTGAACTGATCCCACTCTGTTGGTGTGTAGTAATTTGTAAGGTTAGGATATTTGCCGCTCTCAAGGTATTCATCCCAAGGAATGAGAACACCTTCGTTGTAAAGATCTGTTGATCCGTCACCACCGTCGATGAGGTCAGGATATGTACCTGATGCGATGATGCTTCCGATCGCCTCTGAAACTGTCTGACCTGTAAGCCATGTCTCTTTGAGACGAACGCCGGTCTTTTCAGCGATCATGTCCTGGATCTCGTTGTTACCGCTGTTGATCTCTGTTCCGGGCATTCCTGCGAAGAATGTCATGTCAACGATGTCTCCGCTTGCAACAGGAGCAGCCTCTGTGCTGTCTGTTGTCTGAGCAGCAGTATCATTGCTGTCTGTGGTTGCCGGTGCAGCATTATCTGCAGCCGGTGCGCTGCCGCAGCCTGCAAGAGAAGCTGCCATGAGCAGTGTGCTCATTGAAAGTGCAACGACTTTTTTCATTGTGTTGTTTTTCATTTCTAAACCCCTTTCTCTCCTCACTTTTTTACAAAAAACATAGTTACTATGTCTTTTTTCTAAAATCATTATAAATTTCTGTCCTTCGTAAAAAGAATGGAATTCTTTTACTTCAGTTAGCACATTTTTTACTTCTTTAACAGAAAATTTACGTTTTATTTAGATATATTGTGCATATTACACAATGCAAATCGTTAATTTTCTGTACAAGTGACAAATCTGTCGTCAATTTGCTACCGGGCTGATGATGAAACGTCTCCTTTGACTTACCGCTAAACCGGGGAGAACCGTCCCCATTGGTTCCCATTGGCTCAATGGAGGAATTCAACCGAGCAAAGAGAGCAGTTGCCGGTTCCCTTGTAGATCAGGTAAAGTGCGCATTTCTCATTGGTATAAGGCGCCCCAAAGCTGCACTCGTGGGAAGTCCAGATATTGGAGCCGTTGGCCTTGATCTTCCCAAGTACAGTACCCTCACCATTGGTAGCTTTTCCGCCTGCTGATTCTCCGGGGCAGGTACGCACCTCAAATTCCCCATCGAAGTAAGCTCTTGTTTTAATCCGAAGTCCTGTGGCGCCCTTAACATCGAAGTACTTAAATCCCACGGTGGTTCCGTCAACGATGCCCTTGATATAGCCGTCACTGAAATCCTCATCGCCGCCCTGCTGAACAATCCTCGGAACTGACTCTCTGACGTAGAGCTCACGATCCTCTGTAAAGAGATTGCAGGCGATATAGGCAGGATATTCGCCTATATCTGACAGAGGTCCTCCGTTAAGTCCGCAGGAGGTGATCTCTGCCTGTCTGATACTTCCGTCAGCCTCAAAGGCTATTTCCTCGGCGCAGCCCTGTCTTGAGAACCAGGTACCGTGGGTGTGTCTGTGGTAAAAGATATACCACTTACCGGCAATCTCCACGATGCTTCCGTGGTTGTTGGCGCCATAAGCTGCAGGTACAGCTGCATCCTTATAGCTGTCTATATGAAGGTCGCAGTTGCTTACGATAACGCCTCCGTAAGTGAATGGACCTTCCGGTTTATCTGAGGTTGCATAGCACAGCTCATGCATGACCTCGGAGGAATATATGAAGTAGTAGGTGCCACCGCGCTTTCTTATGGAGGGCGCCTCGAAGAAGGCATGTCCCTCAAAGCCTGTGCCGGCGCTGTACTGATCTCCCGGTGCAATTATTCTGGGAGCCTTGACTACAGTCAGCATGTCTTTTCCCAGGACCGTGAACATGGCGCCGTGCCTGGATTTGTCTCCCTGACCGCAGAATCCTGTGTAAAGGTAGGTAACATCTCCCTCTGTCAGTACTCCGGGATCAAACTGGGGCTCATCCCCCTCTTTGTCACCGAGCTTTGTCCCGTCCTCGTAGTGAACATAGCCGTAGAACTCGTAAGGCCCGGCGGGAGTATCGGCCACAGCAACGGAGACGATGCTCACCTTATCAAGCACGTAGTAGAGATAGTATCTTCCGTCAGGTCCCACGGTAAAATCGGGAGCGTAGAGACACATATGTCCGTCCGGATTCAAAGGATCCTGAGTCTTTTTGTAGATAACGCCCTCGTAGTGCCAGTTGCCAAGATCGTTTACCGCAGCGGACCAGCATACATAGTCACCGAGGCAGAAGGTTTCTCCCTTGCAGATATCGTGGGAGCCGTAGACATAGACTCTGTCCCCGAACACATAGGGCTCTCCGTCCGGTATGTATTCCCAGGAAGGAAGGTAGGGATTCACGGCCTGCTTTTTGCTGCCCTGTCTGATGCCTCCCTCGCGTCCGGGCGAGGGGCCTCTTCCCAGGAATTCCATCTCGCTATGGAAGGGGTCGCGATAGGGATCCCACTTGGGAAGAGGTTTATTATCAGTACCGGAGGGATTGGGGTCTCCGGTTTTAATGAAGTTTGCAAAGTAATCGCACATGCTGCCGGCCAGATCGAAGTGCCTGCCCTTATAGGGTCTGTGGCATTTTCCCAGGGTATTAAAGAAGAACCACAGATCGCAGGAGTGGAAGGTGCCGGGATAGGCATCCCCCTTATGTCCGTCTCCGGGAATGTCGGGATCAAATCTGTAATAGTAGAACCTCTGATCCGGGCGGTTTTTCTGTGCATCCAAAAAGGCGCTCTTTACGGATCTCTCCACCATATTCACTCCGGCTTCGGAGAATTCATCCGTGGTATTTCCCGAGATTACGGGAACATCGGCGCATTCGCCTTTAATGAATTTTTCCACGGGATCCGCTGTGCAAAAAGAGCCGTCGATTATCGGGAACATCCTTCTGTGACCTTTTACAAATCTGTTGTAGCCCTCCAGGATCTCTTTTCCCGAAAGGGATCTTGCTTCCGCAAGGTCTTTGACTCCAAGGCAGGCAAAAAACTCTTCACCAAGAGCCTCGGCCTGTGACAGATCCAGCGGATTGAAGATGTCGTCCTCGGCCTTGGGAAGTCTTATGATCCCGCTGAAGATGGCTGCGCCCTTTATAATGTCGAAATTATCCCTGCAGGCGAGCTGGTGCATTACGCTGCCGCCACCTGCGGATTGGCCTGCGATGGTGATCTTATCGGGATCTCCTCCGAAGAAGGCGATATTTCTTTTTACCCAGGAAAGGGCTGCCTTCTGATCAAGAAGACCAAAATTGGAAGGTGCGTCTGGAGATTCTTTGGTAATGGATGGATGAGCCATAAAGCCGAAGGCCGCCAGCCTGTAGGCAATGCTCACAACGATGACACCGCGCTTTGCCAGGGCTTCCCCGTTAAACTCCATCTCGGCGGTGTAGCCCCACTGAAAGCCGCCGCCGTAGATCCATACAAGAACGGGAAGGGCTTCGGTGGCTTTTTTGGCCGGTGTCCATATATTTAAGTAGAGACAGTCCTCGCTGTTGGGGATATCCGGATCCACGTGCCACTCTCTGTCGTAGAGACCGCCCCCAATGCCGGGAGTATCCTGCATGGAAATGGGACCGAACTCAAAAGCATCCAGTGTCCCCTCCCAGTCCGGACAGGGCTGCGGAGCCTTCCACCGGTTCTTGCCAATGGGCGGAGCGGCAAAAGGGATTCCCTTAAACACCGTGATCCTGGGGTCACTGCCCGGAAGACCGCGGACTGTGCCGTTTTCTGTTTTTGTGATTCGTAACATGATTCACCCCTGAATACAATACTTTTTAAACCTTATGATTGTAATCTATCGCAAAAGCACTTTTGCAATCTAATCAAAAAATGCGACATATTTATCAATTGACCATCAATAGCAATTTTTGGACAGAATAAAGCAATTATAGGGTGGAGCAGGGAAATGCCCGTTTGTTATAGTCGTGGAAGATAAGAATATTGTGGGCAAAAGTGCCCGGAGGGGATTACATAATGAGTTTGAATTTTAGTATTGAGAAAAGCTATAAGCCGCTTTCGGATCACAATCCGGTGATGGTTCAGAGATTCGGTGCTGACCCTTATGCCATGGTCTACAACGGCAGAGTCTATGTGTACATGACCCTGGACGACCCGTCACAGGAGCTTGGGGAAAACGGAGAAGTTAAAGAGAACAGCTATAGCAAGATCGACAAGATAAGCGTCATTTCTTCCGATGATCTTGTGAACTGGACGGACCACGGAACGGTGTACGCAGCCGGCGATACAGGAGCTGCCAATTGGGGAAAAAACTCGTGGGCTCCCGCAGCGGCCTGGAAAAATATAGACGGTAAGGACAGATTCTTTTTGTACTTTGCAAACAGCGGCAACGGCATCGCGGTGTTGAGCGCCGATTCTCCGGTGGGACCTTTTACGGATCCCATAAACGGACCGCTTATCTCAAGGGATACTCCCACCTGCGCCGAGGTTACCTGGCTTTTTGACCCGGCGGTGCTTATGGATGATGACGGCAATTCCTATATATATTTTGGAGGCGGAGTTCCTTCCGAGGATAAGGCTTCAGATCCCGGAACCGCAAGGGTGGCAAAGCTTGGAGCAGACATGATCAGCCTTGAAGGCGATCCCAAGCCCATCGAAAATGTCTCCTATCTGTTTGAAGATTCCGGGATCAACAAGATCGGTGGAAGATATTTCTATTCCTATTGTTCAAACTTCAGCATGTCAAAAGAGGCAGAGAAGGAGAAAGGTTTTGAGCAGGGCGAGATAGTGACTATGGTATCCGATGACCCCATGGGTCCTTTTTCGGAGGCTGCTCCCGTACTTAAGAATCCCGGACATTTCTTCGGGCTTGGCGGAAACAACCATCACTGCATGTTTGAGTTTGGAGGTAAGTACTATATCGCTTATCACAGCAGGATCCTTGAGGAGAGCATGGGGCTTTTAAAGGGCTACAGATGTACCGGCATTGACAGCCTGGAGCTTGATCAAGGCAGCGCTCCTTCAAAGAGCCTTATGACAAGGAAGGGCCCGGAGCAGGTAAAGGCTTTTGATCCCTATGAAGAGACAAGAGCTGTCACCATGTCCAACGCAGCAGGTATTACCGCAAGTCAGTTTGGGGAGACGGCACAGAAGTACGGAAGCGGTGATATGATCGTGACAGGGATTCACAGCGGAAGCTGGGTGAGCGTCAGCGGTGCGGACTTTGGAGAGGCAGGCGCTAAGGGCATCGAAGTTTACGTAAGGGGACTTGGTGCGGATGACAGTACCGGGAAAGCCGAACAATCCCGCAGTACCGCAGAAAACGGCGGACCCTGCAAGATCCATATATGTCTGGATTCCCCTAAGGCTGAGCCTGCCGGCAGCGTCGTGATAGACTCAGGTATTACAAAAGAACTTACGAAGGTCACCGGCTCTTTTGACAAGGCTGTTACAGGAAAGCATGACGTTTACTTCGTCTTTGAGGGCGAAGGCTTTGAATTCTACTCTTGGAAGTTTCTTTCCTGAAGAAAAGGAGATCATCTGATTATGGAAAAGACAATTGTAAATGCGCCAAAGGACCCCGCAAAGAAGAGGCCCTATCTTTATATACTCCACAACAAAGATATTCAGGGAGCACCTCAGATAGACGGAAGCTTTACCCACTATCTGTATATGGATATGGGGAGACTTCAGGATGCGGCAAGGCTCACCGGAAACCTGACCGATGAGAGGATGCTTAAGGATATGGAGACCGCAAAGGGCTTTAAGAAGATCGTAAACAGCATCGGAGTCAGCGTGTCATGCTCCCGGGCAGATGAGAAGGTCGGGTTTGTGCTGGAGATGTATCCCACCGTTCCCGGGGAAGATGCCACGGTGATAGAAAAGGAAATTCCCATGGACGGCATGGAGACGGTGATCGACTTTGCGGGCCTTGAGCTGAAGCCCACAGACAGAGTGCTGGGGCAGCTTCGCTTTGAGTTTGACACCGAGGGACTTCAGGCTTCTGCTGACGTTCGCCTGTACTTAAATGACGGGTACGAGGCACCGGAGCAGTTCGAGGATGGCGACGTGGACACAGACTCTGCGGCCTACAAAGCCATGATAGCAAACAGTCTCATGCAGACAGGAAATATCGCCCGGGTAAAGAAGGTGCTGGAAAAGGCGGAAAGCGGTGAAGATGTTACCCTTGCTTTCATCGGCGGTTCCATAACCCAGGGAGCGGGAGCGGTTCCCATTAACGAGAAGTGCTATGCAAGAGTCTTCTACGAGGACTTTGTAAAAAGATATATGAAGGGCGGCGAGTGCACCTTTGTAAAGGCCGGCATCGGCGGAACCCCATCTGAGCTTGGAATGATCCGATTTGAGAGGGATGTGCTAAGGGACGGTGCGGCAAAGCCGGACATGATAGTTATCGAGTTTGCGGTCAACGACGGAGATGACGAGACAGAGGGCGTATGCTACGAGAGCCTTGTGAGGAAGGCCCTCTCTCTTCCTTGGAAGCCCGCAGTAGTGCTGCTGTTCTCGGTGTTTTCCAACGACTGGAACCTGCAGGACAGACTCTCTGTGGTTGGCAGAAACTACGACCTTCCCATGGTCAGCGTTCTTGATGCGGTGAGCCCCCAGTTCCCGCTCCTTCCAAAGGAAGGCAGGGTGATATCAAAGAACCTGTTCTTTTATGATGTGTATCATCCCACCAATATCGGCCACAGGATCATGGCAGATTGCCTCATGAACTGCATCGATGCTATAAGCCGAAATGTAGATGTTCCGGAGGACAGTCTTGAGGTGGCAAAGACAAAACCCGTCATCGGAGCGGACTTTGAGACAGTGGAGCTTATTGACAGAAAAGAGCTCTCCCGCCTTTCTTCCAAATACGATATCGAACCGGTAAGCGAAGGCTCTTTTGACAAGGAGGATAAGGACCTTCAGTGTGCCGAGATCGACAAGAGCATCACTCTAATGCCCCGGTTCCCCTATAACTGGCACTTCGACGGAAGATGCTATGGCGAGAGCTTTAAGATGGCGGCGATCTGCAGGAAACTTCTTCTTATCTTCAAGGATTCCGACAAAGGAGAGTTCGGAACTGCGGAGATACTTGTTGATGGCAAGGTCGCAAGAGACGCCGATCCCCACGTGAACAACTGGACCCATTGCAATGCCGTGGTGATCCTTAACGGGGAAAAGAGCTGTCGGCATGAGATAGAAGTTCGCATGAAGCCGGGGATGGAGGATAAGAAATTTACCATCCTGGGATTCGGGATCGTAAAATAACGTAAAATGCGAAGTAACATGCAAGAAAATGTTGAGTAACTCTTTTTGGAAAAAAGTATAATCGAATAGTAAAAGTATAAGAATATGCGGATTTTGCCGACTGTTTACAGGGCAGGTCCGCATCTTCCGTAAGGAGAAGACATGAAGTCAGAACTTGTGCTGCCGAAGATCATTTCGGACGGAATGGTGCTTCAGCGCAGAAAGAGAATTCATATATGGGGCCGGGATGAGGCCGGCGCCAACATAGAGGTGAGGCTGGATAACCACGTATCTTCCGGCGTTGCAGACGAAAAGGGCAGATTCGATGTCTTTTTACCTGCAAGGGAGAGCGGCGGTCCCTACGAGCTTACGGTTACCGATGATAGGGGAAGCAGCATCACTGTAAGAGACGTGATGGTGGGACTGGTGTGGTTTTGCACCGGTCAGTCCAACATGGAGCTGCCCATCGCCAGGGTAAAGGACAGATACCCGACACTTTTGCAGATCGAGGAGAATCCGGGGATCAGGACCTTTAAGATCTTTGAGGACACGGATTTTCACGGGCCGTTGGAGGAACTCAGAAGCGGCAGCTGGAGTCGTGTCAGCAAGGATACCATTATGGATTTTTCCGCTACGGGGTATTTCTTTGCGGCATACCTTCAGATGATAACCGGGGAGATTGTGGGCTTTATCAACGCTTCCCTTGGAGGATCCAAGATCTCTTCCTGGATGAGCAGGGAAATGCTTGAAGGCTATGATGAGCTTCTTAAAGAGGCTGACAGATACGGGGATGACGACTTCAGGCAGTCTCAGGCTGCGAAGAATGAGATAAACGCCGCCCTGTGGAGAGATGCTCTTGATAAGCAGGACCGGGGACTTTCCGAGAATTGGAAGGATCCCGGGCTTGAGGATAAGAACTGGGATGAGGTGGATATCCCGTTTTTGTTTAAGGACACAAAGCTTGGAGAAATGTGCGGCAGCGTGTGGTTTCGGAGAAGCTTCGACCTCCCGGAGGAGCTTGCCGGAAAGAGCGCAAGGCTCTTTCTTGGAACTCTGGTGGACAGGGACGAAGTCTTTGTAAACGGCGTAAAGGTTGGAGGGATCGAGTATCAGTATCCTCCCAGGAAATACGATATTCCCGAGGGCCTTACAAGGGTGAAGGGGAACTCTGTAGTCATCAGGCTCTGCGTGGAGTATGGCCTTGGAAGGATCACTCCCGGCAAAGATTACATGATATTTAATGATGAGGCGAAGGTCAGACTTGACGGAACCTGGAAGTACAAGGTTGCCGCAAGGTGCGACAGGATGCCTCCCACGGATTTTATAAACTGGCACCCTACAGGGCTTTACAATGCCATGACAGCCCCCTGCCACAACTATCCCATAGACGGAGTCATCTGGTATCAGGGCGAGTCCAACACCTTTGAACCCTGGGACTATATAGACCTCTCAAAGCGGATGATAAAGGGCTACCGCGACAAGTGGGGAGATGAGAACCTTCCCTATATCCTTGCGCAGCTTCCGAATTTTGTTATTGATGTAGCGCCGGTGGAGGATCCCTGGCCCCGTTTCAGACTTAAGCAGTCAGCACTTCTTGAGGACCCCATGGTGGGTGTGACGGTAAATATGGATCTTGGTGAAGACAACGACCTTCATCCCACAGGGAAAAGACGCATCGGCAAACGCCTGGCACTCTGGGCAGCCCATTTAAGATACGGCTATCCCTCCGAGTACTGCGGACCTGTGGTGGGCAGCACAGTCGTTAATTCAGATGAGAATGGGACCTGTATAGAGATCTCTTTTGACCACGCCGACGGACTTGTGGCAAGAGATATCGGAAAAGGTAATGAGATCCTTGACTTTAAGTTTGTGGATGAAGCCGGAGCTGAGCACGATGCGGCTGCAAAGATTGAAGATGGCAAAGTGCTGCTTAGGACGGCACTTCCGGCAGCTAAGATAAAGAAAGTAAGATACCTTGTGGATTATACATACCATGGGGCAATGCTCTACAACAAGGCGAACCTCCCTATGGGACCTTTCGAGATTGAGGTTTGAGCCAAAGGGAACGGTCTTCGTTGAGTGAGATTGGCCCTTGGGCAAACGGGAACAGTCTTCAGTAGTTGAGATCGGTGCCCACGCCTGGCGGAACCCTCGCCGCCGGCTAACGCCCGCTTAGGATCTTGTGTAGGTGCGGCCTTCCACATCGGCTCCCTGGAGATAGAGCTTTCTGAACTCCGTAGGGGAGCAGCCGTTCATGTCCTTGAAGACGCGGTTGAAGGTAGAAAGACTGAAAAAACCTGACTGGAGCGCAATGTCCATAACCGACAGATCTGTGTCACCAAGAAGTTCCTGGGCCAGCATGACACGGCGCTTGGTGATGTACTGATAGCATGAGATCCCCATGCAGGACTTAAAGAGCCTCTCGAAGTGATACTTGGAGAAGCCCGCCAGCTCTGCCAGCTGCTCCACCGTAAGATCTTCGCTTCGGTGGGAATCAATGTAGTTGGTCACGGTCATGAGTTTATCTATATTTTTGGACTGGGGATCCGCAGTGTCCGTGGGAACAATGGCATCCACGAGATGCATGCTTCCTATCTGGGCAAGGATAAGGGTCACCAGTGAATATACGGATATCTGAAGGAATTCGTCGCTCTGGCCGTAGAGACGCTCAATATCCCAGAAGTAGTTCTGAAGCCTTGCAGCTTCCACAGGGAACTCGCTCTGCTTCACATGAACATAGGGCGGGAGAGTCTTAAGGAGCGGCACCATGAGAGAAACCTGGGAATACTTGGCAAAATCGAAAAGAAGTATCAGCTTCTCTCCGCCGGGCTCAACAGCCAGATATTCATGCAGGGTTCCCGGTGCGATCATCATGATATCCCCGGGGGCGCAGTTTACCACCGCAGAGGAATCATTGTGAAATTTGACCTGAAATGAACCCGAAAGGGGAAGGATAAGCTCCACCTCATTGTGCCAGTGAAGCGGATATTCATTGAGAGTATTGTGATAAAGAAGGACACCCTTCAAGGTGTCGTAATATATATCTTCTCTTGACTGCGCATTGATATCTGAGATCATGGAAACTTACTCCTTTTACATGAAAATATCCTTTGCTATTCTAGCATTTTATGACAGAATCATGCAATTACCGACTTTAAACAGAAGGGATGAAACATCATGGAAACACAGAAATGGACACAACTTTGGCTTAACTATAAGATCCGGGAGGGTGAAAAGTCCCCGGCGAAGATCGAGGCGGAGGGCTTTGGTATAAACACTCCCGTTACGGCAAACGCCATAGCTGAGTTTAACAAAGCAGCTGCGGGGATCTTTCTGTCTCTTTTCCGAAGGGACAATATCCCGAAGGAGGGCTACCGCATTGCGGGAGGCGAAGATAAGATCACCGTTGAAGCCTCCGATGAGCGCGGGATCCTCTACGGCGTCTTTGCAGCCATAAGGCAGATGTCCTGCGGGAAAAGAGCTGCTGAAGTAGCTGAGGAAGCTGCTCCCGGGAATCCCCTTCGAATGATGAACCACTGGGACAACATGGACGGAAGTATTGAGCGGGGATATTCCGGGGAGTCCTTCTTCTTTGAAAACGAGCAGATCCTGGTTAACGAAAGGACCAGGGACTACGCCCGCTTCATGGCCAGTATCGGCATCAACGGAGTTGTGATCAACAATGTCAATGTCAAGGGCGCAGCGTCCTATCTTATAACCGACAGATACTTTGATCGTCTCAGTGAACTGTCAGAGATCTTTGCGGGTTACGGCATTAAACTCTATATGTCCCTGAACTTCGCTTCTCCCATAGAGATCGGCGGGCTTGACACCTGCGATCCCCTGGACCAAAAAGTCATCACCTGGTGGGAGGACAAGATAAAAGAGGTATACGACAGGCTTCCTGATTTTGGAGGCTTCCTTGTAAAGGCAGACTCCGAGGGGCGTCCCGGCCCCTTCACCTACGGAAGGACCCAGGCTGACGGCGCCAACATGCTGGGAGATATCATCAAAAAATACGGCGGCATCATTATCTGGCGCTGCTTTGTCTACAACTGCACCCAGGACTGGCGCGACCGTAAGACAGACAGAGCCAGGGCAGGCTATGACTACTTTATGCCCCAGGACGGAACCTACCATGACAACGTGGTCCTTCAGATCAAGAACGGTCCCATGGACTTCCAGATAAGAGAACCTGTTTCTCCTCTTCTTGGAGGTCTTACAAAGACTAACCAGATACTGGAGGTTCAGATCGCCCAGGAGTACACCGGGCACCAGATAGATCTTTGCTATCTTATCCCCATGTACAAGGAGGTGCTGGACTTTCACACCCATTGCAATCGGGAAAATGATACGGTGGCTGACGTTGTAAGCGGCCGCACCATGGGTAATGCTATCGGCGGAATGGCAGCAGTTATCAACACCGGAAATGATATGAACTGGACAGGCAACGATCTTGCCGCAGCAAACCTATACGGCTTTGGAAGACTTGCCTTCAACACGGACCTTAGCGCTGAAGAAATTGCGAGGGAGTGGATCGCCATGACCTTCAGGCTTCCGAAAAAAGAGGAAGATGTTCTTTGCAATATGCTCCTTAAGTCCAGAGAGATCTACGAGAAATACACAAGTCCTCTTGGTATAGGCTGGATGGTGAATCCCATGGGACACTACGGCCCAAGTGTCGATGGCTATGAGTATTCAAGATGGGGAACCTATCACAGAGCAGATCATCTGGGGATCGGCGTAGACAGAACAGAAAAGGGAACGGGGTACTGCGGCCAGTACTACGAAGAGAACGCGAAGATGTACAGTGATCCAAAGACCTGCCCCGAGGAACTTATTCTTTTCTTCCATCATCTTCCCTACACATATATGCTAAAGTCCGGCAAGAGCCTGATCCAGCATATTTACGACAGCCATTTTGAGGGAGAAGAACAGGCACGGGGACTTGCTGCGGACTGGGACAGCTTAAAGGACGCCATTCCCGGGGATTCCTTTGCAAGGGTAAAAGAAAGGTTCGACCTTCAGCTTGACAACGCCAGAGAGTGGAGAGATCAGGTGAACTCCTACTTCTTCAGAAAGAGCGGCATCGCTGATGAGAAGGGCCGAACCATATATTAGGCTGACATATTACAAGGTGCGGTTGGATAGCTGGTACTGCTTTGGCGACATTCCTATCTGATTGGAAAAGCGCCTTGAGAAACTGGAGTAATTATTGTATCCCACCATGAAGCACACATCGTAGGGAGAGTTGTTCTTAAGCAGAAGCTTCTGGGCAAGAGCTATCTTCTTGGCGTTAATGTAGTGCTTCAGGGAATCTCCGGTGGCATCGGAAAAGACCCGGCTTAAGTGGTCGCTGCTGTAGTGAAGCGCCGCGGACATGGTGCTGATGGTGATGTCCTCCGTAAGGTGGGTGTCGATGTAGTCCAGGACCTTTGCCACCGCCGCGGGCATGGAACTGCTCTTTTTCTGGGGAGGAACATTCTCCGAGTACTTGCAGGTAAGCAGCAGGAATTCGGCAAGATAAGCCTTCGCCAGGATACTGTGGCCGTAGCTTTCGCTGTGGAGGGCTTCCTCCAGGTTTTTGGCCACCTCAATAAATTTTGAAATGGATTCCTCGGGGATCCGCAGGTGATTCATGTTTGCGGAGTCGGTGCTTCTGAAAAGGGTGCTGAAATCCGTTTCCGCATCACCAAGATTCTTAAGATATTCATATTGGATGTTTATGACAATCCTCTCATAACCGCTGACATCCTCAAGGTCCACGCCGTGGAATACCAGAGGACTTACAAAGAAGATGTCTCCGGGTTTCATCTTAAAAATGTCAGGCTCAATCATGAGGTTGACATCGCCTTCAAGGAAAAGAACTATCTCGTAACCGTCATGGTTGTGGACAGTGCTGATATCGGATTTATCTATGCGGGCCCTCTTGTGCTCACAGATTATCTCGCTGTCGATCACTGTATACGGGAAGTTCAGACACTTTTTCATACTCCTCCTAACAAACACGGGAAAAGAGATTGTGCAATTCATATCGGATAATGCAAAAAATATACTGCTTTTTGTGTATTTGTTTTAAAATCCCATGCTTATGATAAATATATAGCATCGAATTGGGGAAATATCAACAAGTATTAAGTGAAATTTGAACCTGCTGGGGGTAAAAGTGTCCAAGATAAGTTTCGATAACAGGTTAATGTTCACTTACGAATCCAAGTCTTTTCCCGGGGTAAATAAGGTAGCGGCACTGGTAAGACAGGACCTTTTTCTGGTAACCGGCTTTCATGCCGGCGAGTACACAAAGGGCACAAAGTGCAGGAACCTTATCATCTACGGAACCGTGGACAAGAGCGACTACCTCAAGGAACTGGAAGACAGAGGGCTCCTGGACTTGGAACAAGTGAGGGGGAAATGGGAGGTCTACAGCTTCCAGGTGATAGACAGGCCTCTGGATGACGTGGAGCACGCGCTGGTAATCGCAGGAAGCGATAAGCGGGGAACTATCTACGGACTGTTTCATCTCTCTGAGCTTCTGGGGGTTTCGCCCCTTGTGAACTGGAATCACGTATTACCCAAAAAAAGGAAAAATGTCCAACTTACAGATGCGGCCAACATGGTCAGCAAAGAGCCCTCTGTAAAGTATCGCGGATTTTTCATAAATGACGAATGGCCCGCCTTCGGAAACTGGGCCACAGAACACTTTGGCGGAATAAACGCCAGGTGCTACGAAAGAGTTTTTGAACTGCTCCTTCGCCTCAAGGGCAATTACCTTTGGCCTGCCATGTGGAATTCCAACTTCAGTATGGACGGACCGGGGCTTGAGAGCGCAAGACTTGCGGATGAATACGGAGTGGTGATGAGCACTTCCCACCACGAGCCCTGTATGAGAAGCGGCGAGGAGTACAGGCTGCTTCGGGGAGAGAACTCCATCTACGGAGACGCCTGGGATTTCAGGGCCAACAAGGAGGGCATAACCCGTTTCTGGAGAGACGGACTTCTTCGGAACAAGGCTTTTGAAAATGTGATAACCCTGGGAATGCGCGGGGAGCGGGATTCAAAGATCCTCAGCGAGGACGCCACCCTCAGGGACAACATAGATCTGATACGGGATGTGGTTAAGACCCAGAACGATCTCATCAGAGAGACCATCGATGAGAATATCGGGAATGTTCCCCGGCAGATAGTTCTTTTCTCCGAGGTGGAGGAATTCTTCTATGGGGATGAGAACACCGAAGGACTTATGAATGACCCGGAGCTTAGGGATGTAACCCTTATGCTTTCCGACAACAACGTGGGTTATACAAGGACCCTTCCGGGAAAAGAGATAGCGGATCACCCCGGGGGATTCGGAATGTATTACCACATGGATATGCACGGAGGACCCTTCTCCTTCAAGTGGATCGGCTCCACCTACCTCCCGAGGGTTTGGGAGCAGATGAGCGCGGCCTACGAATTCGGAGTGCGAAAGATCTGGGTCACAAACGTTGGTGACATAGGAACCCAGGAGCTTGGACTTTCCTATTTCCTGGATCTTGCCTATGACATAGATAAGTGGGGAGGAAGCGATGCTTCCGTCACGCAAAAGTACATGGACTGCTGGTGTGAGAGACAGTTTGGAGCAATGCTCCCGCGCTCATCAAGAAACAGGATCAAAAAGATCCTTTGGGATTACACGGGACTTCTTGAGAAAAGACGCCACGAGATCATGAATGTGGGTGTTTACCACCCACTGCATTTCGGAGAGTCGGACAGGATACTGTCTGTCAGCGAAGGGATCCTCAAGGAAGCTGCGGCTCTAAAAAAGAAGGTAAGTGAGGAGAATCTTTCAGCTTTCATATCCCTTCTGTATTACCCGGCCTGCGGAACCGCCAATCTCATGAAGATGTGGATACTGGCAGGAAGAAATGAGCTTTTTGCAAAGCAGAACCGTATCGAAGCCAATAAGCTGGCGGATGAAGTTGATAAATGTGTTGACTTTGACGCAGCGGTCATCGATGAGTATGAATCGGTGGACAACGGATTCTACAAGGGCTTTGGAAAGTCAGAGCATGTGGGCTTTGTGAACTGGAACGAGGAGGACAACAAGTATCCCGTAAGGCATCTGGTATATGGGGCCAACTCCCCCAGGATGCTGGTTTCAAGAGCCGATGATGAGCATTACATGACAGGCCTTGAGTGGAACGATCATCCCCAGACCTGGGAAGACATGCTAAGGCCCGACGTGGACACCATAGATTTTGACATCATAAACGGCAGCGAGAAGCCCTACAGATTCAAGATCCGCACGGATTGCAGCTGGCTTAATTTCTCTAAGACAGAGGGGGAAGTCAAGGTCAGAGAGCGGATAAGGATTTCCGCCGGCAAAGATCTTCTGTCGGAGAAAGCGGAAGGGCATTTCGAGGTTGAGGGCATCGGAATAGGAACTGCTAAGGTAACTGTGGCTGCGGCTCCCGTAGATGTTCCGCTGGGATTATATATCGAGAGCGACGGATATATCTGTATGGAAGCGGAACACTTTTTTTCCAAAAAGGATATACCGAAAGGGGCATTCAAGGTTCTTGCTCCCTACGGAAGAAGCGGAAGTGCCATAAAGGTCTTCCCGGTAACGTCGGATTTCAGGGATGCCAAAAGAAGGCCAAGCGTTGAATACAGGTTCCTGGCATCACGGACTGAAGAGTACGAGCTGACCTTTGAGCTGGCACCAACAACACCGGTGACCTTTAAGGCGGAGCAGTTTCTGGGATTTGCCATAAATGGCGGAAAGACGCAGATCATCAACACCGTAAAGCAGCCGGAGAAGCCTTTTTTCCCAAGTGCCCAGTGGGCCCGGGAAGCAAAGGACAACGTCAAAAAGGTTACAGTCACCGTCAAATGCCAAAAAGGGGAGAACAGACTTGTGTTCTTTGGCATGAGCCCCGGGATAGTTCTTGAGAGGATCATCCTGGTGCAAAAAGGGATAGAGATCCCGACGTCCTACTTAGGGCCGAGGGAAAGCTATATAAGGATTTTTGAGGAGGAAGGAAATGAGTAAACAAGCCGGGACCCGGTCAAAAGTAAGCTTCGGCGTCTACATGAGGAAATACTGGCAGCTGTATGCAATGCTGGCACTGCCGCTGATTTATCTTCTGGTTTTCAAGTATGCGCCTATGATCTATGTACAGATCGCCTTTAAGAAATACAGCCTGGTGGAGAGCGTGTGGAAACTTCCCATTGCAGCCAATCACGGCTGGGAGTACTTCATCAAGGCATTCCAGAACAACGACTTTAAGTATGCGCTTCGAAACACTCTGACACTGAATCTGCTGGATCTGATCTTCGGATTCCCGGCACCCATCATATTTGCGCTGATCCTGAACGAGCTGTGCTTCCATCGATACAAGAAGGTTGTGCAGACCATCGCCTACATGCCCCACTTCCTTTCATGGGTCATCATCTACAGCCTGGCTCTGCAGCTCCTTGCACCCAACGACGGACTTGTAAACATAGTTATCAGCAAGCTTGGCGGTACAGCCATTCCGTTCCTTAACGATGAGGCACACTGGATCGGTAGCTACATCGGATTCGGTATATGGCAAAACTTCGGATGGGGTTCCATCGTATATCTGGCATCCATTGCCGGTATCAACCCCGAGCTCTACGAGGCAGCAGCCGTTGACGGAGCGGGTCGTTTCAGAAAGATGTGGCACATCACACTTCCCGGGATCAAGCCAACAATCGTGGTACTGCTTATCATGAGCCTTGGAAACATCCTTGGCGGCGGCTTCGACAGGCCTTTCGCCTTCCAGAACAACCTGGTAATGAAGGTTGCCGATGTTATTGCAACTTATGTTTATCGAGTAGGTATCAAGGGACTTCAGTTCTCTCTGACAACAGCCGTAGGTCTTTTCCAGTCGGTTGTAGGTGTGTTCTTCCTGCTGATGGCTAACTTTATCTCCCGCAGACTTGGCGAGAGAGGAATCTGGTAAGGGAGGATAAAGAGATGAAAGTAAAATCAAAAGCTGATAAAGCCTGGGACATCGTATTTGTGATCTTCTGCTTCATTGTAAGTTTGATGTGCATCATACCGATGCTGAACCTTTTGGCAAAATCCCTTAGCGGAACGGATTTCCTGGTGAGGAATGAGGTATATCTTTTGCCCAAGGGTCTTAACTTCAATGCGTACTCAACAGTGCTTAAGGATCCCAAGTACATAAGAGCATTCATTTGGACAGTATTTCTTACCATCGTATGCACAGTTGCTTCTCTTACAATGACAACCCTTTGTGCGTATCCTCTTATCTTCGAGCACCTGAAGGGAAGAAAAGCGATCAACGTATTTATAACAATAACAATGTTCTTCAATGCGGGAACAATTCCAAACTACCTGCTTATGCAGAAGCTTCATCTTTTAAGTAACCCTCTGGTTCTGATCATTCCCGGAGTCATGAGTGTTTACAACATGATCATCATGAGGAGTTTCTTTTACGGAATACCGGACAGTCTGAGAGAATCTGCAGAGATCGATGGAGCGAGTCTTTTCAGGATACTGATAAACATCTACCTGCCCCTGTCGAAGCCCGTAATGGCTACACTGGCTCTTTTCTATGCGGTAGGAAGATGGAACGGCTACTCAGATGCCCTGATGTACATGAGAAATGACAAGTACTACACACTGCAGCTTCTTTTGTACAACATCATTAACAATATTAACCAGGTAGAGGTTGCAACTCAGGAGGGCTTCTCGGCCCCGGGACTTTCGGCTTCCCTAAAGGCAGCCATTGTAATGTTCTCCACAATCCCGATCCTTTGCATTTACCCGTTCCTGCAGAAATACTTCATCCACGGGGTAACACTTGGTGCGGTAAAAGAGTGAGAACCTGCTGAGGTTTTGTCGAAGCTGGTTCGAACCTTGTTCCGGCGAGCCTGCTTGCAGGCGAGAGCGGAACTACCTTGTTCTGCGAGAGCGGAACTACATTGTTGGCAGTTATTTAATCAATTCACATATAAATAAAAACGGAGGTAGAGTTATGAAGAAAAAGGTATTATCAATGTTTCTTGCATCTGTGATGGCGCTTGGGGTAGTTGCCTGCGGATCATCAAACGGCGGAGCAGCTACTGAATCTCAGCCCGCTGCTACCGAGGCTGCACCTGCAGCTACAGAGACACAGGCAGAGGCACCTGCAGCTGAGCCTGAGACAGCATCAGAGCTTACAGACGGTAAGTTCGCTGACACAAGAAAGATCACAGTAGAGATCTACGACAGAGGAAATGATGGCGGTTCAGATCCCGAGAACAACATGTACACAGAGTACATCAAGAAGGGCATGCTGGAGGAGCACAACGTAGAAGTAACCTTCAAGAAGGTTCCCAGATGGACAGAGGTTGATGACATCAACAACCTTCTGGCAGCAGGAGAGGCTCCTGACATCTGCGTAACTTACAGCTATCCTACAGTTCTTACATACGCTCAGATGGGCGGTGTTATCGATCTTCAGGACCTCATTGAGCAGTACAAGGCTGATACACCAAACCTTTGGTCATGGCTTGGTGAACAGAACATGCTTTGGGACAAAGACCCCAAGACGGGCGAAGTTTGGGCACTTGAGGGAAGACGTGCCGAGCAGCAGAGGATCGTAACCTTTGTTCGTCAGGACTGGCTCGATAAGCTTAATCTGAAGGCTCCCACAACAACTCAGGAGTTTGAGGACATGCTTATTGCCTTCAGAGATAACGCTGATACTCTTCTTGGAAAAGACGCTTCCAAGATGGTTCCTTTCTCAACAAGCTATGATATAGGTTGGAGAGCATCTAACCTCATCACATCTTTCATGGATCCTAAGATCACCGACAAGGAATACTACATAAACGGATTCGATGACAGAGCAGTTACACAGGCAGCTACAAAGGACGCTGTTAAGCTTCTTAATAAGTGGTACAACGAAGATCTTATGTGGAAGGATTTCGCTCTTTACGGAAGCGGAGATACAACTGAGGACGATATGATCAAGGCCGGCTATGTTGGCGCATTCCAGCACAACTGGGATTATGTATTCAGAAACGGTGAAGATTCTATCAATTCCAACCTTGTAAGAAACGTTGGTCCCGATGCTAAGTTTGTAGCAGTTGACTGCTTCCAGAACTCTGATGGAAAGTATGCTAAGTGGCTCTATTCTTCAGCAGGCGACAGAAAGCTCTTCTTCCCTACAACAAACACTGAGCCTCTTGCATCACTTCTTTACCTTGACTTCATCTCAAAGCCTGAGACGATCAAGTACCTCCAGGCAGGTGATGAGGGCGTTACACACGAAGTTCTTGAGAGCGGCGCTATCCAGATCATTGCAGCAGAAGGCGATGCCATCCAGAATTCAGGTAAGAACATCGACTACACCATCACATGTAACGGAACATACTTCGGCGACCAGGCTCTTGCAGACCTTTCCATCGCATACGGCTATGCGGGACAGGATCCCGAGCTTGTAAGCGCAGCCGACAAGATCTCAAAGGCTGACGGACTTGAGCCCAAGAACGTTAACGTTGGTGTTATCGAGGCCGAGGCTGGTGTAGGCGATACACTTTCAGCTAAGAGAGATCAGGTTTACGACCAGGCAGTAGTTGCTTCGGAAGCAGACTTCGATGCTGTTTGGGAGGCCGGCATTGCAGATTACCTCTCAGCAGGCGGACAGGCTATCATCGACGAGAGAACAGCTAAGTGGGCTGAGTACTTCGGAGATTCCGAGATGCTTCCTTAATCTGCGTCTTTACTCTTTTTACTCATAGATACCCTACGAAAAGGGGAACTGCATCTTTCGGTGCGGTTCCTCTTTTTTCTGTGATATATTAATAATATACGGTTTTGCGATCGTGAAATACGGAAGGATGTGAATTGTTCTTATATGAAGAAACGGGAAAAGAAAATTCTTTATGCGGAGCTTCTTATATTATTGCTCATGATCGTGGCTGTAGCCTCTTTTTCATTTTACAGCGGCAAAGAAAAGAAGGGTACCGAAGGAGAAAAGATCTCAGGTATCGCAGATCTTCACGGCAAGAAAGCGGTTACTGTTCAGGGGAGCGTTTTTTATGACTTCCTGCTGGAAGAATACCCGGACTGTGAGACCATGCTGGTGCCGACCTGGAGTGACGAGGCTCTTGCAGTGTCCCAGCATAAAGCCGTTTTTTTCATTTCTGAGGAATCAAGTGTCGAAGAATATACAGATGCCTACGACAATCTTATGGTGCTGCCGGAGGCTGTGGGAAAATTCTCATCCAGCTTTGTTACCGTAAAAACCGATAAAGGAAAAGAAATCCGCGACAGGCTGGATGAATATCTGACTATCAGCAGGGAAGACGGGAGCCTTGATGCAATGTTTAGGCTTTGGAGCAATCCCGAAACTGCGCCGGATCATCTTGAAAGCATACCCATGCAGGATGAGGATCACGGCACGATCAGGATAGTAAGCTGTCTTGACTGGCCGCCGTTTTCCTACCAGAGCGGCGCGGAGCCTTGCGGCTATTTTTTGGATATAATCAATCATTTCTGTGCCTATGCGGGTTATACTCCCGAATATGAATTTGTGGAGCTAGATAGTGCGCTTGCAGGCTTTGAGGCAGGCAGATACGACCTTTTTGCCTATGGAATGTCCTACACCGAAGAACGGGGGCAGTCCATGCTGTTCACACAGGAAGTAAGTTCGGAGCCCACTTATGCAGTGATTTCTACTGAGAGCTATGCCTATACAACGGATGATATGCAATCGGAAGCGGGGTTCTTTGAAAAGCTGGAGCAGAGCTTTTATAAGACCCTTATCGTAGAGGACAGATGGAAAAGTATCCTGCAGGGGCTTTTTACTACGATCAGGATATCGTTTCTGGCAGCATTTTTCGGAACGATCCTTGGTGCAGGCATCTGCGCCATGCGAATGAGCAGGAATGTCTTTGCCACAGCCTTTGCCCGTCTTTTCATCAGGATAGAACAGGGTGTTCCCATTGTCCTTTTGCTTTTGGTGCTGTACTATGTGCTTCTTGTGGATCTTCCGCTGTCGGCCTTCTGGGTATGTGTTATAGGCTTTTCCATTGACTTTGCGGCTTATGTTTCGGAGATATTCAGATCCGGGATAATATCTGTTCCTTCCGGCCAGGCAAGAGCGGCAAAGGCTCTCGGGTTTACAGGGACTTCCGGCTTTTTTAACATCATTCTTCCCCAGGCTCTTATCAGCATCATTCCCGTATATTCCGGGCAGTTTGTTTCTATGGTAAAAATGACGTCCGTAGCGGGCTATATTTCGGTACAGGATCTTACAAAGGCTGCCGACATCATAAGGAGCAGGACCTACGAAGCGTTTTTCCCCCTGATCTTTACTGCGGCTGTATATTTTTTGCTGACACTGGGTATGACAATGCTCCTTAAACGGGTTCTTGCCGGAGTTAAGCCGGGGCAGAGAAATATCTCCTATCTGGAAAAGCTTGAAAAGAATTCTGTGAGAACCTATGACATCATGTATCCGGGTGAGAGCAGCCGTTCCGGGCAGGAGAGCAAAGAGGTACTGCTTTCTGTCAGGGATCTGTCAAAAAGCTACGAAAATGCTGTCCCCTTACGATCCATCAACTGTGATATCAGAAAGGGTGATGTCATATCTGTGATCGGGCCTTCGGGAACGGGTAAAAGTACTTTCCTGAACACTATAAACAGACTGGAAGAAGTCAGCGGCGGAAGCATCGTCTACAGAGGGGAGGAGACCACCGGGAAGGGATATCCCCTTCACCTCATGCGCCGCAAGATAGGTATGGTATTCCAGTCATTCAATCTTTTCCCAAATCTTACTGTTGTGGAAAATATCATGTTCGCACCGGTGAAGCTCCTAAAAACCGACAGGCAGAAGGCCTACGATAAGGCAATGGAGCTTCTGCAGCTGGTGGGTCTTTCGGACAAGGCTCTAAGTTACCCCATGGAGCTTTCCGGTGGTCAGCAGCAGAGAGTTGCCATTGTGCGGGCTGTGGCCCTTGATCCGGAGGTGATACTGTTTGATGAGCCCACATCAGCCCTCGACCCGGCTATGGTCGGAGAGGTGCTTCTTGTAATGATGGGGCTTGCCAACAGAGGCATGACAATGCTGATAGTTACCCATGAGATGAAGTTTGCAAAAGACGTTTCAAACAGGATCTTCTACCTTGATGAAGGGGTGATATATGAAGAGGGCACTCCCCACAAGATATTTGATGAACCGGAAAAAGAGAAGACAAGGATATTTGTCAAACAGCTTAAGATCTACAAGGCACATATCAAAAGAGACGGTTTTGATCAGATCGCAATGCAGTCTGAATTTGACAGATACACCAATGATAATTTTATTGACCGCAAGCTGGCAAGAAGGTGCTTTGGCTTTATTGAGGAGCTCTGTTTCCAGATCCTTATTACCCAGCTTAAGGTTGAGTCGGACATTGAGCTGACAGCCGAATATTCGGAAACCGGCAGCGAGATCGAGGTTATCTGCAGCTTTAACGGCAAGAGGATCAACCCCTTGGAACTTGGAGATGACATATCTTCAGCCATCATGAAACACAGCTATGAGTCTGCCACCTACGATCACAGCGAGGGCACCAATATTGTCAGGGCTTTGATCAGGTAGTTTTGCTCTTGTCTTTTTTGGTGCTATTTAATAAAAAAATGACAAGATGTGATAAGAAAAAACATATCCCGAGGCATAAACTAGTATTTGTAAGAATAACTGTTTTTACATTACATAGACAAAGGGGTATGCAATGAACAGAGAAGAAGCAAGAAAGCGGGCAAAAGAGCTGGTGGCTAAGATGACTGTAGAGGAGAAGGCCTCACAGCTTCGATATGATTCACCGGCCATAGACAGGCTGGGAGTTCCCGCCTATAACTGGTGGAATGAGGCTCTCCACGGAGTGGCAAGAGCAGGTTCAGCCACCATGTTCCCTCAGGCTATCGCCCTGGCGGCAGCCTTTGACACGGATCTCATGAAGAAAGTGGGCGAAGTCATCGCCACCGAGGGCCGTGCCAAATACAACGAGCAGTCAAAAAGAGGTGACAGAGACATCTACAAGGGTCTCACCTTCTGGTCACCCAATGTGAATATTTTCCGTGACCCCAGATGGGGCAGAGGACATGAGACCTACGGAGAGGATCCCTTCCTTACCGGCGCGCTTGCAGTTCCTTTCATAGAGGGAATCCAGGGTGACGGCGAGTACATGAAGGCAGCAGCCTGTGCCAAGCACTTTGCGGTGCACTCAGGCCCTGAAGGGGAGAGGCATTTCTTTGACGCCAAGGCTTCAAAGAAGGATCTGGAAGAGACCTACCTTCCCGCCTTTGAGACCTGCGTTAAGGACGCTAAGGTAGAAGCTGTAATGGGCGCCTATAACAGGACCAACGGCGAGCCCTGCTGCGCCAACAAGCCCCTAATGGTTGATACATTAAGAGGAAAATGGGGATTTGAGGGACACTTCGTTTCAGATTGCTGGGCAATCCGCGACTTCCACGAGAACCATAAGGTAACCGCAACAGCCGAGGAGTCGGTTAAGCTTGCCCTTGAGATGGGATGCGATGTTAACTGCGGATGCACCTATCAGAAGATGATGAACGCCTATAGAGCAGGTCTTATCACCGAGGAGCAGATAACAGAATCCGCGGTAAGGCTCTTTACCACAAGATTCCTTCTTGGAATGTTTGATAAGACCGAGTATGACAATATTCCCTTCACTGTGGTTGAGTGTGAGGAGCATCAGAAGACAGCCCACAGAGCAGCTGCTGAGAGTATCGTTCTTCTCAAGAACGACGGACTTCTTCCTCTTGATAAGTCAAAACTTAAGACAATCGGAGTGGTTGGTCCCAACGCTGATTCAAGGATAGCCCTTATGGGTAACTATCACGGAACGGCATCAAGATTTGTAACAGTTCTCGAGGGTATCGAGGACAAGGTTGGAAGCGATGTGAGAGTTCTTTATTCTGAGGGCTGTGACCTCTGGAAACCGAATCTCAGCAACCTTTCGGATCAGGATTATCCAGACAGACTTTCCGAGGTTCAGACCGTTGCAGACTATTCGGATGTAATGGTTGTAGTTGTGGGTCTTGATGAGAACCTTGAAGGAGAAGAGGGAGATGCCGGCAACCAGTTTGCATCGGGAGACAAGATCAACCTTGAACTTCCCATTCCCCAGAGACAGCTCCTTAACTCGGTTCTTGACTGCAACAAGCCTACAATAGTCATCAACATGTCCGGAAGTGCCATCAACCTCGGTGTTGCCCAGGAGAAAGCAGCAGCTGTTATCCAGGCCTGGTATCCCGGTGCAAGAGGCGGTCAGGACGTGGCAGATATCCTGTTCGGCGATGTTTCACCTTCAGGTAAGCTTCCCGTAACTTTCTATCATTCCACAGAGGAGCTTCCCGATTTCAAGGATTACTCCATGAAGAACAGGACCTACAGATACTTTGAGGGTGAGCCCCTGTATCCCTTCGGATACGGACTTACATACGGCAAGTGCAGTGTCAAAGACATGAACGTTGAGATCAACAGGGATGACAAGGGCGAGTTTGCCGGTGCCACTGTCAAAGTGATCGCTGTAAATGAAGGCTCTTTTGAGACCGACGATGTTGTTCAGGTTTATGTCAAGGACACCGGGTACGAGCTTGCCATTCCCAATCCCTGCCTCTTCGGATTCAAGAGAGTACATCTCCTTCCGGGAAAAGAGACTTCGGTAGAGATCAAACTGGACAAAAGAGCATTTACATCCGTTGACGAAGAGGGCAACAGACAGGTCTTTTCCCATGATTTCAAGGTGTTTGCGGGCATGTCACAGCCCGATAAGAGATCTGAGGAGCTCACCGGTATCAGGTGCGTTGAAGAAGATGTACGGATTTGATTAAAGATAAATACAAGTGTTGTAAAAATGAATAGAAATACCGCTGTTTTTTCTGCAAATTTGTAATGTTGTATTTTAAGTTGTATTATTATATATTTTTTTTGACACGTAAATTTTATACGTGAGATGGGGGTATAGTATGAAATATCTTATTGGAATCGACGTTGGGACTTCAGCCACCAAGACTGTTCTTTTTGATGAGAACGGCGGCGTTGTTGCTGAGAGAGCTTACGAGTATCCCATGTACACTCCCCGGAACGGCTGGGCAGAGCAGGATGCTTACGACTGGAAGAAAGCCAGCCTTGAGACCGTTGCGGCAGTGGTAAAGGAAGCTGTCGAGGGCGGCAAGGTTGCAGATCCTGCAGACATCAAGGGAATCGGAATCTCAGGACAGATGCACGGTCTGGTAATGCTGGATGAGGCAGGAGAAGTCATCAGACCTTCCATTATCTGGTGCGATCAGAGGACCGGAGCCGAAGTGGAAGAGATGCTAAGGATCATGCCTCGTGAGAAGTGGATCGAGATCACAGCCAATCCGCCTCTTACAGGATGGACCGCAGCCAAGATCCTCTGGGTACGTAACAACGAGCCGGAGAACTACGCTAAATGCAAACACATTCTTTTGCCCAAGGACTACATCAGATATGTACTGACAGGTGAATTTGCCACAGAGGTATCCGATGCGTCAGGAATGCAGCTCATGGATGTTGCAAAGCGCGACTGGTCACAGGAGGTTCTTGATAAGCTGAACATTGACAGGAGCCTTCTTGGCAAAATGTATGAGTCCTGCGAAGTTACGGGAACTCTTTTACCTGAGGTTGCTAAGGAGCTTGGCCTTACAACAGATACGGTTGTTGTGGGAGGCGCAGGCGACAATGCGGCAGCTGCTGTGGGAACCGGTGTTGTAAGAGAGGGCACAGCCTTCACCACCATCGGAACCTCCGGAGTTGTATTTGCCCACACAGACAAGGTAAGTATCGACCCCAAGGGCCGTGTTCACACCTGCTGCTGCGCGGTACCGGGAGCATGGCACATCATGGGAGTTACACAGGCAGCGGGATTTTCGCTGAAGTGGTTCAGGGATAACTTCTGCCAGAGTTATATAGAAGAAGCCAAGGAAAAGGGAGTCGATCCCTATGACCTTATAAATGCTGACATTGAGACAGTTCCCGTTGGAAGTGACAGGCTTATCTATCTGCCTTACCTCAACGGCGAGAGAACACCTCACCTTGATGACAAGGCAAGAGGCGTATTCTTCGGACTGTCAGGCATTCACACCAGAAAGCATCTGCTTCGTGCGGTAATGGAGGGTGTTTCCTATTCCCTTTGCGACTGCAACGATATCCTGAATGAGATGGGCATCAAGGTTAAAGAGATGATGGCCTGCGGCGGCGGTGGAAAGAGCAGGATCTGGAGACAGATGCTCTCAGACCTGTACGGCTGCAAGGTTGCAACCATCAACCAGGAGCAGGGTCCCGCCCTTGGCGTGGCTATTCTGGCAGGCGTAGGAGCCGGCGTATATGCCAGCGTTCCTGAGGCAGCAGACAAGCTGATCACCAAGGCCAAAGAGACAGAGCCCATAGCTGAGAATGCCAAGAAGTATGCGGGGTATCACGCACTTTACAAGAAGCTTTACACAGATCTTAAAGAGGACTACAAGGAACTTGCAAATCTGTGATAAGACAATAACATTTCACAAGTTAAGCGACCGGATGTCGCAGGAAAGGGGATTATTATGATCAACATGCCAGAGGTAAAAATCGGACTGGTTGCAGTGAGCAGAGACTGCTTCCCTGCATCACTTGCAGTAAACAGAAGAAAGGCTCTTATGGAAGCCTACAAGAAGAACTACAACGACAAGGACGTTTATGAGTGCCCTGTATGTATCATCGAGAGTGAGACACAGGCTATGGAAGCTCTTGAGGATATCAAGAAGGCAGGATGTAACGCTCTTTGTGTATACCTTGGAAACTTCGGACCCGAGATCTCAGAGACACTTATCGCTGAGAAGTTTGACGGACCTGTAATGTTCTGCGCAGCAGCAGAGGAGTCACAGAACGACCTTATCGACGGAAGAGGAGATGCTTACTGCGGAATGCTTAACGCAAGCTACAACCTCCACCTTCGCGGAGTAAAGGCTTATATTCCCGAGTATCCCGTTGGCACAGCAGAGGGCTGCGCTAAGATGATCAACGAGTTCGTGCCTATCGCAAGAGCTATCTACGGCATTTCAAACCTCAAGGTTATTTCATTCGGACCTCGTCCCATGAACTTCCTTGCATGTAACGCACCTATTCAGCAGATCTACAACATCGGCGCAGAGATCGAAGAGAACTCAGAGCTTGATCTTTTCGAGAGCTTCAACAAGCATGCCGGTGATTCCAGAATTCCTGAGGTTGTTAAGGATATGGAAGCTGATCTTGGCGCAGGCAACAAGAAGCCTGAGATCCTTGAGAAGCTTGCTCAGTATGAGCTCACACTTCTTGACTGGATCGAGGAGCACAAGGGCAGCAAGAAGTTTGTATGCATCGCCGGCAAATGCTGGCCTGCATTCCAGACACAGTTTGGTTTCGTTCCCTGCTATGTAAACTCAAGACTTACAGGCCGCGGAATCCCTGTATCCTGCGAAGTAGATATCTACGGTGCAATCAGTGAGTTCATCGGAACCTGCGTATCTGAAGATGCTGTTACACTTCTTGATATCAACAACTCTGTACCTGAGGATATGTACAACGAGTCCATCAAGGGCAAGTTCGACTACAAGCACACAGATACATTCATGGGCTTCCACTGCGGAAATACCTGCACAAGCAAGCTTGCAAGCTGCGAGATGAAGTTCCAGAGAATCATGGCTCGTAACCTTCCTGAGGAAGTTACACAGGGAACTCTTGAAGGCGACATCGCTCCCGGCGAGATCACCTTCTACAGACTGCAGAGCACATCCGACAACCACCTTCGTGCATACCTTGCAGAGGGCGAAGTTCTCAACGTTCCCACAAGATCCTTCGGTGGTATCGGTGTATTCGCTATCCCTGAGATGGGCAGATTCTACAGACACGTACTCATCCAGAACAACTTCCCTCACCACGGTGCCGTAGCATTCGGTCACTTCGGAAAGAGCCTGTTTGAGGTATTCAAGTATCTGGGAGCAGAGACCATCGGCTACAACCAGCCTGCATCTCTGCCTTATCCCACAGAGAATCCTTTCAAGTAATTTTAGAGAGCTTTAAGTAATCGGCTCTTTTAAGTGCTTTAGAGGAAGACTTACATAATTTTAGATCCTTCTGTTTTTTGAAAAAATATGAAAGCCCCGGAGTCACCTGCGCCTTGGCGCCGGCTCTGGGGCTTTTTCATGCCTGTGGGTGCGCGACTTTTGGGGCGAAATTTTGCCGGATTAGGGCGAAATAATACTATCAGCGCTCTATATCGTGATTGGTATTACTTTGATGGCTCTTTTCCTCGATTTTAATGAATTTTCAAGGCGGAAGTAATACTATTGCGCATATATGACCGCTATAGTATTACTTTTGTAATACCATACCTGAAATATAAGAGCGATAGTATTATTTTCTCGGAATAATGCCACATAAGAACACTGCCCCGATTCAAAAGGACCGCCCCTTAACGGGAACGGTCCTTTGCTTTAGTTCACTATATTCCTGGGCTGGCCGCTTAGCCATCCCTGTATATTCAGCTTAACCTCTTCCAGGCAGCGGACTCTTGCTTCAGTGCTGGCCCAGGCCAGGTGCGGTGTTACGATAAGTTTGCCGCTGTCCTGTATCTGCAAAAGAGCTGAGTCTTTTGCCATGGGCTCAGGATTGAGAACGTCAAGCCCTGCGGCAGCGATCTTGCCCTCAATGAGTGCATCCGCAAGATCCTTCTCTGTTACTACTGCACCTCTTGCTACATTAATAAGAATCGCGGTTTTCTTCATCTTGTCAAATGCAGCTGCATTGAACAGATCCCTGGTCCTGTCACTTAAGGGGCAGTGAAGAGAAATCACATCCGATCTCTCAAGAAGCTCATCGAAGCTCACCTGCTCGTAGTCCGTGCAGTCGCTGTGTCCCGAGGAGGCATAGAAGATTACATGTGCTCCAAAGGCTGTAGCTATCTGAGCCACCTTTTTTCCGATATTACCCATTCCTACGATTCCATAAGTCTTGCCCTCAAGCTCGCTGTAGGGAATGTCCAGACAGCAGAAGTGTTCCTGGTTGGCATAGGCGCCGCTTTTTACGAATTCATCGTAGTGACGCAGGTTCTCCATCAGATAAAAGAGCATGGCAAAGGTGTGCTGGGCAACCGAAGGTGTTGAATAGCCCTTGATATTGGCAACCTTAACCCCGTGTCTGTCGCAGGCGGGAATGTTGGCGTTGTCATAGCCGGTGGCAAACTCGCAGATTAGCTCAAGATCCGGAGCATCATCCAGGAGCTTGTCTGTGATCTGACTCTTGTTGATCACAAGGACCTTGGCCCCGGCCAGTCTCTCTTTTGCATTCTCTTCTGTCACCTTGTCGTCGTAGTAGGTGACATCTCCCAGCTCCTCATAGATGCTGTAGTCCATGTCATATCCGACGCTGTCTTTGTCGGCAATTACTATCTTAATATCACTCATATAAAGGCCTCCCATGATTTGTGCACAATTATTTTGTTCATTATATCAAAATGATTTGCATATATCATTCTTTATGGTATTATTTTCTCTGTCTTGTGAAATTTCTTTGGATTTTCTTCCGCAAATTCAACAAATTCTCTTATACATGAATTGTCATTGGTGGGGCCCAATCTGCAATTGTAATAAAAGGAGAAAAATATGATAGAAGATTTGTACTATGCAAGGAAGCAGTCTCTCGAAGAAGAGATCAAAGCTTTAGGGAAAAGAATCAGCAAATTCCCGGAAGGTTCAATTATAGCTGATAAAGTCAAAGGAAAATACCGCTTTTACCACCAGCATAAGGTTGGCGGAGAGTACAAGCGCAGCTACCTGGACAAGGATAAACGCAAAACAGCAGAAACGCTGGCAACCAAGAGGTATCTGAGTGATATGCTTGCGGACAAAAAGAATGAGTACCGGAGCCTTTCGGCATACTTGAAGATTAGAAAACAGCGGGATTACCGGTCGCTTCTGCAAAAAGGCTCGCCCTTCAGCGCGCTTTTGTCCGAAGACAAATGGGAGTACGAGGATTATGACAGAAAAAAAGATTATGAAGAGGAGCTGATTCACGATGCCCCCAAGGGTGACAAGGTCAGGTCAAAATCAGAAGCGATCATTGCTACTGCATTGTATGAGGCAGGTATCCCTTACAGATACGAGTGCGCATTGGAAATAGAAAACATTTCGATATATCCTGATTTCACTATAAAATTGGGATCTAAAAACCTGATCTACTGGGAGCACTTCGGGAAGATGGATGATCCCAAATACAGAAATAAAGCGATAAACAAATTAAGGACATACTTCAAAAACGGGTATATCCCCGGAGTTAATCTGATCGTGACTTATGAAACCCTCCAATATCCCTTGAGTATATTGGAGGTGAAGCGGATGATCACTCATTATTTCTCGAATTGAGGCGATAACACGGAAATAATACCATTACCTCTTTTATAGGGGGTTTGGTATTACAAAAGTAATACTATAGCGGTCATATATGCGCTGTAGTATTACTGCCACCATGTAAAACCATTAAAATCCAGGGAAAAGAGCCATCAAAGTAATACTAATTACAATATAGAGCGCTGATAGTATTATTTCGCCCTGCTCCGACAAAAAAACTTTTCTCATCCCAAAAATCTCCCCCCGGAAAGCTTCATTCCCCGGGGCGGAAATTTTTGGTTCATTGCAATAGAGTCAAGAATCTCCGTCTCACCATTTCACTCCAGCGCTTCCTTAAGCTTCTCAATAACAATCTTAAGAGCCTTGATCCTGGCGTACTTCTTATCCACGGACTCCAGTACATACCAGGGGGCGAAGGTGGTACTGGTCTTTGCGATCATCTCGTCGATGGCTCCTTCGTAAAGATCCCATTTCTCGCGGTTTCGCCAGTCCTCGTCGGTGATCTTCCACTGTTTCTCCGGGGTGTTCTGTCTGTCATTGAAACGCTCAAGCTGGGTGTCCTTATCGATCTGAACCCAGAACTTGATGATAACTGCGCCCCAGTCGCACAGTTCTTTTTCAAATTCATTTATCTCGTTATAGGCTCTCTGCCAGTCATTCTCCGAGCAGAAGCCCTCAAGCCTTTCCACCATTACCCTTCCGTACCAGGTTCTGTCAAAGATCGTGATGTGTCCTGTCTTTGGAAGCCTTGTCCAGAATCTCCACAGATAGTGCCTTGCCTTCTCGTGGGGCTCAGGGCTTGCTATGGGCTCAACAACGTAGTCCCTTGGATCCAGTGCCTCCGTGATCCTCTTGATATTTCCGCCCTTTCCGGCGGCATCCCATCCCTCGTAAGCGATGATGACGGGGATCTTCTTGCGATAAACCTTGTTCCCGAGATCCTTGAGTTCCTTCTGAAGTCTGTCCAG
Organism: Butyrivibrio sp.; assembly: GCA_015056575.1. GTDB lineage: Bacteria > Bacillota > Clostridia > Lachnospirales > Lachnospiraceae > Butyrivibrio. Next base: position 112,838 of record SVGA01000009.1, read on the forward strand.
CTCGGCGTCGTATTCTTCATCCGAAAGATGCTTTCCCTCCAGCGGAATATCGGAAAGCTTCCCCACCTTCTCCATTGGGAAGGTGTTCTGAAGTATCGGAACATTTGTCTTTTGATTCTGCAGGGCTACATCGATCCCCTGATTAAGAAACTGCAAAACCTGAAGCTCTGCCTGCTTTTTATCGGTGGCGTCTATTATGTACCAGGGTGCCCTTGACTGATTGGTGTCCCCAAGATATCTCTCAAAAACCTCAAGGCATTTATCATAATGCTTGTTCTGCAAAAGATCGTCCTTGTCTACACGCCAGCTGGTATACTTGGATGCCTGAAGGGCCTCAAGGCGCTTCTTCTGCTCCTTTTTTGAAATATGGAAAAAGAACTTGATGACCAGATATCCGTTGTCGCAGAGCTGACGCTCAATGACGTTTATGGAGTGAACCCGCTTCTTGTAGACTTCCTCGGTGAGCTTCTCATCCAGAACGTCATCCACAACTTCCTCCATCCAGCAGGTGTCAAAGAAACGGAACTTTCCTGCCTCTGGGATTTCCTTAATAAACCTGTAAAGGAAGGGGTATCTCTTTTCCTCGTCGCTGGGCTGTCTGTCCATGGTCGCGACCTTGAAAAATCTCGGGTCGATGTTGCGGATGACTTTTCCGATAACGGCGCCCTTTCCTGCGGCATTCCAGCCCTCAAACAGCACCATTACCGGGAGGCCGGCTTCCTTTATCTTCATCTGCGATGCGAAAAGATGTGCGCGTTCTTCTTTCAGCTTCGCTTTGAGTTCTTCTTCAACGGGCAGTTCGGCTTTGACAAAATCCTTTAGCATGGCAGATCCTCCTTACAAAAAGTCAATGTTTTTATACCTATATCATATCATAATGTTGTACAATATTCGTACGAAGGGAGTCAGACTATGGAAGCTTTATTTTCACTTTTATTCTACGTTGCGGTCATCGCCGCTGTGATCTACAAAGTCAAGAAAAAGGGCGGAGTTACCGGCGCAGGCATGCGTCCCGGCGCGCCGCAGATCCCCGGTATGTCAAAAGAGCCGTCATCCATGCCCCATGAGCACAGAAGGGCCGGCAGCTATGATACTTTTGCCGGGAAAAAGACCCATAACAGGGCTTCTGGTTCCATGCCTCATAAACATGAGAATAAGAAATACACTTCCCAGGCTGATGCATCCAAGCTTCCGCCCGGATATATACTGCTTAACGGAGAGCCTGTAAGGGTTGCCGATCTGGAGGGCAAATAAGCAGTATTTCATTGACCCCGGTACCTCTTTTCCCGTATAATAAATGTTAAGAAAACTGTAAAAAATGGGGGAGAGGTATGGGAAAAAGGTTAAGAGGTTTATTGATCACAACAGGACTGCTCATTTCTATGGTGGCGGCCCTGTTCTTTGTTCCTGCTGCAAGTATTGAGACCGAGGCCGGTGCGGCCGGTCCTGAAATTGCGGTGGGAGTCGATGTTTCCAAGTATCAGGGCGGTATCAACTGGCAGCAGGTCAGGGCGTCCGGTATCAGGTTTGCCATGATCAGGGTCGGAAGTACCAAGAAGGGCCTTGATGAGCAGTTTGTCAACAATATCAACGGAGCAAATGCAGCAGGTGTAAGAACGGGAATCTACATCTATTCCTATGCCACAACTCCTGAAGCTGCAGCGGCAGAGGCCAATCAGGTTCTTGCCTGGGTCGCTCCCTACGCGGTTACATTTCCCATTGCAATTGATATAGAAGATTCGGTGCACAAGGGACTGAATCCGGGTCAGCTTCAGGCTATCGCTGATACCTTCTGCGGTATCATCAATGCCAACGGCTATGAGCCCATGGTTTACGCCAGCAGAAACTGGTTCATGGGAAGAATGCCCAATGTGGCAGGGGCAAAGTGGGTTGCCCAGTACAACACCAGCTGTGATTACCCCGGAGAGTATGCAATGTGGCAATCCAGCAGCCACGGCTCCTACGCAGGAATCCCTACAAGAGTGGATGTTAACCACCTATACACCGATTATTTTTCTAGGATCATCCCTGAGGGCTTCAATGCCTGGGGCGGACATGTATTCTATTATCACAATTATCGTAAGCAGTACGGTTGGATCAATCTTGGTGGCATGAAATATCATGCAGATCCCAACGGCTTTATCCAGACCGGTTGGTTCCAGGACGAGAGCGGGATCTATTACCTGGACCCCAACGAGGGCGGACTTGCCAAGGTTGGTTTTGCAGACATTGACGGAGCAAGATTTTATTTCGATGAGAACGGCGTGAGAAGAACAGGTCTTTTGAACCTGGGTGGAGCTGTATATTATGCCAATGCCGATGGCGTCTGCCAGAGGGGATTTGTTCAACTTGAGGACGGTATCCATTACTTTGATGAACAGTATGTAATGCATGCAGGCCTTACCCAGATCGGGGACAAGCTCTACTACTTTAACGAGAACGGAGTTATGCAGACAGGCATGATCGCTCTTGAGACCGGCAAGTATATGTTCGGCCCGGACGGTATCGCTGTAAGCGGATGGTATTCCAACGAGCAGGGACAGAGATTCTATTTTGGCCCGGACAATGCGGCTGTGGTTGGACTTCAGACAATAGACAACGCGGTTTATCTCTTTGGCGCAGACGGTGTTATGCAGACCGGATGGTCAGGAGAGGCTGCAGCAAGATACTACTTCGGACCTGACGGCAGGATGGTAACAGGCTGGAACCCCATTGAGGGAAAGAGCTTTTACTTTGCGGCAGACGGAAAGATGGCAGTCGGTCTTCTTGGACTTAAGGACGGTGTATATTACCTTGATCCCGCAGACGGACATCAGGTTGTTGGTTGGGTACAGCTTTCTGAGGGATGGAGATACTTTGATGCCAACAACGGACGCATGCTGGCTAACGTGACAGCGGTTCTTGACAATGTATCCTGCACATTCGACAAGAACGGACTTTTAGTGGCCCCCGCAGGCTGGGTTCCCGGAACTCCCGCTCCTGCAGATCCCGCGGCAGCACCCGCAACAACAGGCTGACCGAGCCTTGAACAAACATCATAAAAACCAGAAGGAGACTACTGCCGGATTACTTGGCAGTAGTCTTTTAATTTTGTATAATTAATTGTAGTGTGCGTTACAATCAGGTTGATTCAAAGGAGGCCTTTTCACATGATGAGAATTGGTATGTTGACTAGCGGTGGTGATTGTCAGGCTTTGAATGCGGCAATGCGCGGCGTTGTTAAGTGTATTGCGCACAGCGGAGAGGAAGTTGAGTTCTATGGCTTCAATAACGGCTATAAGGGACTTATATACGGTGATTTCCGTATGCTTACTTCCAAGGATTTCTCCGGTATTCTTACCAAGGGAGGAACTATCCTGGGCAGTTCCAGGACTCCGTTCAAGACCATCAGAGAACCTGACGAGAATGGACTTGATAAGGTTGAAGCCATGAAGCAGAATTATTACAAGCTTCAGCTTGATTGCCTGGTTGTGCTGGGAGGAAACGGTTCCCAGAAGACAGCCAACCTTTTGAGCGAAGAGGGACTCAATATTGTTTCCCTTCCAAAGACAATTGATAATGACCTGTGGGGCACAGACATGACCTTTGGTTTCCAGAGTGCCGTTGATGTGGCTACAGGAGTTATAGATAACATCCATACTACAGCCGATTCCCATGGCCGCGTTTTCATTATCGAGGTTATGGGACATAAGGTCGGATGGCTGACACTCAATGCCGGAATGGCAGGAGGTGCCGACGTTATCCTTATCCCTGAGATTCCTTATGACATTGACAAGGTATGTGAGACCATCGAGGCGAGAGACAAGAAGGGCAGCCGATTCACTATCATCGCTGTTGCCGAGGGTGCCATTTCCAAGAAGGATGCCAAGCTCTCCAAGAAGGAATACAAGGAGAAGATGGCCAACTACAAATATCCTTCCGTATCCTATGAGATAGCCGAGGCTATCCAGAAGAAGACCGGTCATGAAGTAAGGGTAACCGTTCCGGGCCACATGCAGAGGGGCGGAGCGCCGGATCCCTATGACAGAGTATTTGCGTCAAGACTGGGAGCAGAGGCCGGCAAGCTTATCCTCAAGAAGGAATATGGCTATATGGTTGCCTACAAGAACAGAGAGATCGTTAAGGTTCCTCTTTCCGAGATCGCCGGCAAGCTTAAATATGTTTCTCCCGATGCCAGCATCATTAAGGAAGCCAAGATGCTGGGAATAAATTTTGGGGATTAAAAATAGCGGGGGCAGCTGCCTTTGCGGGAAGTTTTGTTGGAGCAGGTTTTTTTAAATGAGTTATGTAGCACTTTACAGGAAATTCAGACCACCGGTTTTTGAGGACGTCAAAGGCCAGGATCACATTATTACAACACTTAAGAATCAGATAAGATCGGACAGAGTCGGACATGCTTACCTGTTCTGCGGCACACGTGGAACAGGTAAGACTTCTGTTGCAAAGATTTTGGCAAAGGCAGTCAACTGCGAGAATCCCGTTGACGGAAGCCCCTGCGGCCGGTGCGAGATGTGCAGGGAGATTGCCGCCGGCAACAGTATGAATGTCATCGAGATCGATGCTGCTTCCAATAACGGTGTTGAGGATGTCAGACAGATCATCGACGAAGTATCCTATTCTCCCACCAGAGGCAAAAAGAAAGTATATATCATAGACGAGGTGCACATGCTGTCCACCGCGGCTTTTAACGCTCTGCTCAAAACTCTTGAGGAGCCGCCGGAGTATGTGCTTTTTATTCTTGCCACCACAGAGGTGCACAAGATTCCCATCACCATTCTGTCCCGATGCCAGCGCTATGATTTCCACAGGATCACCATAGACACCATCCGGGACAGGCTCCGCCAGGTTGTGGACGCGGAGGGGATCAAGGTGGACGACAAGGCATTAAGGTATGTTGCCAAGGTTGCCGACGGTTCCATGAGAGACTCCTTAAGTCTCTTGGATCAGTGCATCGCCTTCAATTTCGGAGAGGAGCTTACCTACGACAAGGTCCTTAGTGTACTGGGGGCCGTAGACACTGCAGTATTCAGCAATCTCTTTTCCGCCCTGTATGAACAGAACGTGGATAAGGCGCTGACAATTTTGGCTGAGGTGGTTATCCAGGGCCGCGAGCTGACCCAGTTTGTAAACGACTTTGTGTGGTATCTGCGAAATCTGATGCTGGTTCAGGCGTCGGATCAGATGGAGGATGTTGTGGATATTTCCACCGATAACCTCAAAATACTGAAGGAACAGGCAGCCGGCGCGGATCCTGATACGATATTAAGGTTCATCCGTGTCTTTTCCGAGTTGTCATCAAGTATCAGATATGCAACTCAGAAGAGAATTCTTATAGAGATCACCTTCATCAAGCTCTGCAAGCCGCAGATGGAGAAGGATGAGGACTCTCTTGAGGAGAGACTCAGGATCCTCGAGGAGCATGACGAAGAGAACAGCAAGGTTTTAAGCGGCATAAGGAGCGGACAGGTCGCTGTTGCCGGAGCAGCCGCAGCCCCCGGTAACCCAATGCCCGTCAAGGAGAAAAAAGTCCTTGAAAGAGCAGTCCCCGAAGACATTCAGAGAATTGTTGCAGAATGGCCCAGGGCTGTCAATAAAATGGACTCCCCCATGAAGCAGTACATGCAGAAGGCAAGGCTGAGCATGGGCAATGACGGAAGGCTCCAGATCGTGGTTGATCAAAAGCCCCTTGTGGAGAAGTATTCAAAGGGCCAGGGCGCCGAAGAGTTCCAGAATTTTCTGGACAACATTATAGGCAAGCATGTAGAGTATGAGATGAAGTTTTTGGAGCAAACAGAGAACTTTGAAGAGCATTTTGTAAACCTGCAGGCTATTAAATTTGATATAGTAACAGAGGAAGAATAAGAAAAGGAGAACCGTATAATGGCAAAACGTGGAGGATTTCCCGGAGGCGGAATGCCCGGAAACATGAGCAATCTTATGAAGCAGGCGCAGAGAATGCAGCGCCAGATGGAGGAGAGTCAGAAGGAACTCGAGACAAAAGAGTTTACGGCTAAGGCCGGAGGCGGAGCAGTAGAAGCCACGGTTACCGGTTCCAAGACCCTGAAGAGCGTAGTGATCTCTCCCGATGCCGTAGATCCCGATGATGTTGAGATGCTTCAGGACATGATCGTGGCAGCAGTGAACGAAGCTATGAAACAGGCAGATGAAGCCAGCAGCGCTATGCTTGGCAAGATGTCAGGCGGCCTGGGCGGAGGATTACCTTTCTGATGGAGCTTTACAGTGGTCACATAAATCGCCTTATCGAAGAGCTGGCGTCTCTTCCCGGAATCGGTGGGAAGTCCGCTCAGAGACTGGCTTTTTACATCATAAATCTACCGAAGGACAGAGTGAAGAGACTGGCGGATTCCATCATGGACGCCAGAGAGAACGTCCATTATTGCAAGATCTGTTATACGCTGACCGATGAGGATGTATGTCCCATATGCAGCAGGCAGGACCGCAATCACCGTATGATCATGGTGGTGGAAAATGCGCGGGATTTAGCAGCATATGAGAAGACGGGCAAGTATGACGGGGTTTATCATGTGTTACATGGAGCTATTTCGCCAATGCTCGGAATCGGCCCCGGTGATATCAGGCTGGCAGAGCTGATAAAGCGCCTGGAGACCGAGGAAGTTGATGAGGTGATAATAGCAACGAACTCAAGTCTTGAAGGTGAGACAACCGCTATGTATATCAGTAAGCTTATCAAGCCCACGGGCATTAAGGTTACAAGGATTGCCAGCGGTGTCCCCGTCGGAGGAGACTTAGAATACATCGATGAGGTTACGCTGCTGCGGGCCCTTGAAGGAAGGACCGAGCTGTAACCGGGCATACTAAGGAGGTATGAGTTATGGCATTAAGTAGAGAAGCTTGGGGAAAGACACCCGGCGGAGCACCTATCATTGCGTATCATCTCAGTAACAATTCCGGCGTTGAGGTTGTTGTTCTCAACTACGGCTGTACCATCAAGAATATTTTTGTTCCCGACAAAGCGGGCAACAAGGTTGATGTGGTTCTTGGCTACGACGACTACAAGGACTATTTTGACAACAACTGTTTCTTTGGCGCTACTGTAGGACCTACAGCCAACAGGATCGCCAACGCCAGGTACACCATTGATGGAAAAGAGTTTGTGCTTCCCATCAACGATGGTCCCAACAACCTTCACACCGATATGAACAACGGATTCCACAAGAGGATCTGGGATGCTGAAGAGGGCGAGGATTTCGTTAAATTCACCCTTAAAGCTGAGGACGGGGATCTTGGATTCTCCGGCAACAGAGTATTTGAGCTTACATTCTCACTTGGCGATGACAACGCGCTGAAGCTTCATTATCACGCAACCAGCGACGCCAAGACACTTATGAACCTCACCAACCATGCATACTTCAATCTTGGCGGCCACAATTCAGGCAGCTGCCTTGATCATGTAATGAAGATGAATTCTTCGGCATATACACCTGTCTCAAGTTCACAGTCCATCCCCACAGGCGAGATCGCTACTGTAGAGGGAACACCTTTTGATTTCAGACAGGAAAAGACACTGGGAAAAGATATAGAGGCTGACGATCAGCAGCTTAAGTTTGTGGGAGGTTACGATCACAACTTCATTGTGGATGGAGCAGACGGTTCTCTGAAAGAATTCTGCTGCGTTTCATCACCTGCTACAGGAATTACAATGAAGTGCTTCACAACACTTCCCGGATTCCAGCTTTATACAGGCAATTATGTTAAGAATGTTCCCGGAAAAGAGGGAGCTGTCTATGACTTCAGACATGGTTTCTGTCTGGAGACACAGTTCTATCCCAACTCCGTAAATGAACCTTCTTTCCCTGACTGTATCTTTGGACCGGACAGAGAATATGACACGGTTACAGTTTATCAGTTTGTATAACCGTTAAAGACCCGGAGGGTTATTTTGGCAGAAGTACGAGATTTTACTTCCTACGCATCCAGAATGAATAAAGGAGTGCCTCAGCAGGAGTTTCCTGAGGGAGAGCCTTCTTATAAAGAGAGGATACGTAACCACAGAATAGTTGTAGTGTTCAGAACAGTGGCGATCGCGGTGGCGGTCGTCCTGTTTGTTGCGCTCATTTATATAGGGTGGCGGGACAAGGAATATTCCGAGGCGGTTATCATATCAGGCCCGGCAGTGACCAATGGCATTGATGCCAAGCTCATCAGTCTTCGGGAGAATGTTGTACAGTTCAGTAAGGATGGTATCAGCTGTATCAATCCTTCCGGTACTGTTGTCTGGAATCAGACCTATGAGATGCAAAATCCCATAGCGCATACCTGCGGTGATGTAGTGGCAGTGGGCGACTACAACGGCCATACCATCTATGTCAGCAATGCATCCGGGGCGCTGGGGGAAGTTGACACTAACCTTCCCATAAGAGATTTCTGTGTATCCTCCCAGGGGGTGGTGGCTGCGGTACTTGACGGTACCAATGTTACCTGGATCTATCTCTATGACGCCAAAGGAAACACTCTGGCCAACTTCAAAACGACCATGAAGGACAGTGGATATCCCATAGCCGTAAGCATTTCCCCCAACGGAGAACTGCTTTGCGTTTCCTATGTTTATCCCGAGGATGGCGCAGTTAAGACCAGCGTTGCCTTTTTTAACTTCGGATCCGTGGGTCAGAACTCTATCGATAATTACGCCAGCGGATATGATTACCCCGGCGTTGTTGTGCCTTTGGTCCAGTTCATGAATTCAAATTCATCCTTTGCTGTATCCGATGACAGGATAATGTTCTACTCAGGGGATCAGAAGCCTGTAAGCCAGGCAGAGATATTTACGGGAGACGAGGAGATCCGTTCCATCTATTTCAATGATTCCTACGTAGGAGCAGTTTACCCAAACAGCACCACTGACGGTGCATACAAACTGAAGGTATACAACAACCGCGGAGAGGAAGTGCTTACCACTTTCTTCAATATTGAATACTCCGAGGTTATCTTCAATAACAAGCAGATCATTATATATAATGAAGATGAATGCATGATTCAGGATATGAACGGACACGTTAAGTATCAGGGAGCCTTTGAGACACCGGTAAGAATCATGGTGCCTACCTCGGTCAGAAGCAGGTTCACTCTTGTGACCACAGATAACGTCCAGACCATGAACCTTAAATAGGAGAACTGAATGTCTTTTGAGATGATTTCCGGAATAGTCATCACTGTTGTAGTGGTGTGCCTGTTTCTCTGGAGAATATCATATGGTACAAATAACGGCCTGTTTGCGGAAGCGGCAGGCCTTATTGCTGCAATTGCTGCCTTTGCCGCAGTCTATTATCTGATCAACATTGCGGGCAGCGTTCTTGGCAGGAATTTCGGAAACGTTATCCCGAAGATAGGATATCTTGTCATTGCTTTTATAATATATAGGATCACGACAGCCCTGGGTAACGCCCTCAGAAAGGTAAAAGAGATACCGATATTAGGAGGGGCGGACAGGCTCATGGGAGCTGTGCTCGGGGGAGTGGAAGCTTTTCTTATTGTGCGCATAGTGGAATTCGTTACAGGAATTTCACTTTTTTCTCCGGTTTTAATAAATTGGAACCGGTTATATGACTACGTAAAGGCCCTGATTACCGCATATTTACCGTGACTCTAAAGAAATTCTAAATATTTTTAAAAAGTTGTTGACATCATATTGGGGCTGTGATATTCTAAATAAGCTGTCGCTGAGGAACAAGACAGCAAGCACCTTGACAAATAAACAGTAATGCAACCCTGAAAAATTCCAAGAGAATAATTCAGAAATGTAACAACCAAAGTAATAACGGACAGAACAAAAAGCCAAGCTTTAGTTCTGAACAGAATCAAACTTTTAAACGTGAGAGTTC
>SVGA01000010.1 GCA_015056575.1 Butyrivibrio sp.
GTACGTGATCGAGACCACCGAATCCGATATCGAATGCCCATCCGTCACCACCGAAGATCCACTGTGACTTCTTAGCTGCGAAATCTTTGTTCTTAAGAACATACTTAGCTGCATCTGAGCTGTCGCCTGCAAGAGCCTCAACGAGAGCATCTGTAGCAGCGAAGTTCTCTGCACCGTTTGAGAATGTATCGAGCCACTTCTGAGCAGCATCCTTAGCAGCGCCGCCTGCAGCAACGATCTCTTCTACCTTCTCCTTGATGGCATCACGCAGAGCGTTCTGTGCAAGTACCATACCCATACCAAACTCAGCGTTATCCTCGAACAGTGAGTTATCCCATGCAGGACCCTGTCCCTTGGCATTTACTGTGTAAGGTGTTGAAGGTGATGAGTTACCCCAGATTGATGTACATCCTGTAGCGTTTGCAACGTACATTCTCTCACCAAAGAGCTGAGTAACAAGTTTAACGTAAGGTGTCTCACCGCAGCCTGCGCATGCGCCTGAGAACTCAAGGAGGGGCTGCTTGAACTGTGAGCCCTTGATTGAAGTCTCGCCGAACTTAGCAACAACATCATCCTTGATAGGAAGAGTAACTGCATAGTCGAAGTACTTCTGCTCATCCTTGTTGGCTGCAATAGCACCCATCTTAAGGGTCTCACCCTTGTTATTGCCGGGACATACATTTGCGCAAGATCCGCAACCTGTACAGTCAAGAGCAGAGATAACAACTGAGTACTTGTATCCATCCATTCCCATAAGAGGCTTGGTCTGAAGTCCCTCGGGAGCCTTAGCGATCTCATCGTCTGTCATAGCGATCGTACGGATAGCTGCATGAGGACATACCAGTGAACAGAATCCGCATCCGATACATGTGGAAGCATCCCATGCAGGAACGTTTACTGCGATACCTCTCTTCTCATATGCAGCAGAACCTGAAGGTGTATCACCTGCAACATAAGGAAGTACATCTGAAACCTTAAGAGTGTTACCTTCCTGAGAGTTAACCTTGGACTGGATGTTGTTAACGAAATCGATAACATCCTTTCTTGAGCCCTCAGCCTTCTTGAACTCAAGGCCCTCATCCTCAGCGTTTGCCCAAGACTCGGGAATCTCAACCTTGATAAGGTTCTTGGGATCTGCACCTGCATCGATAGCAGCCCAGTTCTTCTTAACAACGTCTTCACCCTTACGTCCGTAGGTCTTCTGAGCAGCGTCCTTCATGAACTTGATGGCATCCTCTTCAGGAATGATCTTTGTGATGTTGAAGAATGCTGACTGAAGGATTGTGTTGATCCTTGTAGGTCCCATTCCAACTTCAACACCGATCTTGGAACCGTTCATGATGTAGAAGTTGATCTTGTGATCATACATGAACTTCTTAACCTGACCGGGGATCTCAGCCTCAAGCTGATCTACTGTCCAAGGGCAGTTAAGGAGGAATGAACCACCGTCAACCAGCTCCTGAACCATGTTGAACTTACGGATATATGAAGGATTATGACAAGCAACGAAGTCAGCCTTCTTGATGAGGTAAGTAGACTTGATGGGCTTCTTACCAAATCTGAGGTGAGACATTGTAACACCGCCGGACTTCTTGGAGTCATAATCGAAGTATGCCTGAGCATACATGTCTGTGTTATCACCAATGATCTTGATGGAGTTCTTGTTAGCACCAACAGTACCGTCAGCACCAAGTCCCCAGAACTTGCAGTTTGTTGTTCCCTCGGGAGTTGTTACGAGAGGAGCACCTGCATCAAGTGAAAGGTTTGTTACATCGTCTTCGATACCGATAGTGAACTCTTCCTTAGTATCGTTGTTGAATACTGCAACGATCTGAGCAGGAGTTGTATCCTTGGAACCAAGACCATAACGTCCGCAGAATACAGGAACTGACTCGAACTGTGTTCCCTTAAGAGCTGCGATAACATCAAGAGCAAGAGGCTCACGATAAGAGCCGGGCTCTTTTGTTCTGTCAAGAACTTCAATTCTCTTAACAGATGCAGGAATAGCCTCAACAAGTGCCTTAGCTGAGAAAGGTCTGTAAAGACGAACCTTTACAACACCAACCTTCTTGCCCTGCTTCTCGAGGTAATCGATTGTCTCCTCGATTGTATCGTTTACAGAACCCATAGCTACGATAACAACCTCAGCGTTAGGATCGCCATAGTAGTTGAACAGCTTGTAATCTGTACCGATCTTAGCATTTACCTTGTCCATGTACTTCTGAACAATTGCAGGAAGCTCGTTGTAACCTGTGTTGCAAGCTTCTCTTGTCTGGAAGAAGATATCAGGGTTCTGAGCTGAGCCCATCTGACAAGGATGATTAGGATTGAGAGCACCTGCCTTGAATGCATCGATGGCTTCATGGTTAACCATCTCGTCAAGGTCCTTGTAATCCCAAACCTCAATCTTCTGGATCTCGTGTGATGTACGGAATCCATCAAAGAAGTTAATGAAAGGAATTCTGCCTTCAATTGCTGCACAGTAAGCAACAGGTGTTAAGTCCATAACCTCCTGTACACTTGAATCGCAAAGCATTGCAGCGCCTGTCTGGCGGCAAGCATACACGTCAGAGTGATCACCGAAGATGTTCAGAGCGTGTGAAGCTACGCAACGAGCAGATACATTGAATACACCGGGAAGTCTCTCACCAGCAATCTTGTAAATATCGGGGATCATAAGAAGAAGTCCCTGTGAAGCTGTGTAAGTAGATGTAAGAGCACCTACTACCAGTGATCCGTGTACAGCACCTGCTGCACCGGCCTCAGACTGCATCTCTGTGATCTGGACCGTACGGCCGAAAATATTCTTCTTTCCGGCTGTTGCCCACTCATCTACATGCTCAGGCATAACAGATGATGGTGTGATGGGATACATGGCGGCAACTTCTGTAAACGCATATGAAGCATATGCAGCAGCTTCGTTACCATCCATGGTTTTCATGTTTCTTGCCATTTTAATTCCTCCTACCTTTTTATTTGAGTCTATTGGCTAGTATGCACAATAAAATAATGCGCAAAAAATCCCGTTCACATATTTTTCCTCCCAAGAAAAACAGATGTGACGGATATTCTCGCTATATTCTGCCGACTTCAATAGTATCATTTTAAAGATACAGATGTCAATGTTTTAGCGGATTTCACCGCTTTTTTGATAAAACTTTTCGATAATTTCTATTGATAATTCATTTTTCTTATTATATGATAATTAAGTAACAAAGATAAGGCGCGGCAAAGCCCTTTGTTATGCTACATTGGCTAAATTTTTTTACAAACGGAAGGAGATTACATTATGGCATACGTTATTAGTGATGGTTGCATCAGCTGCGGATCATGCGCTGCACAGTGCCCCGTATCAGCTATTTCTCAGGGAGATACTCAGTTCGAGATCGATCCCAACACATGCATCGACTGCGGTTCTTGCGCAGCTCAGTGCCCTGTTTCAGCTATTTCTCAGGGATAAAACCAAGCAAACAAATAATAAAGAGCAGTTCCCGAGTTTACTCGAAGGACTGCTCTTTTTTATTTGTTTATTTGGCGCAGCCAAATGAACGAGAAAACGCGCAGCGTTTTCGAGTGCGCAGGGTTGGCATTTGGCGCAGCCAAATGAACGAGAAAATGCGCAGCATTTTCGAGTGCGCAGGGTTAGCATTTGGCGAAGCCAAATGAATGAGAAAATGCGCAGCATTTTCGAGTGCGCAGGGTTTGCATTTGGCGAAGCCAAATGAACGAGGAAACACGCAGGGGCGCACCCCATTCATCAGGCTTTATTCGCAAACTTGGTATACTCGGGAAGCCATACCAGCTCTACGGTTCCGATGGGACCGCTCCTTTGCTTGGCTATGATGATCTCCGAGATACCCTTCTTTTCTGTATCCTTGTTGTAATAATCATCTCTGTAGATGAACATTACCATATCCGCATCCTGCTCGATGGCTCCGGACTCACGAAGATCCGAAAGCATGGGTCTGTGATCGGGTCTCGCCTCAACAGCACGGGACAGCTGAGAGAGCGCGATGACGGGAACGTCCAGTTCTCTGGCAAGGGCCTTCAGTGATCTTGAGATCTCGGAAATCTCCTGCTGTCTGCTCTCAGAACTCTTGCCGCCGCTGCCTGACATAAGCTGCAGGTAATCGATCATGATAATATCAAGGCCGTGCTCCATCTTGTACTTCCTGCATTTGGAGCGAAGCTCCTGGATGGTGATACCCGGTGTGTCATCAATGATCAGCCTTGATCTTCCGACAACTCCGGCACTTTCTATAAGATTTTCCCAGTCCATCTCAGTCATATTACCGGTTCTTATGTGCTGCGAATCCACATGAGATTCCATGGAAAGAAGTCGGTTTACCAGCTGTTCCTTGGACATCTCGAGAGAGAAAATGGCAACGCACTTGTTGCTGCGGAAAGCCATATACTCTGCGATGTTAAGAACGAAGGCCGTCTTTCCCATGGCGGGACGGGCCGCGATAAGCACCAGGTCCGAATTATGGAAGCCGGCTGTCTTGTAATCAAGGTCCGTAAAACCGGAGGATAGGCCTGTTACATTACCCTTCATACGGCTGGCCTGTTCTATTCTGTCCAGGGCATTCATTACTACCTGATCGATGGGCACGAAGTCGTTGAGGTTCTTCCTTCTGTTGATCTGATATACACCCTTCTCAACCTGCTCTATGACACCGGATACATCATTTGCATCGGTATAACAGCTGTTGATGGTCTCCTCTCCGAAATGGATGAGCTTCCTTAAGGTGGATTTATCCGAAACTATATTGGCATAGTACTTCACATTGGCAGAGGTGGGAACCGCCTGTACAAGGCCCGCAATGAACTCAGCACTGCTGACCTGCGGAGGAACATTCTTTTCCCGAAGTCTGTTCTGCAGTGTAACAACATCCACTGCGCTGCCTTCCTTGTTAAGTTCCACCATGGTCTCAAACAAAGTGCCCAGCTGCTTGTTATAGAAGTCACTTGAATTTATGATCTCGGAGGCAACCTCTATGGCATCCCTGTCTATTAACATGGCGCCAACTACAGACTGCTCTGCTTCCAGGCTGTTTGGCGCCACTCTTTTCAAAATACTCTCGTCGGGCATATTACTGTTCCTTTACGCTTACTTTCAGAGTTGCTGTAACCTTGGGGTGAAGCTTCACCGGAATCTCATAGGTACCAAAAGACTTGATGGGCTCAGGCATCTGAAGCTTCTTCTTGTCAATGTCAAAGCCAAACTGCTGCTTGGCTGCTGTAGCTATTTCTTTTGAAGAAACAGAACCGAAAACCCTTCCGCCTTCGCCGGCCTTCATGGTCACCTGCACTGTCTCTTTTTCAATCTTCTCAGCATAAGCCTTTGCTTCATCCAGCTGCTGCTGCGCAACAATGGAGTCTCTCTTCTGCTGATTCTTGAGCTCGTTCATGCTCTTCTGTGTAGCCTCTACGCCAAGCTTCTGAGGGATCACATAATTCTTGGCATAGCCGTCGCTTACCTTTACAATGTCGCCTTTTTTACCAAGGCTCTTAACGTCCTGCAATAAAATAACCTGCATTAATCCAATTCTCCTTCTTCTATCATATTATCAAGTGTTCTCTTAACCGTAGCTATTGCCTCTGTAACAGAGACGCCTTCCATCTGACATCCCGCGGAACTCATGTGTCCGCCGCCGCCAAGCTTCTCCATGATGACCTGAACATTGACCTCATCAATGGATCTGGCGCTGACATAAACCTGGTTCTGATACTCGGTACATACAAAGCTGGCCTTGACTCCCTTGATGTTCAACAGCTCATTGGCAGCCTGCGCGCCGATGATCGTGGGACTCTGGATCTCATCGTTGGTGAGAACCGATATAGCATATCTTCCTCTGTAGATCTCAGCCTGGCTGACTGCATCCGCCTTGGCCTTGTACTCACCGGCCTCTTCTCTGAAGAGCTTGCGGACTCTTGTGACATCAGCACCGTTTCTCCTTAGGAAGGCTGCCGCCTCAAAGGTCCTTACACCGGTCTTGTTCATGAAGTTATTGGTGTCTACTATCATGCCTGAGTAAAGGCTGTCAGCCTCTTCAATGTGTATCTTGACATTGTCGCCTATATACTGCAGGATCTCGGATACCATTTCACAGGCCGATGAAGCATAGGGCTCCACATAGGAAAGAGTGGCATTCTCAATGACTTCCGCTCCCTGCCTGTGGTGATCCAGAACAACGATGGTCTTACAGAACCTTAGAAGCTCAGGGCACTCTGTGATGCTGGGCTTATTGACATCAACAACAACCAGCACGGTGTTATTGCCCGCCATATCGATGGCCTGCTGATTGGTTATGATCATGTCATCCTCGTACTCGGGATTGTTCTTGAAAAGATCCACCAGCGGCTGCATGGAAGTGGTCACATCATTGAGAACTATGTGACACTTTCTGTCCAGGGTCTTGGCAATCCTGTAAATACCCACGGATGAACCAAAGCTGTCCACGTCACCGATCCTGTGACCCATTACGATAACCGTATCCTTGCCGGAGATGATCTCTCTGAGGGCATGGGCCTTAACCCTCGCCTTAACCCTCGTACTCTTCTCAATCTGCTGGCTCTTACCTCCGTAATAGGAGATATTCTCGGCGCTCTTAACAACCGCCTGGTCACCGCCTCGTCCAAGAGCCAGGTCGATGGCGTTTCTTGCAAACTCATAATTTTGAGCATAGGAAAGTCCGTCTGTTCCGATTCCTATACTTAATGTAACCGCCATCTCGTTACCGATATTAACGGTCTTAACATCCTCCAAAATGTCAAACCTGTGCTCCTTGAGGGTCTCACAGGACTTCTTGGGCATTACCACAAAGTACTTGTCTTTCTCGATCTTCTTGGCGATTCCGTTGCAGGAGGCAATGTACTTGTTGATCTTACGATCTATAAGAGCGGTCAAAAGAGATCGCCTTACCTCCTCTACGCTGTCCAGAGCCTCTTCATAATTGTCCAGATAGATAAGGCCTGCTGCCAGTGACTGATTGTCTACTTCCTGAATAGCCAGCTTAAGAGCCGTCTCATCGAAAAGATATATTGCAATAAGGCTTCCCTCGTAGTCCTCAGCGTCGATGATGTCGCTGTTGACAGCCATCTCCCGCAGGGAAATCCTCTTCATCTTGATGGTGTAGTTGCTGTTTTCATAGTCCAGTTCGTAGGATACCTCTTCGGATCCGTTGGGGAACTTGTCCATGGTGATCCCCTGGAAAAGTGAGAAAATCGATTTTCTGTATCCCTTCTCCTGATGTACCACCTTCTCAAAGGCCTGGTTGGTCCACACCACCATACCGCGGTCATCCAGCACTGCATGAGGAAGATCCAGTTCTCTTAAAAGCTTCTTCTGAATCTGCCCGTATTCAGTGGCAAAACTCACCAGCTCATTCATAATGATGGGTTTACTGTAGAAGTTCATATACAGGACCGCTATAAGATACAGTCCCGTGAATGCCAGAAGGATAAGCCCCGCCGTAAAATCCACGGTAAAAACCGCCACATTTACCAGCACCAGCAGTATCCCAAGATATGTAAAGACGCGAAGGTAGGTACGAAGCCTGCCTTTCAGTTTCACTCTGTTCTTCGACATTGATAAGTCCTCTTCCCCAACATTTTGGACATTGCCAACTATACCCACTTAGTATAACACAAAATGGCGGGGTTGTTACCCCGCCACTCTAACATTCATCTTATTGTCATATTCGGCTTTTTTATCAAGTACATAGGTGATGATATCCGTGGTGACGTTCTTGAATACGCAGCCGGCAGCTCTGATGCCTTGTATATCAAAAAGCCTCACAACCTTGCATTCCACAACCATCCTCTTTCCCGCGTTGCCAAAGAAGGTGAGCTTTATCTCATCTCCCACATTAACAGCATGGTCACTGCCCAGAAGAAGCGAGATCCCACGCATGGAGATATCATTTATCATAAGATTGACGTTTATCTTCTTATTTATCTGAGCAAGCCCCATCTTCTGGACCATATATCTTTCTGCCTTGCGCTTCCTGTCAACGATCAGGTTCTCCTTGCCTGTAAGTACATGGAAGTTGCCACCGTTAAAATCGGTTCTGGCAATTGAGTCCAGGATGAAGGTGTGGCTGCCGCCGGTAAAGGGATCCCTGTAAACAAAGGAGCCGCCTCTGCAATAATCCACCATCTGTCCTTCACAGATAACCGGTGTCACCAGAAGCCCATCACCGTAGGTGGTCAATACTCTGGTGGAAGTCTCAATCTCTTTTCCGTTATAAACCATCTTAATGGTTATTTCAGTCATTTGCGGTACTGATGTAATCTTCATGACTGCAATAATATAATAATTTCAGGAAAAAATCATTAAAAAAAACTAAAATAATACGTTATTTTGGGCATTTTTGAAACTCAATTTCATGGAGGATCCCAAAAACGAATTTAAGTTTCTTCTTCCTTGATGTCTCTTTCTCTTGTTCCGTTCACTTCGCCGCTTAAGAAATGGCGTCTGCAGAGGGAAACGTAGGACTCGTTGCCGCCTACCATGATCTGCTCACCGTCCCTGACGATCTTGCCGCCGCTTACTCTGGCGTTGAAATGAGCTCTTCTTCCGCACCAGCAGACAGTGGGTACTTCCTCTATATAATTGGCGATCTCCATCAGTCTCTTGGAGCCGGTAAAAAGATGGCTGGTAAAGTCGGTCCTCAGGCCGTAGCAGATAACAGGAAGGTCGTATCTGTCCACGATCTCCGCCAGAAGATCCACCTGATCCTCAGTGAGGAACTGAGCCTCGTCCACTATCACACAATCCAGCTTCTTCCAGGCATCAGACTCTTTTGTAAACCACTTTGTCTTAACCTCTTCCAGAAAATCTTCCACGAAAATGCCTTCTGCACTAAGGCCGATCCTGGAGGCAACAGTCTTCTCTCCGTCCCTGTCATCGGTCTTGGGCTTTAACAGAACCGCATTCTGGCCCTTCTCGATGTAATTATAGCGAACCATCAGCGCATTGGCTGTCTTGGAGCTCCCCATTGCTCCATACCTGAAGTAAAGCTTTCCCATAGTAATCCCCCTTAAATCTTTTTATTTCCCCTGTAAGAGAACAAGCTTGTTGTAAGGGATCTCGATCCCTTCTTCGGCAAAACGCTTCATGACTTCCACAAGGCACTCCGAACATGTAACGGGGTTATCCCTGAAATCTTTGGTCTCCACCAGCGCCTGAAGTGTCACCCCGCTGTCATCACAGCTCTTGCAAAGAACCACCGGACGACGCCCATGGTGTTTGGGATGCTCTGTAATGGCATCAGCCATAACGTCCATGGCCTTCTGCATATCGGTCCCGTAAGCCACCGAAACCCTGATGGGAAAGGAGAATGAGTTCTCCTGAGTATAATTCACCACAGTTGCCGAACCGACTATGGAGTTTGGTATATAGATGATCTCGTTCTGGTAAGTTTTGATCACGGTGTGTCTCAAGGTGATATTCTCAACATACCCGGGATCGTAGGAATCTATCCTGATCCTGTCGCCGATATCAAAGGGTCTTGATGCGGAAAGAGCAATTCCCGCAAAGACATTGGCCAGTGTTGACTGGGCAGCAAGACCCATTACAACCGCTGCTATTCCGGAGGATGCCACCGCAGTCTCCCAGGTCTTGGAGAAGGCGGGGATTCCGCTAAGAACCGTAAGTCCGGCGATAGCCCAGACCACAGCAATGATGATGCCCTTCAAAAAGATCAGGAAAAGCTTACCCCTGAGTCTCTCCTTCTTGAGCACCTTATTTAATATGTGATTTATAACATATGCCACCAGAAGCGGAAGCACATATTTAAGCGCAAATTCAAATACTTTTTCCATTTCTACTCCCTGCACCAAACATTAACAGTATAACATATTCCCGGTTTCTCAGTCATCTTCCTCTTCGTCATCATCTCCCATCTCATCAAAGGCTATGATGGAATCAACGATGTCCTCAAAGTCCTCCCGAAGCTCTTCAAGACTGTCCCCTTCATAGGTATAGAACCTACCGTCTATCTCCACCTCTCCGGTGTAGTAGTCGCTTTTTTTATCATAATTTACTGTTCCTGTGTATCCTTCATATTCAAGCTTTTCCATGAAAAAGACCTCCCGTTCTTCCGAATGTTTATCGGTCATTATGTAAGACTATAGTGTATCTCTTTTTTCGTGTCAAATATGGTATAATCAATACAATCGCACACAACGAAAGGGGGATTTTCTAATGGCTAATCTTGAAACAAGAACTAACGAACTTAAAGGTACGGAAACCGAGAAAAATCTTATGGCTGCTTTTGCAGGTGAATCCGAGGCAAGGAACAAATACACCTACTTCGCCTCCAAGGCAAAAAAGGATGGCTATGTTCAGATCGGACAGATCTTTGAAGAGACAGCTGCCAACGAAAAAGAGCACGCTAAGCTCTGGTACAAGATCCTTTCAGGCATCGGCTCAACCGTTGATAACCTGAATGCAGCTGCTGACGGTGAGGCTTATGAGTGGAAAGAGATGTATCCTTCATTTGCCAAAAAGGCACGTGAGGAAGGCTTTGATGACATCGCCGAACTCTTTGAACAAGTTGCGGCAATTGAGAAAGAGCATGAAGAGAGATATCGTAAGCTCCTCAAGAACATCGAGGATGGCATCGTATTTTCTGCTGATGGCGATACGATCTGGGAGTGCTCAAACTGTGGACACATTGTTGTAGGCCCCAAGGCTCCCGAAGTATGTCCTGTATGTAACCATCCTCAGGCTTATTTCAAAAAGAAAGCTACAAATTACTAATTACTGATTCAATACAAAAAGAGGCGCCCCGGTTCCGCGTTATACAACGCAGAACCGGGGCTTTATTATGTCATCCAAATGAAATGGTCAAAAGCTGATCTGACTATCAGTCCTTAACTTCGATCCTGACAGCCTCGTCCTTCTTGGGGATCGCTTCCTTCTTAGGAAGATGTACTGTGAGGATTCCGTTTCTGTACTGTGCGATAATATCCTCGGGCTTGAGACCCTCTACATGGAAGGATCTCTCATAGGAACTGCTCCTGCGCTCACGGCGG
The DNA here is from genome assembly GCA_015056575.1 of Butyrivibrio sp. Classification (GTDB taxonomy): domain Bacteria; phylum Bacillota; class Clostridia; order Lachnospirales; family Lachnospiraceae; genus Butyrivibrio. Next base: position 11,044 of record SVGA01000010.1, read on the forward strand.
ATGTACTTGCCGTTCTCATCCTTCTCATCCTTGTTCTCATTGTGCGAAGCACTGATGGTGAGAGTATCATTCTTAAGATCAATGCTGATATCTTCCTTGTTGAAACCGGGAAGCTCAGCCTCCAGCTGGTAGGAATCTTCCTTCTCGATAACATCCGTCTTCATAAGGCCCGCGCCCTTCTCCAGCTTCCTTGCTGCAGGTGTGTTGTATCCCCAGAATCCGTCATTGAAAAAATCATCCATTGCATCGATAACATCATTATTACTCCATAACATAGGCATCAACATACTGATCACTCCTTTTCTATGTTTTATTATTGTTGTAGCGCTTGAGATTTGTTATTAGCACTCGAACCACTCGGCTGCTAATTTCTTGTTACAAGTATGTTATAGAACAAGTAGAACAAAATGTCAATACATTTTTTTATTAAGAAAAAATAAACTCCGCAAGGCCCATATTTACAGGCTTTGCGGAGTTTGAAGTCATATGATGTGTATCAATTTGTGATCGTTCTGAATCCGTTTCGGAGTTCTTTTCCCATAAGTTCCACCTCTCCGGTGAGGTCATGGGTAGCGGCGGGGAAGGGATAATAGCCAACCTGATCACCTTCTGTGGGATAGTAGAAGGTTATGTCCCCAAGCTCGAAGGTATCGGTGTTGTAAGTGCCGTAGTCCTGCTGCTCTACAAGATAACGCAGGTCAAACCTTCCTGTGTCCTCCAGCACTAAGTTGGCGCCCTTATAGATCATCCATATAAGAAACAGTGCCGCCAGCGTTTTCATAAGCACCGCCTTAATATTCTCGCCGAACCTGTTAAGCAGGATGATAAACATCCTTCCAAGGATAACCGCCGGAACCAGCCAGATGTAGACAACTCCGTACCGGATCAGTGGCGCACTCAAAAACCAGAACAGCAGACAACCAAGAAGGGTTCCTCCGATGGTAAAGAAATCCGCCATGTTCATCATGCTGTGTAGACTTATGTCAAAGACCTTGGTCTTCTCCGACTTCTGCATATTCTGAACCTTCTGCCCCGTTACCACAAAGATAAAGTAGAGAAGATAGGCGATGTAGATCAGCGCCGCAACGATCGAGAGGATCACCATGACCTTGCTTATGCCTCCGATCTGCGAGAACCACTCGGGTACCCATTGGGCAAAAGAGACATCACCGTAAGCGGAGACATCGTTGTAGCCTTTGCCGAAGGTACGTATCTCCTTGGCGTCAAACTGAGCTATGCCCTTTGGTATTTTCCAGGAAAAACCGAAGAAATCCAGCAGGGTCACAGGATATATGAGCCATCCGGAGATCACCACATTCCTTATAAGGAAAGGAAGTACGATAAGAAACGCAAGGCCCACAGAAATCCAAAGGGCAGCCGTTTTCTCTTTTGTCCGGTCTGTCAGAAGTCTGTGAATCGGAATGATGCACAGGATCAAAAGCGGTGCTGCCGACAGCTTGATCGTAATGGCAAATACCCCAAGAAGCGAAAGTAAAATATATGGCACATAGGATTTCTCGTGTTTGACGTTCATGTCAAGCCAGCGGATCATGATGTAGAACACCAGCGTGGAAAGGAAATAGTCCGAAGCCGGAGCCATCATTTCATCATAGATGGTAAAGAGATAGTAAATGGCGGCAAGCCTTGCAAAATCCGATATCACAAAGTGGCCGCGCCTGTACACGTTCCTGATGTCAACACACTGCCAGGCCAGAAGAAGAGCAAAAAAGCCCGCCATCACATGGTAGGACTGCTTTCCCATAAAGCTTAAGGAGAAAAGAGCTGACAACGGAAAAGCAGCGCTGTTATAGGCAAGCCTCACATGGAGGTTGCCAAGACCCTTAACTATTCCGTAATCCTCAATCCAATGGATCGCCTGGGCGTGATAAAGGTCGGAGTCATAGTGCATATATCCGTGAGAAGTGCCGTAGGCCATGATAATAAAGACGACGAGATAGATGATCCAGATACCGCCTTGCCTGATGCGATGGATCAAATCATATACATCATCAAGAATATCTCGGCGGAAATAGATCAGGATAAGACTGCAGGCTATGACCACAAGAATATTGGCCACAAGCCCCACTCCGGACATGAGGCTATAAACCTGCGCAAATACAGTAAGAAGAACCACCCCCGCCATGAGGTAGCTCTCCCTGAATCTGAATTCATATGTTTTGCTGACGCGGCCGGCTTTCATTCTGCTCATGCCGGGCCACCCCGCGAAGGATGTAAGGAAGCCATATCCTGCAAGATAAGCGGTGATGATGACATACATCCATATCAGAATTACAGTAAGCATATTCCCCTATAAGCCCCCGATAGTTCTTTTACCTGATACCACATACAATGAAGCCGATAAGAATTCCCAGAAGTGCTCCGAAGAAAACCTGAGAAGGAGAGTGTCCCACAAACTCCTTGAGCTTCTCCTCGGGGGAAATGTTGTTATTCATATCCATGAGCCACTCCATCATATTGTTGATGGCTCTTGCCTGCTTGCCGGTCTCACGGCGAACGCCCATGGCATCGTGCATGACAATAAGAGCCAGGATCGCTGTAACCGCAAATTCAAAGGTGTTGGACCCATAATAGAAAGCTGTGGATGTAACAAGGGCCATAACCGTAGCAGAGTGAGAGCTTGGCATACCACCATCTCCCACAAGTCTCTCGGGATTAAAATCCTTGTTCACGATCACATAGATCAGAGTCTTTAATATCTGGGCGGTAAGCCACCCAAAGAAGGCTGCCTGCAAGATTCTGTTGGTCAGCAGGCCGTTAATAAAATTCATCATACAAGCTCCCTGATATAATCTTCAATCGCATCATGCCAATCCGCAAACATATAGCCGGATGTAAGCTTAAGCATATAGTTCTCAAGAATGCTGTAAGCAGGGCGTGGAGCAGCCTGAGGATTCTTGGCTGTATACTCCTTTGTTGTAACATGATTTACTCTGGTGCTCTTACCTGCAAGCCTGAAAATCTCCTCGGTAAAGTCTGCCCAGTTTGTGTCTCCCTCACAGGTTCCATGGAATACACCGTAGTTCTCTGTTCCCACTAGATGATGGATAGCCTTGGCCAGCTCCTTGGTACTGGTGGGTGTACCAAGCTGATCCTTTACAACACTTACTTCATCGTACTTCTCGGAAAGGGAAAGCATGGTCTTAACGAAGTTCTTGCCGTCGCCGTAGAGCCATGCGGTTCTTATGATAAAAAAGTCTTTGGCAAACTGCTTTACCATCTCTTCGCCGGCAAGCTTGGTTTTGCCGTAAACACTGACAGGGCCTGTCTTGTCAAACTCGATATAGGGTCTTGTGCCATTTCCGTCAAAGACATAGTCGGTGGAAACGTGAACAAGCTTTGCACCTGCCTCTGTTGCTGCTATGGCAAGGTTTCTTGGACCGATGGCGTTGATCTTGTAGGAAAGGTCGATATCGCTCTCCTGTTTGTCAACAGCTGTGTAAGCTGCACAGTTGATAATGGCCCTTGCCCCTGACTCCTTAACAAACTTAACTACTGCGTCCACATCAGTAATGTCCAGAAGAATAATACCCTCCCCCTGAAAAACATCTGTGTTGATAAGTTCATAGCCGTCCCCGGCTGTGAGTTCTTTGTTGATAGCACGGCCCAGCTGTCCGTTGCATCCGGTCACAATAATCTTTTCCATTGTTATTTCCCTTCATATCCGGTCCCAAGGGGATTGCATTTTCGGTGGATCCCGTAGGACGGTTTTCTGTTTCATATTTTACTTTACACTACCATTTATAGCAGTAAATCATAAACGGACGGCATAGTCTGCCGTCCGCGTTAGGTTCATTATAGTAATGATCAGTTTGCGTACTCGGCACCATTCACTTTGAAGGTTGAGAATGAGCCGCCCTTCTCCTGGATGACAAAGATCATTGTCTTTCCTGTGTTAAAGGTCACTTCCTCTCCCTGGTCATCGTAATAGGTTGTAGGGCCGTAATCATCGGTCTTCTCCCAGGTTACATGGATCATCTTGCCCTTGGTAATAAAGTAACCGTCACGGGTTGAATCATGCATCTGATATGCAAGATAGCCGTTTGCATCACGAACCTCGTGGTATGCTCTCTGGATAACTACGTTGGAAAACGCAAGCTGCTCGCCTGTAGTTGCATCCTTCTGAGGTGATCCGTAAAGAGTCTTGAGATAAACCTCCTTGTCGGGATCATACTTAAGTGCTGACTTTGTAACAGGGAAGCATCCTGCCATATCAATCTCTGTAGCATCTACAGCACCGGGATAATCCTCAAGAGTGTTGGGTGCTGAATATCCGGTAAACTTAAAGTGTGACTCGCCTTCGAAGCTGTCCCTGTGTGTAAGTGAGAAGCCGGCCTTCTCAATACCGGATGAAACGTGGGAACCATCTGTGAAAGCTGTGTGCTCAGACTTACTTCCCTCAGGAACTCTGAAGAATGCGCCGTAATCAGATCCCATTACACCGCCTACACCGTTAAGGTTATCTACATCAGAACGGGTAAGAATTGTCTTAACATAAAGCTCAGGTCCGCCATAATGAACGATTATGGGATCGTACTCAAGAGCCGCATATACAAAGTAATCACGGATACTACGGATATTTCCGATCCTGTCAAGATTTGCCCAATCTTCAAGAATACCCATCTGACGGCTCATGCTGCCCTCTTCCATGATCTCATAAAAAACAGCCACATTGCTGAGTCCGTACTGAGGCTGTGCCTCCTTATTGATAGGATACATAACTGCAAGAGGTCTGTTGGTGTTAATGCTCTCATCAACCCATTCATTGGTGAAGTAGCTTCTTACCATTCCCTCTGCAGGAGGAGCATCCTCATCTGCAGCCTCTTCCTCTGCAGTCTCTTCTGTGGTAACTTCTTCTACCACAGGTATATCTTCAAGCTTCTCAACGCTAAGTCCTACAACTGCCTCGTCCGATGCTGATTGACCGCATCCAAAAAGCATAGTGGCAGCAAGTGCTGCAGCTACAGCCACTTTAAATCTTCTCATTCAAAAAATTCTCCCTCCGTTAAAATTTACCTATGTGATTCTAACACAGATAAAGTTACTCGCCAAGTCCGGACTCAATTGCCTCAACCAGTGCTGCCAGAGCCTCCTCCTCGTCGGGTCCGTCACACTTAAGCTCAATCTCATCGCCGCATTTGATGCAGGCACCCAGCACACTGAGAACGCTCTTTGCATTGGCGGTGTTATCCCCATAACTGAAATTGATGTGTGACTTATAATTCATGGCGACCTTACAGAGATTACCTGCAGGCCTTAAATGTAAGCCGGTGGGATTAATGATCGATACTTTTCTGGTTACCATATCCTTATCCTTTACTCTTCCTCTTCAACTTTGATGTATACGCTAACCGTGCCTTTGACCCTGATTCCCGAAGGAACGCTCCACTTTACGTCTGCGCTGTAATTGCCGACAGTAAGTGAATCGGATCCGCTATTTGCAATAAGTTCCTCAACATTGACTGTTCCCTCAAGATCACTTGGATTAACCTTGTCCACTTTTTCCTTCAGTCCCTGAAGCGTTACGGAAACGGTCTTGTACTCGCTGTCATCGACGCTTATCCTGTAGCCCTCGGCGATGCCTTCCACCGTCACATTCTTGACATCAACATCCAGTGTTCTGATGGCTATAGGCTCAACGTGAAGGATGACTGATACAGAGCCGTTGTAGTCAGGGTCTCCGAAGATAATGCCCGATGGCAGGTAATCACTAAGATCGTAAGTATATACCATGTTGCCGGTAAGTCCGGTAACATCCATTCCCTCATCGTTGACATTGATCTCACTGACGGAAGAAAGCACGTTGCTGCGTCCTGCAATTAGAATCTCCTCGGGACTGCTCTCTATCTCGCCTGTGTACATATAGCCATCGGCGGCTTCACCTGTCACGGTGTAGGTGATGGGCACATACTTGGTCTCATAGATCACTACATTGACCCTTACCGACTTGATGTTCATGGTAACAAGGGAGGTGTCGATATTGTTGCCTTCAGCATCAAACAGTTCCACGTCCGCGTCGGTTCCGATGTTGGAGGTAAATCCGGTCACATCCACATCAACACTGGCGGAAGCGATGCTGTTGACCACCGACTCCGGTCCCGTGATCCTGACCATGTTCTGTTCTGTAGTAACGTCACCTATAATGTATCCGTCTGCAATGGAGCCCGAGGTAGTTGCCGAAAGAACCATTGATTTGGAGGCCTTCCTCTCTACGCTCAGTCTCACCACATCGGAGCTGGTGACGATATTCTCTATCTTATCGCTGTATTTGTTGGTGGTCACTTTGATACTGACGGTGTTGAGTCCTGAAAGCTCCTGAATGTCAGCCGTTGCGATCACATTGTTCTGGCTCAGGGAATCGATGATGGACCTTGGAGCATACAGCGTTACCGAGCTTATGGTGTCGCTGCCGTCCAGAATGGTGTACACCTGACCCTGATCGGTTATAAGATTTGCATTCTTGAGTGTAACGGGTACATTTGTATATCTTACCGACGTGATGGGATCATCGATATTGGTAACGAGAAACCACACGATTGCGGCAAATATAAGTGAAATGAGTTTGAGTCCCCAGTTGGCCGTCAGTTTCTTCATTTCTTCACCTTGGCCTTTCTGGCGAGGTACTTGATGGGAGCCTCCTCAACCCGTTTATCCTGTATCTGTCTGAGTCTCTCTCTAAGTCTGTCGCTGTCCAGTGCCCTCTCCAGCTCTCCGCCGTAAGCCACACTGATCTTACCTGTCTCCTCAGACACGATGATAGTCATGGAGTCTGTGACCTCGGACACACCGATACCGGCCCTGTGCCTTGTTCCCAACTCTTTGCCTATTCCCATGTTGTCTGAAAGTGGCAGATAACAGGTTGCGGAAACAACTCTGTCTCCCCTTATTATGACTGCTCCGTCATGGAGTGGAGTATTGTGCTCAAAGATGTTGATAAGCAGCTGACTTGTAACTATGGCATCCACGTCGATACCGGTCCTCTCATACTCGGTAAGGGGGTGGTTCTGCTCAATGACTATAAGCGCACCGGTTCTGACCTTGCCCATCTCTATGCAGGCCTTTGTGATCTCTTCAAGTGTCTTGTCGGAGAATCGGCCCATGGTCTTGTCGTCACCAAAAGACAGGAAGTTGGAGATGAAATTCTTTCGGCCAAGTTCCTCAAGAGCCTTTCGAAGCTCAGGCTGCAGAATAACGACAATTCCGATCACGGCGATACTGAACACCCTTCCAACGATCCACAAAATGGTGGTCATATTAAAGAGCGCACAAAACAGAATGAACGCAAGAATAACTATGACTCCCTTTAAGAGAGACCATAGTCTGGTATTTCTGGCCCACACAAGGATGTGATATACAAGGAATGCGATAATAAAAATCTCAAGTACATCCGGCCATCTGACCGTCGGCATGTGAAGGCTGGTCCTGTTAAAATCAAAAATAAAATCAATCTGTCCCATTGTTGCCCTTTATATGTTATCACCGCTGCTGTTTGCTGGTGCGATTTATCTTTTTTACCTTTCTCTCCGGTGTTGAAACAGTTACCTTGGGAACTGCCTTAACATAGTAGTAATACTCGTCGTCTTCGAACTGAACCTTCTCGGTCCTGTTGTAGTCAAGGTTGAATGCGAAGAATTCCACAACAAGCATAAGTGCTGCAGAGATGACTGTTCCCAGGATAACTCCGGGGATCGAGATGTCTGTCTCTGCTGCCAGGCTTCCTATAAGCGTCGCGATTATAAGCGCTATGGCTCCTGACGCAATGGCTATCTTCCAGGAATGATCCACTGATGCTCTGCGAATGATATAAACCAGTATAAGTGCCACCGCGAAAGCTGCGATCATTACGATCATTGTCTTGTTGCCGATGATTCCGCTTATGATGCTCTGAAACTCGTTGGCCGCCGCCTGAACTCCCTCGCTTCCGAAGCTGGTGGCATTAGCCGAAAAATAGTTGAGCATAAATGCAATGACCAGTCCGAAGGATACTGATACCACGGAAGCGGGATTTCCGAGAAGCCCCATGGCCAGCGGCATCACATAGGGAATATGCATAAAGAAAAGCAGCGGTGTCAAAAGCACTGCCAAAGTATCCTTGGGTGAAAACCTGAAATACAGAAGGAACATCAGAAGGAAGATGATGCATGCAATAAGCGCACACTCAACTGCCAGCGAATACAGATGTCCCACTGTAAAAAGAGCTGCCATAAACACGATAAAGTTAGGCGGCAGGATAGCGCACAAAAGGGAAGCCATCATGATAATGGCTATGTTTGTAAGAGACTCCATGTATCCCAGCTTGCCGTTGATCATAAGGATGGTGATAAGAGCCAGCAGGAATTTCCAGATGTAGGAAATGTAAGTCTCATATCTGATATAGAATCTTTTTATGTACTGCTTGAGTTCCAATAATGATGTCATGTCACTGTTCCTTTTCGTATAGTCTGGCAAGTTTCTTTAAATCTCCATAATATGCCTTCATACTCTTACGCATCTTACTGTACCGATAGGAATAAATGACATATGCTACAAGAGAATACACGCCAACAAGCAGGAGGTAGTATATCAACACCCTCCTGCCGATAGCTAACAGATTGCCTGTATTGTATAGATTTGATAAAACCATTTCAAAGTTGCACAACACATAGGTCGCAATGCAGATACCGAAAACAATGGTGGCGCTGATAACCGCCTTGATAACATTGAATCCCACGTAATCACTCTTGAAATATGAATTGATAGCGTCGTTCTTCTTGCCTTCGCGATCTATGAACGCAGCCATTTTGGTCATCAAAATGACTTTCTCTTCGTTTAACATTGCTGCTCCTTAAGTATCCAGGAAGCGCATACCTGCCTTAGGCTCTTTCTTGACAGGCTGTTGAAGCTGTGGCTTGGGCTTTGCAAAGCTGTTGTTGAGGTTGTTGGCCATGCTGACCTTGCACTTAGCACAGAATCTTCCTGTTTGTATTGGCTCTCCGCAATTCTCGCAGAGAAGCTGAAGAGGTGAGTCCTTGGAGAACATCAGTCTCTCTTCTCTTATCCACTGCTGAATCATCTTGGTCGAAACTCCGTTTTCCTCGGAGATTTCTCTCAAGCTGGCGCGGGGATTATCTTCTATGTACTGTTTTACCTTCTGAAAGTCCTCTTCTATGGCCTTTTTGCAAGGGTCACAGATAGTGGGCCCCGTGACGTAGTTAAACATCTTTCCGCATCTCGAACAATTCCGCAAGTTCATAAACTGACCTCCATATATTTAAGTAGTTTGCCCGATAGCCAGGGTCAGAAAGTATATCTTTTCAACTCCGGCCACCCGAAACTCATGGGCGATCTCATCAATAGTACTTCCAGTTGTGTAGATGTCATCGATAATAAGTATACACTTAAATTTTACATCATTTCCTGCTATATTAAAAGCCTTTTTCAAATTATTGCGGCGCCCTGCAGCGTCCAATTCCTTCATCGGAGCAGTATTCCTGACACGCTTTATCACATCCTCCCTGACCGGTATACCAAGCTCTTTTGAAAGAGCTTTCGCATAAACGCAGGCCTGATTGTATCCTCTTAGCCGCTCCTTTTCCTTATACATGGGAACCGGTATCAATGCCTCGATGCCAAGCCGCGATATCTTTTCCCCAAGGAGGCGTCTTGTGGCCAGTGCATAGAAGTCTGCATATTCCCTGCGTCCCAGGTACTTGAACTTGTAAACGGAGCCGGCAACGGTCCTGTATCTGAACACAGACATACCCATGTCAAAGACGTGCCTTATCCTGCTGCAATCGTCGCAGTATTCCCGGTATATGTCTCCCGAGAGGGGCTTTCCGCATACGGCGCAGGTGTTGCCCTTTACATATTCAATTTGTCTGTGGCAGCGGCGGTGAATATAGCCGCCGGCCTTTATCCTCCCGCCCTTAAATTCCAGCGCCGGAACTATGTCGTCGCAGACGGGGCAGCGCCTTGGAAAAAAGAAGTCCAAAGCCCTTATTGTTTCTTTACTCATCAAATACTTCCGATATCCTGTCCTTAAGTCCCGTGTAACGGCGAAGCTGCTCTTCGTTGTCCACCATATCAAGAAGGGTCTGCCTGCTGCCCAGGATGCACACCGTGTTTCTGGCCCTGGTGATCGCAGTGTACAAAAGGTTTCTGTTCATCAGGATCCTGGGGCCACCAAGGAGCGGCATTATGACCGCAGGGTACTCGCTGCCCTGGGACTTATGTATGGTAATGGCGTAAGAATGCTCGATCTCGTCCAGTTCCGAGAAGGGGTACCTTACCCTTCTATGCTCATCGAATTCCACCACCAGTTCCTGGGAGTAGGTGTTTATCTCCCTTACGATACCCATGTCGCCGTTGAAAATACCGCTGCCGCTATCAATGGCGATGTTGTATTTCCCAAGGATCTCCCACTGTGCCTGATAGTTGTTCCTTATCTGCATGACCTTGTCCCCCACGCGGAATATCCTGTCTCCGTGGGTATATTCCTTCTTGGAATCCTCCGGGGGATTTAAGTACTGCTGCAGGACCAGGTTCAGCTGCTGCACTCCAAGCGGGCCTTTCTTCATGGGCGTAAGCACCTGGATCTCATAGGGCTCTGCGCCTACGTACCCCGGAAGCTTCTGGGTTATCAGCTGGATCATATGCTTGTAGATAACGCCGCTGTCCGCTCTCTCCAGAAAAAAGAAATCCCGGCTCTTGTTGTCCAGTACCGGCTGCCGGCCATCGTGGATCCTGTGGGCATTCATGACAATGTCGCTCTCCTCCGCCTGTCGGAAGATCTTCCGAAGGAAAATGGTGGTAAACCGTCCGCTGTCTATAAGGTCTCTCAAAACCTGGCCGGGGCCCACGCTTGGAAGCTGCGCACTGTCTCCCACCAGTATCAGATGCGTTCCGGGCAAAAGAGCCTTAAGAAGCGCACTAAACAGATGTATATCCACCATGGACATCTCGTCGATGATGATAGCATCCGCTTCCAGAGGATTGTCCTTGTTTTTCTCAAAACGGGCTCCCGTAAAGCCCTTATCATCGTCATCACTGACCTGCCCCGATACCTCCAGAAGCCTGTGGATGGTCCGTGCCTCATATCCGGTGGCCTCCGTCATCCTCTTGGCTGCCCTTCCGGTAGGCGCTGCCAGCATGATATCAAGTCCCATCTGGGCATAGTAGGCAATGATGGTATTGATGGTAGTAGTCTTACCGGTACCCGGACCGCCGGTGATTATCACAATGCCGTTGGAGACGCTCTTTATTACGGCCTCTCTCTGGAGTTCATCAAGTTCGATGCCTTTTTTCTCTTCAAGATCAAGGACCCGCTGCCTGATATCTTCCTCCTCTCCTGTGGACATGGTCTCGGAAACATTGAGGTTATCCAGAAGCACCGCACAGTTAAGCTCCTCATAGTAATAGGTCGCCGCATAGACTTCATTGTCGTGCTTGCAGATAAGCTTGCGGTCCATTATAAGATTTCCGATCTGGACCTTTATATCCTCGGGATCGATGGTCTGGTCCGGTCTTGAGCACAGTACATCCCCTGTCTTTTTCAGAAGATCATCCATGAGAAGATATGTGTTGCCCTCCATGGTGGACTGGAGCAGGGTGTAGAGAATGCCGCTTCTTATGCGGTACTCGGAGTCTACTCTGATGCCAACCTTCTCCGCAATCTCGTCCGCGGTCTTAAAGCCCACACCGCTTATATCATCCGAGAGGCGATAGGGGTTATTCTTCAGAATGTCGTAGATCTTCTCTCCGTAGGTGTTGTAGATCTTAACGGACAGGTTGTTACTGATGCCGTACTGTTGAAGGAACATCATGGCCTGTCGCATCTCTTTCTTCTGGGCCATCTGAAGAGCAATGTCTCTGGCCTTCTCAGGGCCTATACCCTTTATCTCCACCAGCCTGGTGGGATCCTCCTCGATGACCCTGAAGGTATCTGCTCCGAAATGTTTAACGATCCTGGCTGCCATCGCCTCCTTAATGCCCCTAATGGCACCGGAGGCAAGATAACGCTGCATGGAAGCAGCATCGTCGGGAACTGTGACCTCGCATTTATCAGCCTTGAACTGTGGACCGTACACCGGATGCTCAATATACCCGCCCTCAAGAACAACAGTGTCGCCTATATCCGCATCGCGAAAAGAACCTGTGCAGACGATCTCATCATCCTCTGTCACCAGGTTCATCACGCCGTATCCGTTGTCGGGATTCTTGTATTTAAAACCTTTTATGTAGCCTTTTATCTTTTCCATAGCTCCGATTATACATGAAAAAACCGCCGAAATCTTTAAGATTTTCTTAAGATTTCGGCGATGTAAAATACAATTCGATCATATTGTCAGACTTCTTTGGGAGCCTCCGGAGATGCAGCTTCGTCTGTAGGAGCTTCGGGGATTCCGTAGGTCCTTCTCATGTTCTCATAGAGCATCTGGGCAAAGCCGTTACTCTGGGTATCTGCAGAAGTTGCGCATATATCCTGAAGGGTCCGATCCTTGAAGAAATCCACCAGTGTGGAAGTGGAGTTGTCTGAGGATTCGGGCTTTAATGCGTCTACCGACTTCTGCATCTCCTTAAACATCTGCTCCAGAAAATAGGCTTCAAAGCTCTTGCAGGCTTCCCACAGTTCATCATCGGAGGAGGTCTTCGAGATCTCTTTTCCCTTCTGAGCTATGGCTGAAGCGCTTGCATTTCTGCTCTCCTGCATGGCGTATTCGGTTATGGCTGTGGCATTAAGCCCCTTTACGTCAAGTCCTGCCATTACTTGTCTCCCCGTTTATCTGTTATCTCTTAAGCGAGTTAGCTGTCTGCATCATCTCATCCGTTGTCTGGATCGCGGTTGAATTCATTTCATAAGCACGCTGTGCAACGATGAGGTTTACCATTTCAGTTGCAACATTTACGTTTGAGCCCTCAAGGTATCCCTGAACGATCTCGGTACGTCTGATACCTGCGGCACCATCCTCAAGGATAGGCTCTCCGCTGGCTGCGCTCTCGATCCAGGCTGCGCTTCCGACTCTCTCAAGGCCTTCCCTGTTGGGGAACTGCCAAAGTCCGATCTGAAGGTTTCCAACGGGCTGAGGAACACCGTCCCCATCGGGATAGTATATCCTGCCGTCACCACCGATAGTGATCCGGCTTGCTACCGCATTGCCCTGAACCACGATCTCATTTCCGCCTACATCCAATACCTTATTACCTTCTGCCGTTGTAAGCACAAGGTCGGTTCCTCCCACTTCCGTAAGAGCCCATGTGAAGTTTCCGTTACGGGTATACTGGACGGTCTCTCCGTCCGCAGCCTGATATGCAAAGAAGCCATCGCCTGAAAGGGCAAGGGCTGCGGGGTTATCGCTGTTCTGGAAAGATCCCTGAGAAAAGAACTGGTTTATGGTCGATGTGCGCACACCAAGACCCACCTGAGAATTGGTAGGTTTAGGCTCGCCGTTTGCAGTTGTGGTTACTGTCTGTAGCTCCTGATATAAAAGAGATTTAAACTGAGCGCCCTGAGCCTTGAAACCTGTGGTATTAACGTTCGCAAGGTTATTGGAAATAGTATCAACGTTTGTCTGCTGGGCGTTCATGCCTGTTGCTGCTGACCATAAACTTCTGACCATATGTCACCTCCGAGAATCCTGGGGGCACATCCCTGTCCCTGTAACAATTCGTCATCCGTGACATAATATTGTTCTCTAATCATTTATCGTCACACAGTGTATATTAAATTATTAAATAACTATAAATTTTACGTAAGACGTCCAAGCTGCTGGACCGCGATCTCCAAAGTCGAATCGATGGTGGTGATCATTCTCTGGTTTGTGTCGTAATTACGCTGAACGGCGATCATGTTTACCATCTCATCCACAACAGAGACATTGGACTGTTCCAGGAAACCGGCATAAACCGAACCCGTTCCCTCCTGAGCCGCCACTCCGTCAATGGGAATATACATATTCTCGCCATAGTGCAGCAGATTATTGTAAGTGATCCTTCCGTCGGGATAAGTGGTCTTCTCGAAATCGAAGACGCCAATGGTAGACACAACTTCTCCGTCCTGTATGACATTACCGTTCATTGCGATCTGAACAGGAAGATTGGGATCAAGTTCGATACGGCCTCCGTCCTGGGAAAGAACGAAATCGCCGTCCTGAGTTACAAGAACGCCCTCTGAATTAAGAGTGAAGTTGCCGTCTCTAGTGTACATGATGTTCTGAACGCCGGCAGTATCCCTCTCGATATTTACAGCCTTGTTGGTGTAATCGATCCCAAAAAAGCCATAGCCTCCGATAGCAAGATCAAAGGTACTTCCGGTTTCTCTCATGGGACCTTCCGACCAGTCCACATACCCCTCACCGATCTTCACCCCGGGGGTAATAACGCCCAGTCCACGGGCAGTGAACGGGGCGTCAGTGTAATCTTTAATTTTCAGCGCAAGCTGATCACTGAAGGACTGCGCAGTTGCGCCTTCCTTCTTGTATCCGTTGGTGTTGGCATTGGCAAGGTTGTTGGTGAGCACATCCATTCTGTGCTGTTCGTTGATCATTCCTGTGTAAGCAGTGTAAAGACCTTTTACCATATCTAACCCTCATGCCGTCCTGGCCTATACTACTGCTCCTTCCGTGAGCAGCGCATACGGATTTCTGTACCTCAGTTCAGGGATCAGTCCTCTCTGTATCCTGAGATAAACTCAACATATCTGCCGGTTCCGATGGCAACCGCTGTCATAGGATCCTCAGCTGTCATAGTGTTAATACCGGTCTTGGAATAGATAAGGTCCTCAAGTCCGCGAAGAAGTGCTCCGCCTCCTGTAAGGACGATTCCTCTGTCGGCGATATCAGCTGCCAGCTCAGGAGGAGTATTCTCAAGAACGCTGTGGATAGCCTCGATGATCTGTGATGTGGGTTCTCTGAGCGCTTCCTCGGTCTCCTCTGAGGATACTCTTACAGTCTTGGGAAGGCCTGTTACGAGGTTCCTTCCGCGAACATCCATATAGTCATCCTCAGCTCTGGGATAAGCTGATCCGATCTTGATCTTGATATCCTCAGCGGTTCTGTCACCGATAAGAAGATTGTGTTTCTTTCTCATGTAGCGGACAATGGCTTCATCGAAGTCATCACCTGCAACCTTAACGGAGGTACTTACAACGGTACCGCCAAGGGAGATCACTGCTATGTCAGATGTACCGCCTCCGATGTCCACGATCATATTTCCGCAGGGCTTTGTGATATCAATTCCTGCTCCGATGGCTGCAGCAATGGGCTCCTCAATGGTCTTAACGTCCCTTGCTCCGCAAAGTCTTGTAGCATCCTCAACAGCCTTCTTCTCAACCTCTGTAGCTCCACTGGGAACACAGACAGCAATGAAAGGCTTTCTGAGCATTCTGCGTCCGATGGCCTTCTTGATGAAGTATCTCATCATCTGCTCTGTAATCTTGTAATTGGAGATAACGCCCTGGCGAAGAGGCCTTACGGCAACGATATTGCCGGGAGTACGACCAAGCATAAGTCTTGCGTCCTCTCCGATAGCCTTGATCTCCTCTGTATCTCTGTCATATGCCACTACTGATGGCTCCTTGAGAACAACTCCCTTGCCCTTGATATAAACAAGAACGGAGGCTGTTCCAAGATCGATTCCAATATCTGCAAACTGCATAATCTTCGGTTACCCCTTTCAAATTAGCTATAAAAGCGCATAAATGCGGATGTTAATAGTCTCAATATCATTTGACATTATAACCCAAAGACCCGTTTTAGGAAAGGGGATTCCTATCATTTATGTATATCGGCGTCCCGGTTCAAAAACTTTACAACATCTTGTGTTTTCTTTTTAATTTTCTTTCAAAAGATTGTATTTGAGCTCTGCCAGTCTCCAGTCAACTTCATTGTCGATGTCCTGAACTTCAAGTTCCGACAGCTCCATGGGAATGATATTCCCTACCATGATGGCATGATTTTTAAGGAAGCTCCCGGTTCTGACCACATAGAACTGTCCCGCATCGTGATAATGGGGAGTCAGATCCTGGGATCTCTTACTTAGGTACTCCGGCTGTCTGAACACCAGTCTTCCCTCACGGATCTCCATTGCCCTCTGGGGAGGATAGGAAAATCTTACCACCGGAATAAGGCAGTCCGCATCCGATGCCTTAAGAGTCTCCACCGCCTCTTTTAACCTGTCTGCTGTGATAAAGGGGGCCGTGGGATAAATGCAGGTAAAGATGTCGAAGTCCTGCCCGAGCTTGTGATACTCCTCAATCACTTCACCAATGACATCCACTGTTGTGGCGTAGTCATTGGCGGTCTTCTCGCTTCGCATGAAGGGCACCTTAGCTCCGTA
This sequence comes from Butyrivibrio sp., assembly GCA_015056575.1. Lineage (GTDB taxonomy): Bacteria > Bacillota > Clostridia > Lachnospirales > Lachnospiraceae > Butyrivibrio. The sequence continues at coordinate 27,373 of SVGA01000010.1, forward strand.
GTTCCGGGCGATCTTCGCAATTTCCTCATCATCCGTGGACACCATGACTTCGTCATAAACACCGGACTCAAGAGCCGCCTCTATGGAATAAGCCATGATGGGCTTACCGTTAAAATCCTTTATGTTTTTCCTGGGGATGCGCTTGCTGCCTCCCCTTGCTGTAATCATTGCCAGTGTCTTCATAATATCTACCTCTGTTTCTTAATATATATTCTGCTCCACCCGTTCGAGTATCCCGGGCAGGACTTTAACCGAATTAACAGAAAAACGCTGTTTCAACGTTTCAAGAAGTTCTGTTCTGTCAGCATCCGTGAGTTTCAGACTGCTGCAATAGATGCAAAGAGCAGCATCCGCAATCTGCCTTCCACCTGCATCCTTCTGAACAATAATACTGTCTATCATGATCGATATATTGGAAAAAACATCATTGCCGTAGGAAGTGAAGGACAGCTGCTGAAGGGATGAGAATAATTCGATTCCCGAAAAATCCAGGTCCGACGTATACAGATCCTCCAGGTATCTATTGGAAATCTCCAAAAGGGAATTACTGATATTGGTGACACGAACAAGGAATCCCTCATCATCGTATTTCACAGCGGCCACGCTTAAGGGAAACACCTTCACGCCTCTCATAATAAAGAGATTGACGGAATAATTGTCCGTTCCGGCCAGATGTGATCCTATGGAATCAGCAAAGACATAGACATACTCCTGCCTTCTGTACAGCGAATTCCTCCTGGCTATGCCACGCTTGTTGTTTTCATGAAATGAAACTATAACCTCTTCATTCCTGGTTGCATCAACCTTTATATATAAGGAAATTCTGTACCACTCATCCAGGACACAAACAGCATTCTCAAACTTCTCCTGTGACCTGACCTCTTCTATCATAAAGGGCTGAAGGTGAGAGAGGTATTCCTTGATAAATTCAAGCTTGTCGATTCCAAGATAATCAAGATATCTGAAAAGATGCCTGTTGAGCCCTGAAGAATGCTCGCTTTCGTCAAGGGTAATTCTCGAAAGCCTGGCCAGCCTTCTGAGTTTCCTGGTAAGCTGCTTCTTAACAAGGAGATCCGTATCCGCAGCTGCCGCTTCCCCTTGGCCTTCTGCCTCCACACCGGGCTCAGCAGCGGCCACCACAGGGTCCATATGTCCATCGCCACTTTCGGTGTGACTTTTCATTTCCAGAAGTTTCACGGCATAAGCAAGAAGCCTTCCCTTGTCCGATTCCTCAAGATCCCTGAATGCCTCAATAAGTTCCTTCTCATCCCGGGCAAAAGAAAAATCGGCCTCTCCGGCTCTATTATCATCCGCGCCAAGCAGCTCCTCTACCGGAACTCCAAGGACTTTACCGATAACCAGAAGCTTGTCTGCAGATGGATTCAGTTTCTTGCGCTTCCAGTCACTTATAGTGCTCTCCGGAATACCGGTCCTTTGGGAAAAGACCTTCTGGCTGACCTTCTGTTCCTTTAACAGCTCAAATATTTTTTCACTTATAAGCATAAGGCCTCCGCATAATTCGAATAATCGAATCCGTATATTCCAATTATACGTTGTGTCCATCTTTTAAGTCAACTTCCGTATTTTTTCAAAAGAGCCTTCGCTATGCGGATGGCTCCCCGGCCGTCAGTAAGGTTTGAAAGTGCGGAGCGCATCCCCGGTAGTCTGCCACCGGATAATACATCCTTTACCAACCGGCAGATATCCTTCGTAAGTTTTGAAGAATCACCGGCAGCCTCAGTGACATCTCCTGCAAACAGCATACCGCCTGTGTTTCCAAAGAATTCCACGTTGTACTTCTGATTGTCCGCCACCTGATAGAAGATCACGGGAAGACCGACTGCTGCACATTCCGTCAGCATTGTACCTGCTGCGCAGACTGCCAGGTCGCACACTCTCATAAGCCCCGCCATGTCGCTTACGGATCTGTGAATGTGGATTCCGGGATTGGCTTTGGCAAAGTCATCTATCTTTTCAGCGTCCTTACAGAGGGCACCTACCACAACATGCCAGTCGATGGCAGATGAACAAGACACCGGCTCCGTACCTGCAGGTTCACATATACCACTGTTGCCGTCTCTCACAAGGTCGTTCTCTTTGGCTGCCTCCAGGGTTCCCAGGAGCATTCCAAAGGCATCCGCGCCGCCGGAAGCAAGAAGGATGGAAATGTGGTCCTTCCATGAATCAGTCTGCGAACCCTCTGATTTGTAAGTGGCAGTATTCGAATCTGCGCCACCCGCTCTGTAGAACTGCTCCCGAAGCGGTGCATAGTTAAGCCCCATCAGAAGTCTTGTGGGCTCACCGTCATGGCCTGTCACAGCTTTATAGTCTTCTTCATATCCCAGCTTTTCATAAAAGCCGCTGTAGTTTATAAGGATGTCCACAGGGTAGATATCCGCTTCAAGGTCGTCAAAATACGCCACCCTGCACAGCTCTTTAAGCTTCTCAAAATATGTGACGGTTACTCCATAAGAATCCACAAGGAGAATATCGATATGGGCAGCCGACAGTTCTTTTCCCAGGGCAGGGAGTTCTCCCTCCATATCCTGCCAGTGGGTCCCAAGGACTGTAACGCTGACAGCTTCGGGAGAATCCTTAAAGGAATCTGCTGCCATGCTGCGAAAAGCACCCTCGGACTCCTCATCCGCCACAAAAAAGGCCACAGAGTGCCCCTGCCTTACTATCTCTTTGGCTACAGTAAGGCAGCGCATCATGTGACCTGACGCTATTATTGAATTGGCATCGCATCTTATGCCTATCATCTTCATCTCCGTTTATCCCAGCATATCCCAGGCAAGGGGGGTTCCCTTTTCAAGATCTCGGGTAGCTCTTTTCCCAAGAACCTCTTCGTAGTGCTTGGTGTGCATGCCATCGTGGGGCCTGATGGAGCGAACATTCTCGGGAGTGATCTCCTCCCCGGCCTTAATGTCCTTTACAACAAAGAGGGACCTGGAGAGGCTGCGCTCCTTGATCTGCTTGTCGGTGAGCTTGTACTCCCTCTGTCCAAGAGCCTCTTCCATGATACGGACCTCTTTTACCATCTGAGCGAATTCCGCAGGTTCCATGGAAAATGCATCGTCAACGCCGCCTGCAGAGCGGTTCAAGGTAAGGTGTTTCTCTATCATGTGGCCGCCAAGGGCAATGCTTCCAACAGGAATGGTCCCTCCGGGAGTGTGATCGGAAAGGCCAACAAGGCAATCGAACTTATCCCTAAGATCCTCCATCATCCGAAGGTTCACAAGGTTATAGGGAGTGGGGTAAGCGCTGACGCACTTAAGAAGGATTATCTGATCGTTCCCCTCCTCTTTGCAGGTATCCAGCGCCAGCCTGATATCCTCCTCATAGGCAATGCCGGTGGCAAAGATAATTGGCTTGCCAAGCTTTGCTATTTTCCTGATAAGCGGAATGTCGTTGATCTCGAAGCTGGCGATCTTGTAGGCGGGAACATTTAGGTTCTCCAGATAGTCCACCGCAGTGGGGTCGAAGGGAGATGAAAAAGCCTCCATTCCAAGCTTTTTAGCCTCGGCAAAAAGACCCTCGTGCCACTCCCAGGGAGTGTAGGCCTCCTCATACAGATTGTGGAGAGTCCTGCCGGCCCAGAGTCCGTCTCCGGGAGTCATGAACCAGGGCTTGTCACAGTCGATGGTTATGGTATCCGCGGTGTAGGTCTGAAGCTTGATGGCATCAGCTCCCGCCTCCTTAGCTGCGTGGATTATCTCTATTGCTCTGTTATAGTCGCCGTTATGGTTGCCGGAGAGCTCCGCAACTATCATGCAGGGCTTTCCCTCGCCAACGGTTTTACTTCCTATCTTTATCTCTTTTGCAAACATATCTTACTCACTTTCTCAGTTCCTTGATGAAGCACTTAACTCCCCCGGCCGCGAATTCCGTGTAATCATTGGCCAGAAAGCACTTGCCGGATGCTATATTCTCTTTGACCGTAAAGCCCACCAGAGTCTTGACTCCCATAGGCAGCTTTTTTTCCAGAAACTGTAAGATCTTCTTGCCGTAGCCGTTGCCTCGGAATACCGGAGAGATCATGTAGCTCACCTCTCCGATGTGATTGGTGATGTCAACCCTCACGTGTCCCAGCTTAAGGTCATCCTCCATCAGGATCAGCATAAGGCAGTGGCCCTCGTTAAGGAGCTTGCTCTGAAGCCACTTCATGTGGGTCTCCAGATCGATCTCCCCTTTGGTAAAAGAGTTCTCTCTGGTGGTAGGATCGTTGCGCCAGGAAAGAAGGTCCTTTGCATCTTCAATTGTGGCTTTTCTAAGGTAAATGCTCATATTGCTGTCTCCGGATTACTTGTCAAGATTTTCGGTCTTGCGATGTATGGAAGGATCCTCGTATTTATCAAGGAAGTCCAGGCCCAGGTACACAATCTCTTTGGCGAAATAGGTGTTCTCCATCTGGGTGATGACGGAAATAACCTTGTCAACCTTGAAGCCTTCAATGTCACCGAGAACCTCCATAGGGAACTTGTCCCTTATAACGGCTATTCCGGGGAAAGCCTTCCCATAGTCCAGAAGGTCCCTTGGATGGGGCTTTATGATAACGCGATAGTCATCCTTGTACATATCTATGATGTCTCCAAAAAGCTTTTTCCTTACGTCATCTTCGCAAAGGGGCTCTGTGAGGATCATCACGTTGGGCCTTGGATCCGTGCCGTCTCCCAGAAGTTCTGCCTTTATCCTCTCCGGATCCTCAAGGAATATATTGGTAAGGATCTCATGATCCTCCGGTGTAAGTTTGTCATTCAGCTCAGCTCTTGGCTCCTCAACCACATTGGGGGGAAGGCTGTGGTTGACGCTGATATCGTTGACCTCATAGTCTATGCAGTACCTGCTGTAGCCGCTCTCGATAAAGATAAGTCCAAGGGCTGCCATGGCGCGCTTTAAAGGCCAGGCTCCTCTGTTGGCGTTACGGGCCTGATCATCAAGCTTACCTGAGTTAAGACCGTCCTCTATGGCGTGATAGTGGATCTTCTTATAATTAAGGTAGTAGCCGATGGGATCCGAATCGCAGAACACATACACATCCTTGTATATTGAAAGATCCGTGGGGATGTGAGGTTCCTGAAGTTTCCCAAGAAGCCTTGTATATTTGATGCGCTGCAGCAGGTTCAGAACTATATTGCCCCTGTCCCTGTGGTAGCTCATTACTTCATCGTCAGTCACGTCCTCCTTCTCATCAAACATGAAAACGTGCTCAAAAACCCCGGCCTTTTCCAGCCTCTCCGGGAGTCTGCCGAAATCGTTGGACATGGTACTAAGCATGATGTCGGCCCCGGCATTACCGTCATGCCTTTTCACCAGCTCTTTTACCACGGCGATATATGCGTGGTAGAAGGTGTGACATATGTAAATTCTTCCGTTATTTCTTTTATCCATCATATGAACAATTATATTCTAATTGAACAAAATAAAAAAGACGGCAGGTGCAATGCCGTCTTTGGGTTCATTCGTTTTCCATTACAGAGCATAAACAAATATCGTATAGGGGCTGCTCTCATGGGTAAATTTGCCTCTGAGATCAAGACCGATCTCCGAAGCGTTACTGATAGCAAACCTGGAAAAGATGTACTTGCAATCAAGGCTCTTAAGCTCATCCATGTTGGCGATAAGGCGCTTATCCGCCGGATCCATCACGCGAAGAGGCGCATATGTGTTCTCGTCGTCTGCGGAGATCAGATTGACTCTGGCGCCCCAGCCCATGTAGTAATCGGCAAGGGAAGGGGATCCCGGAAATGCAGGCTCTATCACCTTCTGCCATTTATCCTTGTACTCCTGGGCATACATGCCAAGATATCCGTCCACCGAGGCGATGCCGTTGTAGTTGAGGATTGCCGGGTGGAAACCGTAGGAGGCGGCCCACTCACCGTTATAACCGATTTCATCCTTGATATCTTCAAACAGATCCTCGGAATAAAACTCGTTGTAATTGACGGTGCTGGTCTCCTTGTGCTTGATAACCTTGTACGCCTGATTGTAGCAGGTGTAATAGAAATCGTTATAAACCTGAGGCACGAACATGACAACAAGTACCGCAAGGGCGGCGATAGCGTTGGCAAGGAGCCGCAGGTTCTTTTTCCCGAGGCCGTACATACGGACACAGACAAGGAGCAGCTCTGCATACCACAGGAAGGTGTTGAAATACGCGGTTCTCGCAAACTCAAAGCCTGTGAGAGGCGGAACCAGCATCTCAAACAGATGCCTGAAGGGGGCAAACTGATAGAGGCCGAAGATAAGAACATTGAAGATGATCCACAGCATCACAAGATTTATGGGATCGGTAAGGATCCTCTTTGCCTTGCCGTCTCTTATGTATCTTGCATTTATAAGGACCAGTGCCACCAGCACTACCCCAAGAACGATATAGGTATGTGAATCCTCCGAGTGGAAGGATGCGTTTACAAATTCTGCAAAGGCGGTCTTCATGGCCTGCCCAAAGGTGAGGTCTCCGTGGTCCATGGTAGTCCTTATGGTCACGGTATCACTTCCCAACATAGCCCCGAAGAGCCTGTATTCAAACAGCACATAGCCAAGGGAGAGAACAACTATGGAGGCAAAGGTGCTTACAGGGAACTTCTTGTCCTTTACCCAGAGAATTATCACCGCCACAACCATGTAGCACAGGATAAAGAATCCGTGATAGGAGAAATAGGAAACGAAAGGATAACAGAATACCGCAAGATACCAGGGCAGACGATCCTTAAGTGTTTCCGTGTAGTACAGCTTCCTCAAAAAATAGATGATAAGGGGCACCGAGGTAAAGGCAATCCCATAGGTGGGAAACACCGGGATAAGGCCGTAAGCCGTGGCGATCACGATGATCAGCGGCTTGTAGTTATTGTAGCGCTCCTTATATACGTCTTTTGCCAGAAGATTGAAAGAGAAAATCCCGATGGCAATCTTGGCTGCGTAGCCGGCAAGATAAGCGCAGTAGCTTGGCAGCAGAATGTAGAACATGTTGTACAGATTAAATTCCGAGCCGAACAGATCCCTGCTTACTCCGTGAAGGATGGGGGCATCCACTCCATGGGCAAACCACAGATTCCATTTTTTCAGCATCTCGTAGTGCCCCATGAAAAGGTCCAGGTTGTCGTGGATCTGGAAATAGCTGTCTCCACGAAATACAAGGAACACTGCCGCTTGTATAAGAAGCAGTGTTCCTGTTAAATACATGTACCAGTTTTTCTTGATGTTATGATTCATAGTCCTCACCAACAGTGAATTTAGGCACCCATTTGCCGTTTACTTTCTCAAAGAGGTCCTTGTTGACGTATCTGTCCACAACTTCCCAGAACTCTTCCTTTGTAATGGACAGGTATTTGCAGGCCTTCTCGATATACTGCTCGCCGCAGAGGCCGTCGTACTCTTTTACATACCACTTGCCGCTCTCACGGTCGAATCTGCCTTCTCTGATATCGTAGCAGATCTCGTCGGTTGCATATCCGAAGCCGAACTTCAAGTACTTGATCATCTGATTGGGAATCTGAAGGTCACTGTCAAGGGCGGTGTATCTTCTGTATCTTCCAAGGTCATGAAGGTCGTCGGTTCTGCCTGTAAGCCCCCTTGCAACAGCAAAGTCAGCGTTGTGGACCTGAGACCACTCTTTGGCGTAGTACTGAAGGAAGATGGCCTTGATGCCCTGAGCCTGCATCTCCTCAACGGTAGGGATCTTATACAGGAAAAGATCCTTCTCGGTAATGTTGTTGGACAGATCAACAAAGTTGTCAACGCTGGCGCCTCTTATGGTCTCCAGCTGCATTACGGAAAACGCATTGCCGGTAGCTTCCTGGTTCTTGGCTGCGCCGAGGGTAAGAGCTGCGTTCTCTCCCTGGATGATCAGGGGAATATTGAACTTAACTGCCATGATGTAGGATGACGCCCACAGGCAATACTCGGAAGCAGCGATGATGTTGCCTCTCTCGAAGAAGGACTTTCTTGCCAGCTTCTTGGCAACTATGGGATTGGGTCTGATGGAAATGATATCAAAGCCCAGATTGTTCAGGTTCTCGATGTTCTTGCGGCCGATCTCTGTGATCTCGTCAGGCATGCAGTTGATAAGAAGGGGATTAAGTCCCAGCTTCTCCTTGGCATAAACCGCCTGAAAGGTTGAATCCTTGCCGCCGGACACGCCGATTATACAGTCATAGATATTGCCGCGCTTCTTGGCCTCTTCCTTGGCCTCATCGGCAAAAGCTTTAAGCTCAGCCTCTCTTGCAGCCCAGTCGATGGTCGCCTTGGATTCCTCATAGCGGCATGCAAAGCAAACCTGCTCGTCGTCAAATACGATGCCGGGTCTTGTATCAGGCTGAAGGCATCTCTTGCAATATCTCATTTTCATATTTATTTCCTCCTGAAAACATCAGAATAATACATTCGATTTAGTATACTCCCCAGATTACCTGTACTGCAAGTAAGTCACTTGGGACGGTTCTGCCAAGGCTACTTTTCACTCGCTTGCAGCCCGCTCCCGTAACCTACGCCCCTTTAGAAGGTGTCAGTCTGGTTTAGCCAGCGGTGGTCGTAGAACAGCCAGCTCTTGTAGGGCAGAACCCTGATCCCCACCTGATCCGCTGAGCGCAGGAAGTACAGGAAATACAGTATGCAGAATACCACAACCGCTGCTGTTACCCGCCGTTTCTTTTTCTCATCCTTTATACTGCATATTATGTTGGGCAAAAGAAGTATCTGCGCCGTTGTCAGATAGTAGGCAAACCGGGTCACCAGCGGAAGCCAGTAGCAGCTAAGGTACAGAGCCACCGCCATAAGATTCATATTAAGGTACATACGGTTGTCGATCCTGTCCTTTATGGCATCCTTATAGCAGATGGCACTAAGGGCGATAACGAAGATACATCCCAGTATCGGTGCGGCATTCTCTGTGACAGTATGCGCTTCTTCAAGATACACGGTATTGGCATAAGACGGATAGAGCTTAAGCGCTATCGCCATTATCTGCTCGTGCAGCAGTCCCGCCACCAATGACACAATAGCAAGGGGTATCACCCCCCACCTCTTCCATGGAATCCTTGCAATGAAGTACATGGGGATCACCACCAGCACGCTCTTGTGGAAGGTGGCTGCAAACAGGATCAGGAAAAAGAACTTGAAAAGTCCCTCAGGCTTTATCTCCACCAGATATCTTAAAGCAAATACGGCTATGGCCAGTGCAAAGTAATACCTTACGGTGTTAAAGCTTCTGAAATAGAAGCCCATAGTCATAAATACAAAGAAGGCAATAGCAAAGCTGTCGCTCTGATCCTTTAATACCTTCAGGAAGACAGCCACTATCGCAGCTCCGAAAACCGCAAACATCAGAAGATAGTCTTCTTTGCCGGAGAGGGTATAGAGGATGCGGACCACCAGATTATATCCGGGCTCCGTCACAACGTAGCCCCTCTGGAATATCTCGTGACATGTCACAACATAGGTTCCATAGTCATTTCCAACCTCGTGGCGAAGTGCCGCAAGAAGAGTTAGGATCACAAACACAGAAGCAAGGCAAAGAGCGTTTACCGCCTTCTGCCTTGTGGTATATCCCAAAAGAACACCTCTTCTGCCGGTTGTATCCAGGGGGATGCTGTCATATTCACTTGTCTTCACCCTGCATGCCAAAAGAATTGTAATGGCAGCGATCAGCGAGTACAGGATCATTATTCCATCACTCCCACAACGTTAATGCTCTGCTTCTCCAGGGTATAGACTACCTTATCCATAGCCTCGGTCATATCCCTGCCCGGGCGGAGCTTAAGGATAACTCCGTCGGCTTTCCTCATTCTGTCAAACTCATCAAGATCAAATCTGAACTGATCCGCAGACAGCTCGATATAGTTCCCGTCATATCTGAGAAGATGGGATCTGTTGGTGTTGTATTCGTCGGTATCTCTTTTTCCAAGGTAAGGGATCTGTGGATATCTGATGCGCCAGTCCCTCTCGGTATAGATCGCATCATCAAAGATGCCGTACATAAGCACAGCAAAAAGACTCACAAGAAGCCCTATAAGTCCGCCCAGGAAAGCGGCGTTGGGCTCTCTTGTGTAAGCATCGTAAACTTTTATCTCTGCATCGGTCCAGATATCGATGGACTTCAGCATATCAATAACATCCGCAAAGGCAGGCAGAGCCACCTTGTAGGCATCGGAAATCCTCTGCACCAGTTCCTTGTCAGTTCCGGTCACTACAACAGTAAGTATCCTGTAATCTCCCAGGATCTCCCCGGTGACACTGTCCAGGATCTGCTGCTTAGTCAAAGAAGGATCTGTCTCAAGAGCCTTGTTCACAATAGGATCATCCCTCAGAATTCCATCCCATGTGTACGCATTATAGTAATCAACACCATTAGGATACTCCTCAAGATTAAAAGTCATATAATAATCGTTCCGGATCCGGTAAACAGTATTGCCGCTCTTAACATTACTGTAGAGCACATAAATCCCAAGTCCCACAACAGCGCCAACTACCGTGGCCACAATCACGATCCAGAACCTGCGTAGAAACTGCCTCCACAGACGTCTCAAATCTATTTCCCTTGTGTCAAAACCACTTTTTGACATTATTTTCCTCCCAGCCGTACTGCTCTTCTAAAATTCTATATGCCATTTTACCATGATTCGTTTTTTAAGCACAGTTAAACCGAGATATAGCCACTGTGTAATCCGTGGGTGGGGCCGGCGAAGTGCTATGTCCGCCACTCGCAGGCCGTTGATATCGGCCGGCACTCGCGGCTGTCCTTTAGCCGCGTAGTACCGCTGCCAGATATCATCGAGCGCAAGCGTGCCAAGATGGCGAACATAGCACAGAGCCGGCCCCCGCAGATAACACATCACTTCAGCATGCGCTTGATGTAGGCTCCGGTGTAGGACTTCTTGCACTTGGCCACTTCCTCGGGAGTGCCGGCAACTACTACGGTACCGCCCTTGGAGCCACCCTCCGGGCCCATGTCGATGATATAATCTCCTGTCTTGATAACATCCAGGTTGTGCTCAATGACTACTACGGTATTGCCCTGATCCACCAGTGAATGCATGATGGTCACCAGCTTCTGAACATCCGCAAAATGAAGTCCTGTTGTGGGCTCATCCAGGATGTAAACCGTCCGTCCGGTTCCAACCTTGGAAAGCTCAGTAGCAAGCTTGATCCTCTGTGCCTCACCACCGGAGAGCTCTGTACTGGGCTGTCCAAGCTTAACATAGCCAAGGCCCACATCGTAGAGAGTCTGGATCTTGCGCTTGATAGTCTTAACGTTCTCAAAGAACTTAAGCGCCTCTTCCACTGTCATGTCCAGGACATCGTAAATGCTCTTGCCCTTGTACTTGACTTCCAGTGTCTCGTGATTGTAACGCATGCCGTGGCAGACTTCGCAGGGCACATAAACATCCGGCAGGAAGTGCATCTCGATCTTGATGATTCCGTCACCGCCGCAGGCTTCGCAGCGTCCGCCCTTTACGTTAAAGGAGAATCTGCCCTTCTTGTAGCCTCTGGCCTTGGCATCGGGAGTTCCTGCGAACAGGTCTCTTATCATATCAAACACTCCGGTGTAGGTCGCAGGGTTTGAACGAGGAGTTCTTCCGATAGGTGACTGATCAATAGCAATAACCTTATCCACCTGATCCAGTCCCTCAATTCCCTTGTGCTTACCGGGGATGCATCTTGCCCTGTTAAGGTCTCTAGCCAGATGCTTGTAAAGTATCTCGTTGACAAAAGAGCTCTTTCCGGAGCCGGACACACCTGTGACAATGGTCATAACTCCGATAGGCACATCAATATCTATATTCTTGAGGTTGTTTTCCTGAGCTCCCAGGATCTTAAGCCATCCCTTGGGCTGCCTTCTTGTGGCAGGTACCGGGATCTTGAGCTTGCCGGAAAGGTACTGCCCTGTCACAGACTCTTTTACCTTCATGATATCTTCTGCGGTTCCGCAGGCCACGATCTTGCCGCCATGGGATCCTGCACCTGGGCCCACATCCACGATATAGTCCGCAGCCCTCATGGTATCCTCATCATGCTCAACCACAATAAGGGTGTTTCCAAGGTCTCTTAAATTCTTAAGCGTATTAAGCAGCTTGTCATTGTCCCTCTGATGCAGACCGATACTGGGCTCATCAAGGATGTAGCACACTCCGCAAAGGCCTGAGCCGATCTGGGTTGCAAGCCTGATACGCTGAGCCTCTCCTCCCGACAGAGTTCCGGTGGCACGGGAAAGAGACAGATAATCCAGTCCCACATCCACAAGGAATCCAACTCTTGCACGGATCTCTTTGAGGACCTGGGCACCGATAAGCTCCTGCTGCTCGGTGAGCTTTAAGTTCTCCAGATAGGTCTGGAGCTCATCTATGGACATTGAGGTGATCTCATAAATATTCTTGTTGTCTACGGTAACAGCCAGTGATTCCTTCTTGAGTCGCTGTCCGCCGCAGAGTGTGCAGGGGGTGATCCTCATGTACTCCTCATACTCAGCCTTGGCGGTCTCCGAGAAGGTCTCACGGTAGCGCTGCTCAACGTTCTTTATAAGACCGTCAAATTTGATGGGGTAGTCTCCCTCGCCGCGCTGTCCCTTGTAATGTACGTTCACGGTTTTGTCAGCGCCGTGGATAAGCATATCCTGCACCTTCTGAGGAAGCTTCTCAAAAGGCGTATCAAGGCTGAACTTGTACTCCTTGGCCAGAGCCTTCAGAACCGCATTGCTAAAGCTTGAGTCCTTGTTGGCAGACTGCCAGCCCATAACCACGATACAGCCGTCATTAATGGAAAGGCTCCTGTCAGGGATCATCAGCTCGTCGTCAAATTCCATCTTGTAACCAAGTCCCAGACAATCGGGGCAGGCTCCGAAGGGGTTGTTGAAGGAGAAGCTTCTGGGCTCAATCTCAGGGATGCTGATACCGCAATCCGGGCAGGCAAAGTTCTGTGAAAAACTCAGCTCTTTGCCGTCTACAACGTCCACCAGAAGCAGGCCATCTGCCAGCTGAAGGGCGTTCTCTATGGAATCTGTAAGTCTCCTCCTGAGGTTCTCGTTGTCGTCGCGGACTACGATTCTGTCCACGATGATCTCAATACTGTGCTTGATGTTCTTGTCCAGCTTGATCTCCTCTTCAGTGATCTCATACTGGCTTCCGTCAATTCTGGCTCTTACGTATCCCGCACGCTTAGCTCTGTCCAAAGTCTTCTGGTGCTCACCCTTTTTGCCGCGGACAACCGGAGCCATGATCTGCAGTTTGGTTCCGTCTCCCAGAGCCATGATCTGATCGCACATCTCATCCACGGTCTGTCTTCTGATCTCCCTGCCGCAGTTAGGGCAATGAGGAATACCGATCCTGGCGTAAAGTAGCCTGAAGTGGTCGTAGATTTCGGTTACGGTTCCCACTGTAGACCTGGGGTTCTTGTTGGTGGACTTCTGGTCTATGGAGATTGTGGGGGAAAGTCCCTCAATGGCCTCCACATTGGGCTTGTCCATCTGTCCCAGGAACATCCTTGCATAGGAGGAAAGAGATTCCATATACCTTCTCTGTCCCTCTGCAAAAATGGTATCGAAAGCCAGGGAAGATTTGCCGGAGCCGGAAAGGCCGGTAAACACTGTTAGTGTCTCTCTGGGAATCTTCACCTTAACATTCTTTAGGTTGTGTTCATTGGCACCGCGCACCCTGATATAATCATGTATATCTGAGGGAAGTATCCTCTTGGTGGTGGTGTTCTTCTTGGTCATTCTGCTGTTATCAGCCATTATATTCCTCCATTTTCTAAGGAAGTCAGGCCTTGCTGCGCTCGGTCAACACGTTCGGACCAAACTCGCAAAAACCTCGTTAAGTTCTCTAATCCGGTCTTATTTACCGGAGGTCAAATCATTATATATCTTCTTAAGATCTATCAATTGGTCACGAAGCATTGCGGCATTCTCGAAATCCAGCTCCGCAGCAGCTCTTTTCATCTTCTTCTGAACCTGGCCGATGAGCTTCTCAAGCTCTTCTGCGCTCATGGACTCAGGATCTTTCTCAAACCTGACTTCTTCCTTGGCGATGGCCTTGGTCACCGCAATAAGATCTCTTACAGCCTTCTTGATGGTCTGAGGAGTTATTCCGTGCTCCTCGTTGTACTTCTCCTGAATACTGCGACGACGCTTGGTCTCGTCGATGGCTTTTTTCATGGAATCCGTCATATTGTCGGCATACATTATAACACGACCTTCAGCATTTCGCGCCGCACGTCCGATGGTCTGGATAAGCGAGGTCTCGGATCGAAGGAAGCCCTCCTTGTCCGCATCGATAATGGCCACCAGAGAGATTTCGGGGATGTCCAGACCTTCTCTCAGAAGGTTGATACCCACCAGCACGTCAAACACATCAAGTCTCATGTCCCTGATGATCTCTGACCTCTCCAGAGTATCAATATCCGAGTGAAGGTACTTGACTCTGATGCCGGACTCAGCCAGATACTGGGTCAGATCCTCTGCCATCCTCTTGGTAAGGGTGGTGACAAGAACCTTGTTCTTCTTGTCCACTTCCTTGCGGATCTCAGCAATGAGGTCATCGATCTGTCCCTCAACCGGCCTTACGTCCACTTCCGGATCCAAAAGGCCTGTCGGCCTTATAACCTGCTCTGTTCTTAAAAGTTCATGCTCCTCCTCGTACTTGCCGGGAGTTGCGGAACAGAACAGCATCTGATCTATGTGATTCTCAAACTCCTCAAAGTTAAGGGGCCTGTTGTCCAGGGCGGAAGGCAGTCTGAACCCGTAGTCAACAAGGGTCAGCTTTCTGTTCCTGTCGCCGTGGTACATGGCGCCTATCTGAGGGATGGTCATATGGGACTCGTCTACTATAATAAGGAAATCCCTGTCAAAGAAGTCCAAAAGAGTCAGTGGCGGCTCCCCGGGCTTTGAAAAGTTCAGGTGTCTTGAGTAATTCTCAATTCCTGAGCAGAAGCCGGTCTCCCTCATCATCTCAACGTCGAAGTTTGTGCGCTCGGAAATCCTCTGAGCCTCTATGAGCCTGTCCTCTCCCTTGAAGAACCTGATCTGCTCCTCCAGCTCCTTCTCAATGTTGTCGCAGGCAAGATTTATCTTCTCCTGGGGAACAACATAGTGGGAAGCCGGGTATATCATCACATGGCTAAGTTCAGAGCGAACTTTGGCCGTAACAGGCTCTATCTGGGTTATCCTGTCTATCTCATCTCCGAAGAATTCCACCCTTATAAGGTAGTCATCGGCATTGGCAGGGAACACCTCCACCGTGTCGCCGCGTACCCTGAAGTTACATCTGCCCAGCTCCATATCATTTCTGTCGTACTGGATAGCCACCAGCTCCTGGATCAGCTGATCCCTGTCCTTCTCCATTCCGGGTCGAAGTGATATGGACATCCCCTTAAATTCGTCAGGGCTGCCCAGGCCATAAATACAGGAAACCGAAGCAACGACGATGACATCATTGCGCTCCGCCAAAGAGGCTGTGGCTGAAAGCCGGAGTTTATCTATCTCATCGTTTATGGACGAATCTTTGGCGATGTAAGTATCAGTCTGTGGCACATAGGCCTCGGGCTGATAATAATCGTAATATGACACAAAGTATTCCACGGCGTTTTCGGGAAAGAACTCCTTCATCTCTCCGTAGAGCTGACCTGCCAGCGTCTTGTTGTGAGATATGATCAGCGTCGGCTTATTTAAGGCCGCAATAACATTGGCCATGGTAAAGGTCTTACCTGAGCCGGTAACACCCAGTAGAGTCTCAAACTGGTTTCCCGCTTTGAAGCCCTCCACGAGGTCCTGTATAGCCTTGGGCTGATCGCCTGTAGGTTTGTATTCTGAGTGAAGTTTGAAATCCATAGCTCTTTTCCTATTCCTTCCTGCGGGCATTTATATCCGCAATGGAATCAAAGTACTTCCACCACATGTCAAAAAGTCCCCGTCCGAGTTTACTGTCCTTATCAACCACCGGACTTGCCATGAACACAGGATAATCGGTAAGCCTGTGTCCCTTGCCCACAGCATACATATGTCCTCCCGGACACAGGAAAACCCTGACGGGATTCAGTATGTATTTCTTATCTCTTCCTAAATATATATCCGGGTCATTCCCCTCAGGGAATACCATCTTGTACATTCTCAGCCTGCAGAAGGGGCACTGATAGGAGGATATCACCGCATTACCATCTATATCTCCAAACACTCCTTCTATATTCTCCTGCAGCGGAAAGATCTCTGCAGGTTCAGCGGGAGTCACAAACAGCTCGGACCAGCAGGTCCTTGCGTCAACTTTCCTCTTCAGCTCCTCAATAGAGTCGTATCTTAAATCCACGGGGAAGAAATGCGGAGGATTGCCTCTGCCTGGCATTGCTTGATCTCTGATCCCGAAGGCATCAAGGAATTCCGCTTCCCTGTCAAGCATACCTGCTACAAGCTCTCTGTCGCCCGAATCGGCAGCAATTCCGATCATGCAGTAATAGTAGTGATCCACTCTGTAAACTATATCAAGGTCAAAAACTCCCGCCACAGCCTTCGCCATCTCCGTCACGGCAGCCATTGCCGTTTCCAGAAGATACCTTCCCAGGGTAAATGCTTTGGCTACATCAAGCTGCCCGTTTACGAGCATGCACACTATGGTCTCGCCGTACCCTGCATAGAACTCACACTTATCCGCAAGGCTCTTAAGCCCCGGAGAAAAGAGCTCCTGATTCTGAATATCTTCCTCTATATTGGCAAAGGTCCTCCTGGCAAACTCAAAAGCTCCGGCTGCAAGATACAACATACCGTACTGTAGGTTCGGAGGAGCCATCATGACAGTTTCAACCTTGCGGAGCATATTCCAAGCCTCAAGGTACATGTTGTTCTCTATATAATAGGAAAGCAGGATCCTCATGAGCTTATCGGCAGTAGTCATAGTGCTCATCTCATTGCCCGCAAGGCCGCCTCTCTCCTGCCTTATCCGGCACAAAAGATCCAGCGCATTTTCCATATAAGCTGCGCCCCGGTTCCTGTCATTCTTCTCAAAGAGAATCTGACCGAGCCTTGCGCTTGCGTAGGGGTGTCCCGATCTGGCCGCAACATCCAATGCTATCTCCCCCATAAGGGGATCTCTTACCGTTCCGTTTCCCGATAAGTAACCAAGCCCCAGTTTATACACGTCCTCATCCGTAGGGTTATGCCCGGGTCCTGCTACCTTGTCATGCTCTTCCTTAAGAAGCCTTCGAAGAGTATCTGTATCATCCACGATCTCTCCCATGAAATCGCTGTATTTCTCAATGTCCTCCGGATCCATATCCTCCGTAATGAAGGTGATGACTCTTTTCCCGAATTTAAGAGCATCGGGGAGTTCATTAACCAGGACGTAGTTGCCCTCATCAAGGACATCAGGGGTCATAACAAGAAGGATCACGTCACTGCTCTTAATCTGCTCCAATATCTGGTCATCATAATCCTCACCCTCTACCAGGGCATCATCATACCATATGGAGGTGTCAAGGTGCTCGGGCCACTTCCTGATGACCTTCATAAGCTCAGTCAGCTTCACCAGATTCTTCTTCCTGTAGCTCATGAATATATGGAAGGAAAATACCTCAGGAATCGCCGGGCCATCATCTATCACCCGGTAGAGATCCACATAACCGTCTATGTAATGCTTCAGCCTGGCCTTAGCGCTGTCTGTGCAGTAGTCCAGAGTCTGCATGTGGCCATAGACCTCTGAAAAGCGCGCTGATACTCCGGGATCTATGCCAATGGGGAGAATCCTGATACCAAGATTCACCGCAGTCTCAAGCACATCCTTAAAGGGCACGGCAGGATCACTCAATAACCGGCTGCTCACAACAAGGGCAACCATGGTAAAGCCATCTCCAAGAACAGCATCCAGATACCCCCGGTCAAAAGAGCTCTCGGCCCCTTTGGAAATCCATATATCAGCCTGGTACAGCTGCTGTATCGTACCGGCGATCTCTCCGGCTGTATCCATGTCCTCTGGGCAACAGCAGACGTAGACTCTCTCAGTCTTGCGAAGCTGCCTTCCTGCCTCTTTGGCAGGGTGTTCCATATAAATAAAGTGCCTGTCTTCCCCGGTCATTGATCACTCTCCTGCAGAATAATCCATATAAAAGCGTATACATTTTCAGTATACTCTGTATGTTCATTTCAGTCTACATTTTTCTGAACGTTTGTTCGCTTTTGCCCTCTTGTTTATAACTTGTTTAGAATTACAACATTATTTCACTAAGAGTTTTTTAACATGAAATAAAAAATCTAAACAGACAATTAACAGCCGATAAATGCCATATTAAACCTTCTAAACTTTGTGTTTTTCTATAGATTTTATGATTTTGGGGTAGTAAGATGCCACTTGTGTTGTTTCAAAAGAGGAAAAAAATTTCAAGGGAGACTTAAGAGATGAAAAAGAAAATCGTAAACAAGAACCTGGTACGTGCAATGGCAATCGGACTTAGTGCAGCAATGGCAGCAACACCTGTTACCGCTTTTGCAGCCGAGGGAGATGAGAACTTAAATACAAATACTCCTGCCGAGGAGGTTCCCGGCGCAGAGAACTCCAAGGAAGCACAGGAGGTCGTTACCGAGTATCAGGAAGTAACAGAGGAAGTAAATGAAAAAGTTGAAGAAGTAAATGAGGCTGTTGATGCGGTTCTTGATGAGGGGATTGAGACTGACAACAAAAAGATCGATGGGGAGAGAGCTGAGCTCAACACCGCAAACGATGCTATAGCAGCCGGTGACAACAAGCTCGCAGGGGATGTTCAGAAGCTTGAAGATATAAACAGCGATATTGAAGAGGGAATCGTTGATGCATTAAACGCAGCATCCGATGCACAGAATCTCACTGATGAAACTCAGAAGCAGCTTGAGGAGAAGTCAACTGAGATGTCCGAGGCAAAAGAGGCTGTGGATAATTCCAAGACAATTGCTGATGCCAACGCCAATCTTGAGAAGGCAAAAGAGGTTGCTGCAGAGGCAGAGACGATCTATGAGGATGCAGTTGCAAAGTCCGAGAAGATCAACACAAAATACGAGGAGGCCAAGGCAGCCGTAGAAAAGGCTCAGGCAGATTATGAGAAGGCAGCCGCCACAGCTGATGCCGATCTTTCCGAGGCTGAGGAGAACCTCAAGCTTGCGCAGATGACTCTTTCCAATCTTGAGACACAGGCAAACAAGGCTAAGGAAGATGCCAACACCCAACTTGAGAATGCAGAGAAAGCTGCAGATGAGAAGGTTGACGCTGCAAAGGCCGCTTACGATGAGGCTGCTGAGGAGCTTGAGAAAAAAGAAGCTGCTGCCGACAAGGCACAGCAGGAATATGACAAGCTCAAGAAGCAGGCTGATATTGCAAAGACAAAGGTTGAGAACCTTAAGAAGGCCATTGAAAAGAGCGAAGGCGACACAGCCAAGATTGAGGCTGAGCTTGCAAAGCGCCAGGCTGAGTATGATGCGATCAACACAAAATATGAAGCCGCTGAAGCTGAGTTAAGCAAGGCATCTCAGGAGTACAATACAGCCAATGAGACCATGGAAACCAGCTGCAACGAGTTCATCGATGCTATGAACGAGGCAATTAAGTACAGCGGTTACTCAAGAAAGGCTATTGCCGGCCACATCAGCGACTGTGAGGATGAAAAAGCCTTCTACACCGGCAATCTCGAGTCCATTGAGGCCCTGATCGCAAACGGTGAAGAGGCTGTTTCTCAGGCAAATGGCAAGCTTTCCGGATATAGTGAGGATCTTGATAAAGCCCAGGATGAGAAGGATGCCGCTATAATGAAGAGGGCAATCGCCGCCCAGAAATGGAAAGAGGCAAAGATGTCAGGAGCAAGCTACAGAGAGCTGGCAAAGCTCGAATTTGCTTACTGGGATGCCAACGAGGAAATCGGTGAGGCCGAGCAGAAGATCAGAAATATCAACCATGCTATAAATAGTACCCGGAAAGAGATCGATGATATCAATAATGGGCTCTCAAAGCTTAACGGTTACAAAGAAGAAACACAGGAATATATAAACACTCTTGATGAAGAGATTGGCAAATCCACACAGCTTATTTCAGACATCGACACTGCATATGATAACTACTACACCAGGAAAGATGCCTATGCACGTTCTCTTTACGATTTAGAGGTTAAGGGTGCCGCTTATCAGGATGCAAGCGATACCTACTCATACTATTCAGATCTTGAAAAGGCCAAGGCTGCACAGGTAGCAAAGATTCAGGAAAAACTGGAGAAGAAGGAAGGCAACACAGCAAAGCTCAAGGCAGAACTTGAGACTGCAAAGTCAGAGCTTTCCGACATCTCACTCAAAAAGGATGCCGCAGCACAGGCCAAGAGAGAAGCTGCCAGAGAAAAGCGCGCTGCAGACAAGGCTGAGTCAGATGCAAGGCATGATTACGAGGATGCTAAAAAGGCAGCTGCTGCAGACAAGAAGGCTGCAAGAGCAGAATATCAAAAAGCCCTGGAAGCCTGCAATAGCCTTACAGACGCAGTAGAGGAAGCACAGTCAGCAGTTACTGACGCTCAGAATAAGGTAGACGAGATTGAAGAGGCCATCAGAGACCTCGACAGAAAGCACACCATTGACGGAAAGGTCATTTCACCTGACACCCTTATCCTTGATCAGTTGAAGAGGCAGCTGGACGAGGCCAAGGAGGATCTTACAGGCAAGAAGCAGATCCTTGACGAGATAAATGACCAGCTGGATCAGGCACAAAAGTCAAGGGATGCCATCGTTAAGAGACTTACTCCCAAGCCTTCGGTAAAGCCCGCTGATCCCGAAGCTGAGGAGAACAACAACAGCACACCCGCAGCACCTGCCCCGGTAAGGACAGTTACTGTAACAGGTACAGATACAACAATCACAGAGGCTGCTGTTCTCGGCGCAAAGAGATCTGTTAAAGCTTCTTCCGCCAAAAAGGATGTTGCAGTAGCCGAAAGCAATGTAACAGATACTCAAAATGCAAAAGGAACCGCTTCTACAATTACCGGTGATCAGAATCAGGAGGCTAAAGCAGCAGAAAACAAGACTGCTACCGCTTCCGCCACTAAGGATATCGCAGATGAAGAGACCCCTCTTGCAAGTAGTGTTCCTGACGGAAGAAAAGGTCTCGTAGGATGGCTCATTGCTCTACTTGCAGTCCTGGGCATTTCTACAGAAGAAGTTATCAGAAGAAGCAATAACAACAATAAGGCTCAGTAAAGAGCTTTTTAAGAAGCACAATCTATCAAGGATCACAGGTCAAAAGAATCATAGGTGTAAACCATGTCCTGCTCGATGACGAAATCATCGTCCAAAACACCGTAGTCATCATGGTTTCTGCCAAGAAGTCTTGTGGTGCACATAGCAGCTGTGGCCGCTCCCTCAGGAATAACCTCGGGAGCGGCATTTCCTTTGAGAAAGCTTCCCAGCCCCAGGATTACGATCAACGCAATAAATATGATCACGAAAGTATATACAAAAATAAGCATCTTATTTCTCCTCTTCATCCAGCATCGCACGAATTCGCAATCCCGCGTTTCCCAGCCTTTCCTTCACTGCAGGTATGCGCTGCTTTGCGTCTTCGGCGGCGTAGCTTCTTACGGTGTCATAGTGGCTTACCGCAGCTGTAACTCCCAACGCCAGTACAGCAGCGATCAACGCCGCTTTTACTCCCTGAATAAGTCTCCTTACTGCAACAGCCCTTGGGTACCCCTCAAGGGCTTTGCCTATCTCCCTGCAGCTTCCGAATCTGTCATCTCTGTCCGGCCTGGTGCACTTTTCAAGGATTTTCCTTAATTCCGGGGAAACAGTTTTTGGCCTCCCGGCCTTTATAGCATTCCCTTCATTTTTGCTGCCTGCTTTTTCGCCTCCAGCCATCATCTGCATCAAAGTCCTTCCAAAGCAGTAAATATCGGTCCGCACATCGGTCTGTCCAAGACTTCCATACTGCTCCGGCGCCGCATATCCGCAGGTACCCAGGTTCAACGTGTCCGCTCCCACCCCGGGGCAGTACTCCCTTGCCGCTCCGAAATCTATCAAAGCCACATGTCCGTCCGGCTTTACAATAATGTTGGCCGGCTTTAGATCCCTGTATATAACAGGATTCTTCCTTCCGTGAAGGTAAGTCAGTATCTTAAGCAGCTCTTTTCCCATCTGCACCGCAGTCTTCTCCGGCAACGCCCCCTTAGCCTTCAGCACCTTATCCAGGCTGTTCCCGTGAACGTGCTCCAGTACAAAGGCATCCTCATAAACCGCTAGCACCTTGGGAATATCAGGGTGATCCAGCCTTTGCAAAAGAGCTGTCTCCTCCATCACCGCATTTTTGATATCCGCGCCGTTCAGCACTCCTTCCTTGAACACCTTGACGGTAACTGCCTTCCCGGATTCCATATCGCATCCCATATAAACCATGCTGCTGCCGCCCTCGCCAAGCTTTCGCAGAATACGGTATCTGTCTCTGTAAAGACTCTCATTCTTTAGATCATTTCTTTTCATAACCATCTCCCATCAGTATTCAAGGCACATGGCCGCAACGGAAATATTATCTTCCTCTTTCCTGGACCAGGCCGTTTGAGCCAATTTCCTGCACTCCTCCAGCATATCCTCCGGAGTGACGCACATCTGCGGACAGAGCTTATCATGGAGCTCCGTAGGTTTAAGAGTTCTCCAGAAACCGTCACTGCAGGCGATCACCGTAACATCTCCCTTAAATTCTCCCCTTGTCACCTGGGGCTCAACTTCACCCGGGCTTCCTATGCTTTGCAGAAGAACGTTCCTCTCCGGATCCGAGGAAATATCCTCAGGCCGCAGAAGCCCTCTGTCCAGCTTATCCTGTATCACACTCTGGTCTTTGGTTATGGCCCTGGCCAGGGACCTGTCTATGACGTAGAGCCTTGAATCCCCTACATTGAGGGCCAGGTATCTGTGCCCGATCTGCAAAAGAGCTGTGAGAGTGGTCCCAAGTTTTATTCCCCGGTGCTTGCCATAGCGTCTTATTTCGCCGCTGATATTGGCAATAAGTCTCCGGAGGGAAATCTCCGCGGTATCCCACAGCTGCTCCTCACTCATATTCTGCATAAGAGGTAGCTCCTCGCAGAACCAGTTCTCCAGGGCTCTTACAGCCTTACAGCTGGCCACCTCCCCCTTGGAGAGTCCTCCCATTCCATCACATACTGCGGCAAAAGAAATCCTCCCATGCCTTCTGGTGGCGGCAACCTTTATCATGGCTGCATCCTGATTGACACGACGCACTTTGCCCCTGTCGGTAAATACACAAGCTTTTACATTCATTGTTAAATCTCCTGAAAATATTGTCCGAATCGGACCGTGAAAATCACGACTAAAAATAAAAAGAAAAAGACTGTGCCACAAATCCGTGACACAGTCTCAAATCATACACTTATTCTTTTAGGATGTCAACAATCTTTTTAATCCGTTTAATTGCCCATAAGCTCCTGCATAACTTCCAACCCCTTCTGGAGCTGGGTGTCTGTCTTGTCCTTGGCATAGGCATCAGGATCGTATTCAACCTCCACATCGGGAGCTATTCCCACGCCGTGGATATTGGTCCCGCTGGGAGTATAATAATCGCTGACGGTGAGCTTAACCGCGGTTCCATCATTGAGATCAAAGATCCTCTGTACGATACCCTTACCGAAGGTGGTAACACCCACAAGCTTTCCAAGGTTATAATCTTTGATGGCTCCGGCAAGGATCTCGGATGCGCTGGCAGAATACTGGTTTGTGAGGACCACCACAGGTATATCGATCGGGTGGGCTCCGTCACACTTGTAATCCTCCCTGTTTCCGTCCCTGTCCATGGTGTATACGATTATCCCCTTGGGAAGGATCTGTCTTGCCACGTCGCACACAGCCTGAAGGCTTCCACCGGGATTACTTCTAAGGTCAATGATAAGCCCCTGTATATTGCTCTCCCGAAGCTCCGCAAGACCTTCCGTAAACTGATCGGGAGTAACCTCATCAAACTCGGTTATCTGTAAATATCCTATTTCCTCATTGTCTCCCAAAAGCTTGGTTGTAACGGTGGGGACAACAACCGCTGATCTTTCGACATCCACCTCAACGGTCTCTCTCTTGGAACCTCGAAGAATTGTCAGATGAACCGTAGTTCCCTCCGGCCCCTTTATCAGGGATACCACTTCATCCAGTTCAATTCCCTCAGTGGAAGTATGGTCAACCTCAAAGATGATATCATCGGTCTGAAGCTCTGCTCTCTCTGCAGGAGTCCCGGGCATGACACCGGAGATCCTGGGAAGCCCCATGTCGGTATCGATACTTACATATGCACCTATGCCATAGTAGATACCCGCGGTATCACTCATGAGTTCTTCGAGTTCTTCCTGGGTATAATAAACAGAATAGGGATCTCCAAGGGAATCCAGGAGTCCCTTGTACATTCCGTCTGCCTCTGCTGCCTTATCCACATCTGTCTTGTAGTAATAGGTCTCTATAACGTCATCAAGAGCTTCAAGCTTGGTGATGGTATCCTCATTCATCAGCTCTTCATAAGTGTTATCCGTGGGGAGTACAGGAGTAAGTGCCCCGAATCTCCTTCCGATGATCCCGAACACAAGAAGCCCGCCCAC
Source organism: Butyrivibrio sp. (assembly GCA_015056575.1). Taxonomy (GTDB): domain Bacteria; phylum Bacillota; class Clostridia; order Lachnospirales; family Lachnospiraceae; genus Butyrivibrio. The sequence continues at coordinate 51,931 of SVGA01000010.1, forward strand.
GACGGAAGCCGATATAAGTACTCCCAGGAAAAGACCTGCGATAAAACGCCACCGAAGTCTTTTTTTCTGAGCCTTTTGGGGATCTCCCAAGGGCATCATGGGCGGCATCGGATTCGGCACCTGCCCGTAAAAGTTGTTGCTGTTGTTATAATTGTTATCCAAAATAATATGCTCCTATCACTTAAGGTAATTCCAGGGGCTAACATAAGCTCCGTTAAGTCTGACACCGAAGTGCAGATGATTACCTGTGGATCTTCCGGTGGTTCCCACGGCACCGATCTTGGTACCGGCGGTAACATCGGTTCCCTTTGAAACATAGAGGGCCGAACAGTGCATGTAAATGGTGTAGAGTCCGCCTCCATGATTGATCATGATGTAATTGCCCATGGTAGAGTTGTAATCCGCCGCAACCACAGTACCGTTGTAAGCAGCCAGTATAGCTGATCCTCCGGGAGCTGCCAGATCGATACCGTTGTGCATCTTGGTGATACCAAGAGTGGGATGAACTCTGTTTCCATAGTCATCGGAAATTCTTGTGTAGCCGGGACATGGCCAGGTGAACATGCCTCCGTCATAGGTATATCTGCTGTAAAGAGCTGCCTTGTCAGCCGCAACCTCTTTTTCCAGGGCTGCGATAGCGGCATTCTCAGCCTTGATCTCCGCCTCATACTCAGCAATGGCAGCTTCCTTGTTGGAAATATCAGCCTGAACGCTGTTTAGCTCCTTGCTCTTAGTAGAAAGCAGGGCCTCAAGGTTTGCCTGCTCCTCCTCACGAACAGCCTTGGTCTCGTCCAGAGTTTCCTTCTCTTCCTCCAATGCCTCTTTTGTCAGCCTGATCAGCTCCGTGGTGGAGATGTACTCGTTGAGCTTGTTTCTGTCGTAGTCCGAGAGCTTCTCAATGTATTCAGCCTTATTGAGCATGTCGGAGAAATTTCCGGATTGTAAAAGAAGCTCCAGATACAGCATGTCGCCGCGCTCATACATGAACTTGATGCGTTTTTTCATGGCCTCATACTGGGCCTGCTGAACCGCCTCCGCCTCCCGAAGCTCCTCAGTGGTGATGTCAATCTGGTTCTCCTTCTCGGCGATCTGCTCTGTGAGCAGGTCAACCTTCTGCTGAATGTCCGTCAGCTGCCCGTCCAACTCCTTGATATAGTTGTTCAGGTCTGACTTACTCTTCTCCAGCTCCTTCTTGACCTTCTCCAGATCGGTCTTGGCGTTCTTTAAGCCATCTCGTTCCTTCTTGGCTTCGCTGATCTGTGCTTCCTTGGCCTTTATACTCTCCTCAGTCGGGGTGGCACTTGCAGTCAGCGACGCATTCGCAAGCATAGAACCCACCATCAAAAGACACAAGAGTATATTAAATATTCTGTTGATACGTCTTCCCAAAAATCTGTTCAAAATTCAAACGATCCCTTTGCTGTGCTTTATACGTGCAGGTGCTTTCTTACAGTTATGAAACTTCCGAAGAAACCAATGCCGATACCGATGATCAGCGAAATGGGAATCAGGTTATGGTAGACCGTCTCCACCGGCAGGAAATTCAGTAATGAGCTTAGCATCGTGAATCTGCTGGCAACGTAGGCGATAACATGGGTGTAAACAAAGTAGATGATGATCAGCGGTATGATGGATCCTATAAGACCGATCAGAATACCTTCCACCACAAAGGGAGCGCGGACAAAAAAGTCCGTGGCGCCGATATACTTCATGATGTTGATCTCATCCTTTCTCACGGCAATACCCATTGTTACGGTATTGCTGATAAGGAATACGGATACCAGCAAAAGAACTATGATGATCCCGGCTGATATGTATGCTATCAAAAGATTGAGTCCGCTTAAGGTTGTGGCTGTCACCTCGGAGCGGTTGACCTCTCTGACAACCGTAATGCTCTCTATGTAGGAAACCAGTGCCGGCTGCATTGATACGTCATTTAGATAGATCTGAAGGTTTGCGGAATCCGCAAGAGGATTCTCCGTAAATCCGTCGGCGTACTCGCCAAGATACTCCTCCTTGAAGCCTTCCCATGCCTCATCGGCTGAGACATAGACTATCTCTCTTACTTCAGGTCTTTTCTCCAGGTCGCTCTTTACTGCCAGGATCTGTTCCTCGGTGATACCCTCGTTGAAGAAGACGGTTACGGAAACCCCTTCCTCGGCAGTCTTAACAACGTTCTGGAAGTTGGTGATTATTGAATAAAACAGTCCGAACAAAAACAGACAGGCGGTTATAGTTGCGATGGACGCCAGTGTATACCATTTATTTCTGCCTAAATTCTTAAATCCCTGTCCAATGGTGTAAAAGAAACTACTAATCCTCATCGATGTACATACCCTCTTCTTCGTCTTCTATGATGACGCCCTTCTTCATGGTGATAACACGTTTCTTCATGGCATTAACGATCTCTCTGTTGTGGGTTACCACGATGACCGTTGTACCGTTCTCGTTTATCTGCTCCATGAGTTTCATGATCTCCCAGGAATTATTGGGATCCAGGTTACCTGTGGGCTCATCAGCCAGCAGAATAGTGGGCTTGTTAACAAGGGCCCTGGCAAGGGCAACTCTCTGCTGTTCACCACCGGAAAGCTGATTTATCTTGTTTTTGTATTTACCGGCCAGATTGACCGTGGCCAGTATGGACGGAACGTTACGCTTGATATCTCTTGTGGGAGTCTGCACAATGCGCTGTGCAAAAGCAACGTTCTCATAGACGTTTCTATCCTTGAGAAGTCTGAAGTCCTGGAATACAATACCCAGGTTCCTTCTGAACTTGGGAATCTTACTGTGCTTGATCCTCTTTAAGTTGTAGCCGAGGACCGTGATCTCGCCGTCCGTGGGAACCAGTTCCCTAAGGAGCAGTTTGATCAGGGTTGATTTGCCGGAGCCGCTGTCGCCCACAATGAAAACAAATTCACCCCTTTTGATGTGGAGCGTCACACCGTTTAAGGCGGGCGCTCCCGTTGAATATGATTTGGTCACATTCTCCAGCGTGATTATCTCATCGCTGGGAATTTGCCTGCTTGTCCTTCTTCTCCTGTATCCTCTTTCCATAATTCTCCTCTGACTATAAACAAGTGATATACGGATTGCTCCGCTTCGCTTTCGCAATCCTGCATACATTCGGATTCCGCACTATCGTGCTACATCCTCATGTATGTTCGGTCTTCAAGGTCACATCCACACACATGCAAGCATGCGTGTGAATGTGACTTTGAATCCCTATATCACTCACTTATGTGAACCTCTCCATGTACTTCATATATCTTACAACCATAAGTGCAATTTTGAAAGTAATGGCATCGTCAAATACCCTAAGGTCAAGACCTGTGCTCTTCTGAAGCTTGTCCAGTCTGTATACGAGAGTGTTTCTGTGGATAAAGAGCTGTCTTGATGTCTCTGATACATTGAGGCTGTTCTCAAAGAACTTGTCGATGGTGGTAAGAGTCTCCTGATCGAACTCGTCGGGATTTCTTCCTCCAAAGATCTCCTTGATGAACATCTTGCAAAGAGGAATGGGAAGCTGATAGATAAGTCTTCCTATGCCCAGCTCACTGTAGCAGATGACCTTTCTCTCGTCAAAAAAGATCTTGCCGACATCCAGGGCCATCTTAGCCTCCTTGTAGGAGCGGCTCACTTCCTTAATCTCGGAAACCACTGTACCGTACGCGATCCTGACTCCTGTCAGTCCCTCTTTTTCCAGATTCTGCAGGATATCCTCCGCAACTCTGGTGATCTCGCTGTTCTTGCCAAAGTCGCTGACATCCTTGACAACGATAACATTGTCCTCGTCAACCTCTGTGACAAAGTCGGTTCCGTTACCGATGCAGGTTCTTGTGATCTCAAGGGCATTGCTGTCCCTGCCGCTGGCGCACTCAATGATCATGGCCACTCTCTTGGCATCACTCTGGATATGGAGCTTCTTGGCTCTGCTGTAGATATCTACCAGAAGCAGATTGTCCAGAAGGAGGTTCTTGATAAAGTTATCCTTGTCAAATCTCTCTTTATAAGCCACAAGCAGGCTCTGGATCTGGTAAGCGATCATCTTGCCCAGCATGTAGTTATTGTCCCCGCTGCCGGTGCATATAAGGATATACTCCAGCTGCTGCTCATCGTATATCTTGAAATACTGATAGCCCTGAATCTCCTGTGAATCTGCAGGGGACTCTACAAAATCCCTTGCCACGGAAGCCACATTGCCAATGTCGTTGGCTGTGGAAGCAACCTCCTTGCCGTCGGTGTCCAGCACACAAAGATCCACATGTGCTATGTTCTTGAGTCCGTCGATTGTATTCTGCAAAATCTGATTCGAAATCATGTAGCACTCTTTCTTGCACGGTGTGCATAATATTGATAATAGGATTATGAAATAAACCTATTTAACAGTTTAATACAAATGTACAAAAAAATCTACCTTTGGCAAGGCGTTTTTTGTACATTTTTTAAATTTTGTGGTCAAAAGTCACAAAAAAGAGCCCTCGTTTTTGCCACGGATTGTACCCGATTGGGATTATTTTTTCTAATGTCCCGGACGATATATAAGATAGGGTGAAATATATTCATACACAAGGAGGTGCCTATGGATATTCCTGCATTGTCGATGGCATTGTCGCAGAACAAAGTCCTGAACGATTTTGGCGTAGCCATGCTTTCGAAGAGTCTTGATAACCTGCAGGACATGGGAGAAGCAATGGTTGAGACTATGGATGCTTCTATGGAGTTATCTGTTAACCCGAACCTCGGGGCCAACTTCGATATCAGGATTTAAGACACCATCGCCCGAAAGCGCCCGAAAGGCGCACAAAAAGCCCGCTGCAGTCTCTGCAACGGGCTTTTTGACATCAGTCTGTCAAATTTATCAGATCCTGACTATGGAATCCGATCTTATCTCAATTTTGCCTTCCTTGAGAAGTCTTCCCACAGCTCTTTTGAACTCATTCTTGCTCATGCCGGTTTTCTCCCTGATAAGCTCGGGGGCTGCTTTGTCGTTAAAGGGAAGGCTTCCGCCGCCCTTCTCAATGAGCTCCATAAGAGCCCTGGCATCTGTGTCCATCTGAAGATAAGCCTTTTCTCTTATGCTGAGATTTAACTTACCGTCCTCCTTAACGGATACAACTCTCGCAGAAACCGTGTCTCCGATCTTGATGTCCCCGTAGATCTCCTTTTTGGGGATAAGTCCCGAATAAATATCGTCAACAGCCACAAAGGCGCCAAAGTTGCCGCTCATCTCGTATACGGTACCTGTGACCCTGTCATCCTTCTTGTAAGGACTGTTCTGGGAAAGATAGGGATATACATTCATGGTAACGCAAAGACGGTTGCTCTTGTCGATGTAAAGGGCACAGAGCACCTCTTCACCCGGGCTTACCTTTCTTGTCTGCTGTTTGAAGGGCAAAAGAAGGTCCTTCTCAAGCCCCCAGTCCATGAATGCACCGATCCTGCTCGTATCCTTGACCTTGAGCATTCTCACATCCCCGAGCATTATCTTTGGCTCGTTGGTGGTGGCTATAAGCCTGTCATCCGAATCCTTGTAGATAAAGACTTCGATGCTGCTTCCTATGTCCGTTCCCGCAGGGACCTGCTTGCCGGGAAGAAGCACCTTTTCCTCATCGCCCTGCTTCTCAGAGAGATATACTCCGAATTCAACCTTTTTTACAACTGTAAGTGTCTGTTTTTCTCCTAATCTGATCATAGTGTCCTCCGTTTCAAAAGAGCCGTCTAAGCTCCGCCTATCGTTGCCTTCATCAGCAACAGTTTAAAAGTTAAGTTCTACCGTACATACGGATTTGCCTTCTGCATCGGTAAGATCCACGATGCGCATCTGTCCACCCGGTTGTCCGCCTTCACCGGAGGGGGCGCTGCCCTCATAAACAAGGGGATACAATACGTCCCCAAGAACCGCCTGCTTCTTGTACTCGGCTCTCATGCTTCTGACCTTGCCCTCCAGATCGGAACATGCATCTATAGCCATTCTAACATATTGCCCGTTATTAACGTGATTATTGGTATCCAGATGATGCTTCCTAATGATTATCTCGTCGCCCTTTACAGCCTCTGTACCCTCAGGAACAGCTATCTTCCTGGCAGCATAATTCATTTCCAGCTTCTCACCCATAGGGTAAGTCTCAAGCATCTCCGGAGTTACCCTGGCGGGAAGGCCCTTTTCGAAATTGAAGAGGGTCCACACGGAATTGGCAACCGCAAGCCTCTCCCCGTCTTTGGTATCCATAAAGAAATTTCTAAGGCCGAAGAAGCCCTTCAGTTCATAGGGCACCGTTCCGATGGTAACGTCCTCGCAAAGTCTCGGGTACCGCATTATCTCAATCTGCCAGGAGACCAACACCCAGGCGATGTTCCTCTTCTTCATGAAGTCAATATCCGCTACGCCCTCCTGGGTCTGGAAGGTGGAGCAGTCCTGGAAATAGTCTATAAGGGATTCAAGGGTAAGTGTCCCGTCCTTATCAATTTCGCTGTATCTGATCCTGGAATCAAAGGTGTACATAGAAGTCCTTTCTGCAAGCATGCACAAACACGCTTCCGCGCAGTTCCGTAATAGCACCCGCGTTATTGCAGACGCAGACTCGAAAGCTTCGCTTTCTCGTTCGCGTAGCTCGCCATATAGAAACATGTCTTTCTGCATGCAAGCATGCACAGACACGTTTCCGCGCAGTTCCGTAATAGCACCCGCGTTATTGCAGACGCAAACTCGAAAGCTTCGCTTTCTCGTTCGCGTAGCTCGCCATATAGAAACATGTCTTTCTGCATGCAAGCATGCACAGGCATGTTTCTGCATGGCTCTGCAATAACGCGGAAAAAGCGAGATTGGATATCCAATCTCGCTTAAAAGCTGGGCTAGTAGGATTCGAACCTACGTAATGACGGAGTCAGAGTCCGTTGCCTTACCGCTTGGCGATAGCCCACCGACAAGATTGTATTATACGTAATGTTTTTATTAATTGCAAGTACTTTTTCAAAATTTTTATAAAAAATAAATCCACTCTCAAACCGGCGGGGTCTGAGAGTGGGATAAAACGCTTAAAATCAGCCTTCGAAAAGAAGGTCTGCGTATGTAGGGAAGGGCCAGTCTTTTTTATCAACCAGCATCTCCAGTTTATCTGCGGGAGCTCTTAAAGCATCCATTGCAGGTCTTACATTGTCCTTGTAGAAATAAGCAAGCTTTCTGGCATCGGTAATCTTTCTTGCCTTGTTCTCCTTCTCTTTGAGGACATCAAGAGCCTTCTTCATCTTGGTGAGCTCGGCCGTAATCTCCTTAAGCTCGTCAAGAAGGGCAGACTCATCAGCGCCTGCTGCCTTAACTTCATTCACATCCCTGGCAAGTCTTCCCGCATACTTCATAACAGCAGGGATTATCTGCTTGGAGGCCATGTCAATCATGGTGAGTGCCTCGATATTGATGGTCTTGGCATAATTTTCGAATATGATCTCTTTTCTGGATTCCAGCTCAGTCTTGGTATATACACCGAAATCTCCAAAGAGCTTAATTGCTTTCTTGGTAGTAAGGGTATCTGCAGCTTCAATGGTGGACTTGATGTTGGGAAGTCCTCTTCTCTCAGCCTCCTTAAGCCATGCATCGGAATAACCGTCTCCGTTGAAGATGATCCTCTGATGTTTGGTGAGATACTCCTTCATAAGGTCGTGAACGGCAACGTCAAAGTCCTCTGCCTTCTCCAGGATATCGGCAGCCTCACAGAAAGCTTCTGCCACAATGGTGTTAAGTGTGGTGTTGGAGCTTGCCATGGAATCTGATGAACCAACCATTCTGAACTCGAACTTGTTTCCTGTAAAAGCAAAGGGTGACGTTCTGTTTCTGTCTGTGGCATCCTTCTCAAACTGAGGAAGTGTGGATACACCGGTCTTAAGCTTGCCGCCGCGCTTACTGGACTTGGCGACACCGGTCTCGATGAGCTGTCTTACAACGTCCTCAAGCTGCTCTCCAAGGAATACCGAGATAACTGCAGGAGGTGCCTCGTTGGCGCCGAGTCTGTGGTCATTGCCGACATCGGCTGCACTCTGCCTAAGAAGATCTGCGTGAGTATCTACAGCCTTTAAAATGCATGCAAGAATAAACAGGAACTGAACGTTCTTGTTGGGTGTATCGCCGGGATCAAGAAGATTTCTCCCATCGTCTGTGCAAAGAGACCAGTTGTCATGCTTACCTGAGCCGTTTACACCTGCAAAGGGCTTCTCATGGAGCAGACATCTCATATGATGATGCTCTGCCACTCTCTTCATGGTCTCCATAATGATCTGGTTATGGTCTACCGCAATATTGGCTGTCTCATAGATGGGAGCCAGCTCGTGCTGTCCCGGAGCAACCTCATTGTGCTGTGTCTTGTCGGGAACACCGAGTTTCCAAAGTTCCCTGTTGAGGTCCTTCATGTACTCTCCGACTCTCTCACGGATAACGCCGAAATAATGGTCCTCCATCTCCTGACCCTTTGGAGGCATTGCTCCGAAAAGTGTCCTTCCGGTGAAGATAAGGTCCTCTCTCTTCATGGACTTGTCCCAGTCAACCAGGAAATACTCCTGCTCGGGACCTACGGATACATTGACCTTGGTGGCTCTATCGTTGCCAAAAAGCTTAACGATCCTGAGAGCCTGCTTGTTTACAGCCTCCATGGACCTTAAGAGAGGTGTCTTTTTATCCAGAGCCTCTCCTGTGTATGAACAGAAAGCAGTGGGTATGCAAAGAGTGACGCCAGCTCCGGACTCCTTCAAAAACGCAGGGGAAGTAATATCCCAGGTTGTATAACCCCTTGCTTCAAAGGTAGCTCGAAGTCCGCCTGAAGGGAAGGATGACGCATCCGGTTCTCCCTTTATCAGCTCTTTTCCCGAGAAGGAAGTGATCATCTTGCCGTCCTTATCAGCACTTGCCACAAAAGAGTCGTGCTTCTCGGCTGTAATGCCTGTAAGGGGCTGGAACCAATGGGTGTAGTGGGTCGCCCCGTTCTCCATTGCCCATTCCTTCATGGCGTTTGCCACAACATCAGCTGACTCCTTGGAGAGTTCACCTCCGTTGTCTATTACATTTACAACCTCTTTGTAGACGTTCTTGGGAAGGCGCTCCCTCATCTTGGAAATGGTAAAGACGTTCTGCCCGAAAATCTCCTCAATATTAACCTTGTCACTCATGAATGCACCCTTTCTGCCACTTTAATCCTAAATTTGTTCTATAGTGTACATCATTCGCAAAAAAACTTGAAGTGTTTTTTTATGATTTTTCTGTGCTCACACGCAGAATATCGTACATCCCCGCAGGTTCGGAAAGATCAAGATAGATTATCTGCTTGGAGTGAGGGCAGGAATCAACAGCATTTCCTTCTTCGTCATACATGCCGTTAACCTTCACTTTAACATCTGTTCCGTCCGGCTTCATGATCTCAATCTCGTCACCGACGCTGAACTTGTTTCTCTGCTCAATCCTTGCAAATCCCCTATCGTCCACATCATAGACGATACCGAGGTAGATATATTCGTTGATATATGTATTATTGTCGTAGATCTGGGCCTCTTCGCTTGGCTTTCCGAAATAGAAGCCTGTGGTGAACTGACGGTAGGTACATCTTGCAATCTGATCCAGGTACCAGGGCATGTTCTGCCTGTACTTCTCCTCGGATTCAAAATAGTCGTCGATGGCCTTTCTGTAAGTCCTTGCAACGGTGGCAACGTAAAGAGCCGTCTTCATCCTGCCCTCTATCTTGCAGCTGTCAACACCGGCATCCACAAGCTCCGGGATGTGCTCTATCATGCACAGGTCCTTGGAGTTGAATATGTATGTTCCCCTGTCGTTCTCATAGACGGGAAGATATTCACCGGGTCTTTTCTCCTCTACAACCGCATATTTCCATCTGCAGGGATGAGTGCAGGCGCCGTGATTGGCATCCCTTCCGGTAAAGTAGTTGGACAGAAGGCACCTTCCGGAATAGGAAATGCACATGGCTCCGTGAATGAAGCACTCCATCTCCAGATCCTCGGGGATCTTCTCCTTGATCTCTTTGATCTCGTTCATGGAGAGTTCTCTTGCGGCAACCACCCTCTTTGCGCCAAGATCATGCCAGAAATTGTAGGTCTCGTAGTTAGTGTTGTTGGCCTGGGTGGAAACATGTATATCGATCTCGGGGCAGATCCTTCTTGCCTTCATAAAGATTCCGGGATCCGCGATAATAAGGGCGTCCGGCCCAAGCTCTTTTAACTCGTGAAGATAGGTCTCCACGCCGTCAAGATCGTAGTTGTGCGCCAGAATGTTCACGGTGACATGAACCTTCACACCGTGCTCATGGGCAAAAGAGATACCCTCTTTCATTTCCTCTTTGGAAAAATTCTTGGCCTTGGCGCGAAGGCCGAAGGCATCGCCGCCGATATATACCGCATCTGCGCCGAATATTACCGCAGTCTTTAAAACCTCAAGGCTGCTGGCAGGTATAAGTAATTCAGGTTTCTTCATAGTTTTGTATCCTCTTACCCAGCCCGTATCAACAGGTGATAGGGGCTGCTATATGTTTCAAAGCTTCACCGACAGGGTCATTCCGTCCCCCACCGTAAGTATCACCGTGTTAAGAGACTCGTTGTGCTTGAGTTCATAGAGATATTCCCTCATCCTCGCATGGATGGTGCGATCGCGCCTTGTAACGGCAAACCTGGATTCCATCACATCTCCATCCTGAAGCACGTTGTCGGAAACCAGAAGACCGCCCTTATTCAAAATGCGAAGGCAATCCGGCAGAAAATTGATGTACTGCCCCTTTGCCGCATCCATAAAAATAAAATCATACCCCGGCGAAAGGCTCTTTAAAATGTCCAGAGCGTCCCCCTCCAGAAGTGTGATTTTATGATCGGTGTCATATTTGGCAAAATTCTCCCCGGCCACAGGGATCCTCTTCTCGTATTTCTCGATGGTGGTGATCTTTGTTTCGGGGCTGCTGTATCTTGCCATCAAAAGGGCAGAAAAGCCCACGGCGCATCCCACCTCAAGAATATTCACGGGCTTGTGCTGTGCCATTAAAAACTTAAGAAGTGCCTGAGTATCCTTGCGGATTATAGGCACTTCGTCTGCTAACGCTGCTCTCTCCACCTCATCCAGGAACGCATCGTTCCCGGGATCAAGAGAGTTTATGAATGATATTATTCTTTCCTGCTCAACCACCGTTTGAGTCCTCTCCGGATTTGGCATCGGATCCGTCTTCCTCCGCCTCTGATCCGCCGGACATGATGGCCAGCATCTCATCCGGTGTCATTGCTGTGCTAAGTTCATAGGTTCCGGGCTTCTCCTTGCCGTGATACTCGGAAAATCTCTCCTGAAGCCTGAACAGTGTTCTGTCTGTTATAAGCCCGACGCCGGAGAGATTATCGGCTATTGTTGAAACCGAGTCTCCCTGGCCGACCTTGAAGGTAACGGTTCTTCCGGTGCCGGAAGAAACCGCAGTCTGGTTAAAAATATGATAACCGTAATTATAGGCAAGCCTTGAATACCTCATTATCAGCATCACTACAATGATGACGAAGACTATCTTGACCGTGGCATCCAAAAGTCCAAGCCCTAACTTCCTAAGATTCATAATATTTTCTCCCCAAAGGACATCAGTAGTTGGTGTCCATTATTATAGGCATGATCATGGGCCTTCTCTTTGTCTTTTTCCAGATATAGTCGCCGAGCTCGTCCTTGACTATATTCTTGAGTCTGGTCCAATCGGTAATGCCTTTATCCAGTGCTTCCGTAATGTCATCCAGCACCAGATCCGTAGCGTCGTCAATGAGTTTATCCGACTCTCTGACGTACACGAATCCCCTTGAAACAATGCTGGGGCCGGAAATGAGCTGACAAGTGTCCCTGTCGATCCCGAACACAACTATTACTATACCATCTTCTGCAAGATGCTGTCTGTCCCTTAAAACAACATTTCCAACATCGCCGACGCCAAGGCCGTCCACAAGGATCGCTCCCACAGGAACCTTGCCTGTAACTTCTGCCGAATTGTCATCTACCGAAAGGATCTCACCCGAATGCAGAATGAATACATTTTCCTTGGGTATTCCAAGGTCCCTTGCGATCCTGCTCTGAGCGATAAGATGTCTGTACTCACCATGAACGGGAACCGCATACTTGGGCTTAACCAATGTATAGATAAGTTTGATGTCTTCCTGGCAGGCATGGCCCGAAACGTGCACATCCTGGAAAATAACATCAGCGCCCTTCATCTGAAGCTCGTTGATGATATTGGTAACCGCCTTCTCGTTGCCCGGGATGGGGTGAGATGAAAATATAACGGTATCTCCGGCACTGATCTTGATCTTCTTGTGCTGCCCGCTGGCCATTCTGCTAAGAGCAGCCATACTCTCCCCCTGGCTTCCCGTGGTGATGATAACGGTCTTGTTGTCAGGGTAATTCTTGATCTGATCTATATCTACAAGTGTGTTGTCAGGTATCTTAATGCACTCAAGCTTCTGGGCAATGTCAATAATGCTGACCATGCTGCGGCCTTCCACCACAACTTTTCTGCCGCACTTGTGGGCAATGTTGATGATCTGCTGAACCCTGTCAACATTGGAGGCAAAGGTAGCCACAATGATACGGGAGTTCTGGTGCTCCTCAAAAAGGAAATCCAGAGCTCTTCCAACGGTCTTCTCCGATGCGGTAAAACCGGGTCTTTCAGCGTTTGTGGAGTCGCACATAAGGGCAAGTACTCCCTTTTTGCCGATCTCGGCAAATCTCTGAAGGTCGATCGGGTCACCGAATACCGGGGTGTAATCAACCTTGAAGTCTCCTGTGTGAACCACTGTTCCTGCCGGTGAATAGATAGCAAGAGCTGCAGCATCAACAATTGAGTGATTGGTTCTTATAAACTCCACTCTGAATTGACCAAGATTTATGGACTGGCCAAACTTTACCACCTTTCTCCTGGTCTTTTTAAGGAGATTGTGTTCCTCCAGCTTATGCTCAATGATGCCCATGGTAAGGCGGGTGGCGTAAACCGGTACGTTCAGTTCATGAAGAACATAGGGCAGTGCGCCGATATGGTCCTCGTGTCCGTGGGTGATGACAAAGCCTTTGACCTTGTCGATGTTCTCCTGTAAATATGTGATGTCCGGGATTACCAGGTCGATTCCCAGCATGTCATCGTCGGGAAAAGACAGACCGCAGTCCACCACAATAATACTGTCTTCATACCTGAAGGCAGTGATGTTCATTCCAATCTGCTCAAGACCTCCCAATGGGATGATCTGCAGCTTGGATCCCTTTTCATTTTTCTTTTTGTTCAAATTCCTTCCTCCATTTTATTTTGCGAAGGACGCAGAAAAGAATACCAACCAGTTGCCCGTTAGATATTCAGGTCTACGCCGTCCTCAGAGAGCAGCTTACGAAATACACCTGCAACAGCTTCCAGCTCCAGGTCATCGTCCACAATAGTGTAAACCGCCTCTTCATCTTTAATATCGGAGTCGTCGCGCAGAATAAGCGCCTCTCCGTCACCATCTTCTTCATCTGTGACCAGAAGATAAGTCTTAGCTCCGATCACGGTCTGCTCTAAGCAGTAGAATTCCACCGGCTCTTCTCCGTCCGGACTGAAAAAAATCTTTTCCAAATTGTTCACCCGATCATTTCTTGTTGTCCAGATAATCCTGGAGGATTATCTGAGCAGCTATCATATCAACGTACTCTTTCCTCTCGCGGCCCCTGATGCCCACTTCGTCCATAATGGCATCAGCCTCAACGGTAGTAAGACGCTCGTCCAGCATCTCCACGGGAATTCCCGTCCTTCTCTCTATCTTATCCTTGAATTCAAGACATAGCTTTGAGCGCTCAGAGGGGGATTCATCCATATGGACAGGGAGACCCAAAATGATCTTCTCAACCCCGTACTCCTGAATGAGTTCCTCAATGCGCGCCAGCGTCTTTCTGAGTTTATTCTCTTCTTTCCTGCGGATTATCTCTTTAGCCTGGGCTGTCAGCAAAAGCTCATCGCTTATGGCCACGCCGACAGTTCTGGATCCGTAATCAAGTCCCATGATCCGCATAGGATTACCTGCGTTCCCAGTTGTTGCTCTTGATGTACTCTGTGAGCATCTCCTCTACAAGTTCGTCTCTCTCAACCTTCATGATAAGGCTTCTTGCGCCCTTGTGGCTTGTGATGTAGGTGGGATCCCCGGACATGATATAGCCCACAATCTGGTTTACCGGATTATAGCCCTTTTCAAGAAGCGCATCGTAAACAACAGAAAGTACCTTTTTGACACCTGTCTCAGGCTCAACCTCTACCTTGAAAAATTGGGTGTTTCCTAAATCCTGATCTGCCATCCTAGCTGTCTCCAATCGTGATATATTTAATTAATTCTACACCAGTAAAGTTAAATAAGCAATGTTCCCGGACTTAAGTCCTATGGGGATTTTATCTCATACCAGCAGCGTTTCCTCATCAAGAAATCCCTTAGGTACTACCACGGTCACTTCGCCGGACACCGCTCCTTCAAAAGCCTCAGTTCCTTCACAGGCAGCAACCCTGACGTATCTGTCGGTGTGCCCTATCATATAGTTCCTGCCGCCGTGCTTCTCCATGTCCTCCCAGAGAACGCTTAGCTCTTCTCCGACGAAGGTTTTACGATAACACTCAGACTGGTTCTTTGTCAAATCAAGGAGCACATCGCTTCTTGCACTCTTCTGTCTGTCGGTGAGCTGATCCTTCATGCCTGCTGCCACAGTTCCCTTTCTGGGTGAGTACTTGAAAACATGCATCTCATAGAAGGCAACAGTCTCCACAAAGCTCCTGCACTCCTCGAATTCCTCATCGGTCTCCCCGGGGAATCCCACAATAACATCAGTGGTAATAGCAGGTCTGTCAAAGGCTTCTCGAAGGAGCCCTACGCTCTCCATAAACTCTTCAGCGGTATAATGTCTGTTCATCCTTTTAAGGACTGAGTTACAGCCGCTCTGTAGAGATAGGTGGAAGTGTGGGCACAGCTTCTTTATCCCGGCAAGCCTCTCCACGTTCTCCTTCGTGATGAGCCTTGGTTCTATTGACCCCATTCTTATCCTGTCTATGCCCTCTATGTCATTTATCTTTTCCAAAAGAGCTATCAATGCGGGCTCACCTTTGTCAATGCCGTAGGAGCCAACGTGAATACCGGTGATGACCACCTCTTTGCAGCCCTTTGCGGCGAGATTGGTGATCTCCTTAAGTACATCTTCCTCATCTCTGCTGCGGACTCTGCCTCTGGCGTAAGGAATAACGCAATAGGTACAGAATTGATTGCAGCCGTCCTGAACCTTGATATATGCCCTGGTGTGCTCAGGAAGCGTGGTAAGGCTCATCTCCTCATAGGGACAGGGCTTGTTGATGTCAATGATAGTACTTCCTCCGAGAGTGTTGTCCGGTTTTTCGCTTCTTATTGCCAGGAATTCATCCAATATCTCAGCGATCTGTGACTTCTTGTTGTTTCCGATGGCAAGATCGATGCACTCGTCTTTTTTGACACCGTCAAGGCCCGTTTCAACATAGCAGCCCACAGCCACTACAACAGCCTTAGGGTTTTCCTTTCTGGCACGATGCAGCATCTGTCTGGACTTTCTGTCAGCAATGTTAGTAACGGTGCAGGTATTGATGATGTATACATCGGCTTCGCTGTCAAAGGGAACGATCTCGGCCCCCGACTCCAGCAGTTTCTGCTCCATTACATCCAGTTCGTAACTGTTAACTTTACAACCAAGGTTATGTAGGGCAACCTTTAATCCCTTAACGTTATTTAGCATATAGTTCAAATCCTCATTGACTTTTGTCAATCTTGCGTATACTATAAAGAAAAGAAGGAGGTACTAGACCAATGAAGACCGTTAAAATTTCTTTAAATTCAATCGATAAGGTTAAATCTTTTGTAAACGATATTACGAAGTTCGATTATGATTTCGATCTCGTTTCAGGAAGATACGTTATCGACGCCAAGTCTATCATGGGTATCTTTTCACTGGACCTTTCAAAGCCCATTGATCTTAACATCCATGCTGAAGACGGTGCAGATGAGGTTCTCGAAGTTCTGAAGCCTTACATGGTTTGATCCTGACGGGTCAGACCCACTAAAAAGATTATTACAGACCATCCTGAGCGATCAGGATGGTCTTTTTATTTGAGCAGAGCACTTGGTGAGGTATTATCGAACCTAGTGCGAGCCATGGGTGGACACCTGACGAGGTTCTTCACGAGTCTGGTGGAGCATTCCGATTCTTATTTCTTTATATCAATCACCTCATCGGTTTCAATTGCCACTCTTACCAGCTCATCTATCTTCTCGGAGAGATTCTCCTGCTCGTGTCTTTCAATAACATCAAGCCTTGGCTTTGTAACGGGGTGCTTGGCTACAAAGATGGTGCAGCAGTCCTCGTAGGGCAGGATTGATGTCTCATAGGCATCGATCTTAAGGGAGATATCAACGATGTCCTGTTTATCAAAGGCGATAAGAGGCCTGTAAACAGGCATGTCCTTAACAACCTCGCCGGTGCACATGAGACTCTGCATGGTCTGAGAAGCCACCTGTCCTATACTTTCACCGGTGATAAGTCCCATACAGCCTGACTGACCGGCAAGAATATCGGCGATCTTCATCATATATCTTCTCATGATGATAGTGAGCTCATCGTGAGGGCACTTCTCATAGATGTACATCTGAATATCGGTAAAGTTGATAACATGAAGCTTTACATGTCCCGTGTATTTTGCAATGATCCCGGCAAGGTCAACCACCTTCTGCTTGGCCTTCTCACTGGTATAAGGAGGCGCATTGAAATAAACCGCCTCGATCTCAACTCCTCTTTTGGCCACCATATATCCGGCCACGGGGGAATCGATTCCTCCGGACAAAAGAAGCATCGCCTTACCGGCAGTTCCTATGGGCATTCCTCCCGGTCCTGGAAGGATCTCGGAGAAAATGTTCAGCTTCTCTCTAAGCTCAACGTTTACAAGGATCTCCGGCTCGTGAACGTCAACCTTAAGGCCCTCGCTCTCGAAGGCTTCGAGAAGCTTCGCACCTATCTCTGCTCCCAGCTCCATGGAATCCATGGGGTAGCTCTTATCCACACGGCGCACCTTTACCTTAAAGGTCTTGTTCCTGTCAGGGTATACTCCCGCAAAGAAGTCAACCACTGCCTTGCAGAGATCTCCCACCTCAGGAAGCTTCCCCTCTCCGTTTCTTTCTATTGTTACCGCAGGGCAGATTCCGGTGATTCCGAATACTGTCTGAAGAGCGGAAACCGTCTCGTCAAAGTCAAAGCCCTCAGCCTCGATATAGATTCTTCCGGCAACTCTGGATACGCCAAACTCACCGTCGCACTTTGCGAGAACTCTTTTTATCTGCTTAACCAGAGCATCCTCGAAGATATATCTGTTCTTGCCCTTAAGTCCTATCTCTGCATATTTGATAACAAAAGCATGATACTGCATATATTTCTCCCTTATCTTCTGTAAAACTTCCTCATGGTGTCCACCTGTGATTTAAGTGTATCGATGAGATAATCTATCTCCTCTTTGGTGGTCTCCAGTGACATGCTGATACGGATAGTCGACTCCAAAAGATCTTTATCGAGACCGATCGCCTGCAGCGTATCGGAAACATGAGGATTGTTGGAGGTGCAGGCGCTTCCTGCCGATACGTATATCTCCTTGCTGCTGAGCATATTCAGCACTGTTTCTGCTCTTAATCCTCTTATGGAGAGGCTCACAATATGAGGCGCTCCCTTATAGCACTCGGGGCCGTTGAGCTTTATATCCGAAATCTCAGCCTCGAGACTGTCCATGAGATACTTCTTGAGTTCATAGAGATTCCTGATCTTCTCATCAAAATTCTCGTAGCACATCTTGGCTGCAAGAGCCATTCCCGCGCACCCGGGAACATTCTCGGTTCCGGACCTCATGCCCTTTTGCTGTCCTCCGCCATAGCAGATGGGGCTTATCCTGGTTCCCTTCCTGATGTAGAGAAAACCAACGCCCTTGGGACCGTGGATCTTGTGAGAACTTACCGACATAAGGTCGATGTTCATGGATCTTGGGCGAAGCACCAGTTTGCCGTAGCCTTGCACTGCATCCACATGGAACACGATGTTCTTATTGAAGGCCTTTATCAGCTTACCCGCCTCTTCCAGAGGCTGAATCGAACCGATCTCATTATTTACCGCCATTACGGAAACCAGGATGGTGTCCTCCCTGAGGGCAGCCTTAAGCTCCTCGAGCCTTATCACACCACATTCATCCACGGGAAGATGGGTTATCTCGAATCCCTGTCTCTGAAGCTCTGCGCAGGTCTCCAAAACCGCGGGATGCTCAATGGAGGTGGTTATGATATGTTTACCCCTCCAGGCGTTGGCCTTGGCGGTGCCCAGGATAGCCAGGTTGTCCGACTCTGTGCCGCCGGAGGTGAACAGTATCTCTGAAGGGTCTACCTTCAGCGTTCCCGCTATTATCTCCCTTGCGGAAAAGAGCCTGCTGTCGGCCATGGTTCCCATGTGATGAACGCTGGAGGCGTTCCCGTATTCTTCTGTCATAACTTTGGCCACCAGCTGAGCGACCTCGTCGAAGGCCCTTGTGGTGGCTGAATTATCCAAATATGCTTTCATAATATCTTTTATCTCTCAAAATGGTACATGAGCCAGGAGATAATGGTAAATCCCGCTGTCTCAGTCCTAAGTATCCTTCTGCCCAGGGTGATGGGCTTAATGTCATTGTCCATGCAGAGATTTATCTCATCCTCGGAAAATCCCCCCTCGGGGCCGATAAACACCGCAACGCTCTGTCCGGGATCGATCCCGTCGATAAGAGCTCTTGTCACACTGATGTCCTCTGCATTCTCATAGGGGATCATTTTAACATCTATCCCCTCGCTTTTGCAAAACTCTATCGCCTGCTTCATGGTGATGGGCATGGAAACCTCGGGGATGATGGCCCGCTTACTCTGCTTGGCTGCAGCTTCCGCTATGGCCTGCCATCTGCCCACCTTGCTCTTTGCCTTCTTCTCATCCAGTTTGACGATACATCTTTTGGTGGACATTGGAATTATCCTGTAGGCCCCAAGTTCTACTGCCTTCTGTATTATCAGTTCCATTTTATCCACCTTGGGAAGCCCCTGGAAAAGATATATCTTTGAAGGAAGCTCCCTGCCCTGCTCCTCGATAAAGCAAAGCTTTCCAAAAACGCTTTCGGGGGTGATCTCATCGATCTCGAAAAAAAGCTCCCGGCCGTCACCGTCTCTTTCACTGACGGAGAACTGTTCCCCTTTCTGCATGCGAAGGACGTTTGCTATATGATTGTAATCCGCTCCGGTTATCTCGACCGTCTTGCAGTCTGCGGATATCTGACTGCTGTCCACAAAAAAGTGATACATTAGTTTTTCCTCGAAGTGATGGAAACCCAGTCACCCTGATGATGGATCTCCAGGATCTCAAGACCTGCATCAAGATGCGCCTTCTTAACCTCTTCCTCCTTGGTGTTGATGATACCTGAGGTGATGTAGATACCGCCCTTCTTGAGCTGTCCCAGGATCACGGGAGTAAGGGGCACCAGCACGTTAGCCAGAATGTTGGCCACTACAATGTCATATTTATCATAACCGACTGTGTCCTGAACTGTCTTGTCATCGATGATATTTCCGATCATCATATCAAACTTATCGGGAGCAATGCCGTTATTTTCCATGTTCTCCTTGACCGCAGGGACAGCACACTTATCAAGGTCTGTTCCCACAGCATGTTTGGCTCCGAACATAAGGGCCAGAATGGAGAGGACTCCGCTTCCTGTTCCCACATCCAAAAGCTCAGTTTCGGGTGTGACATACTTTTTCAGCATACGGATGCAAAGCTGTGTTGTCTCGTGCATTCCGGTACCGAAAGCTGTCCCGGGATCGATATGAAGCACCATGGAAGCCTTGTTTTCGTCCTCAGCGCTCTCTTTTTCCCAGGAAGGAATCACAAGTATATCATCAATATAGAATTTGTGGAAGTACTGTTTCCAGTTATTGATCCAGTCGATATCTTCGGTCACATCCACAGAGATAGTTCCGTCGCCGATATCGGAGAACTCCTTAAGCTCATCAAGCTTCTGTCTGATAGCAGCCTGCATCTCTTCCGGAGTCCTAAGTACCTTCTCGAAATCTCCATCTTCATTCGGAAGCTCCACGCTAAGCATGTTATTGTCATCTATCTCCAGGAAAAAGTTGAGGTAGGCAACGCCGCTCTCTATCTTAGGTCCGTTGTCATCCGGCTCAAGTTCGGGAGCATCAATGAACATCTGCTCCTTATCCTGGGCGGTAAGAGGTGCATTGTCCTCGATCTGTGCCCCCTCGAGGCCGATGTCTTCAAGGTAGCTGACAATAATATCCTCTGACTCTTCATTGGTACGAACTCTAAATCTCATCCACTTCATAAGTTTTTCCTCATATACGCACTAAATCGCGCCAAGCTCACGCGCCCCGCAAATGCCATGCATTTACAAGCACGCGTTAATCGTCATATAACCACGAACTTTCTTTTGTGCAAGCACAAGACTGTTCGTGGTTGCATGACTTAGCTTCACGCGATCATTCCCAAAACTTCTTTTTCTTTTTGCCGCCGGGATCCTTGCTGTCGCCGCCTCCCATCACACGCTCCGCAGCAGTGAGGGAATCTCCGGTCTTCTCGTCGAATTTCTTAAGAAGATCCTTGGCCTCTTTAGAAAGCTTCTCGGGAACCTGAACTACAAGAGTAACATAGTGGTCACCTCTCTGGTCCTTATCTCTAAGGGAAGGTACACCCTTACCTCTTAGCCTTACCCTGGTATCTGTCTGGGTTCCGGCCTTAACATCATAGGCAACCTTTCCATCAACGGTATCGATAAGAACGGTTCCGCCAAGAGCTGCAATTGCAAAGGAAACAGGAACCATTGAGTAGATATTGTAACCATCTCTCTGGAATATAGGATGATCGGAAACAATAACCTCAACAAGAAGGTCTCCTCTGGGTCCGCCGTTCACACCGGGCTCGCCCTTATCCCTTATCCTTACGCTCTGTCCGTTATCGATTCCTGCAGGAATTGTGACCTTGATCTTCTTCCTGCTGGCAATATAGCCGCTTCCGTGGCAGTCCGCACACTTCTCCTTGATGACCTTACCTGTGCCTCCGCACTCCGGACAGGTCTGAACATTTCTTACTGTTCCAAAGAAAGACTGCTGTGTATATACAATCTGTCCCTTACCGCCGCACTTTGTACAGGTCTGAGCCGATGTGCCGGGCTTTGCTCCCGTTCCGTGGCAGGTAGGGCATGGATCCTTCATGGTAAGCTCCAGCTCCTTCTCACAGCCAAATACGGCCTCCAGGAAGGTAACTCTGACGCTGGCCCTTATGTTTGCTCCCTTTGAAGGTCCGCTTCTGGCGCCGCCTCTTGAACGACCGCCCCCAAAGAAATCACCGAAGATATCACCAAAGATATCGCCGAAGTCAGCACCGCTGAAGTCAAAGCCTCCGAATCCGCCCTGGCCGCCCTCAAATGCGGCATGACCAAACTGATCATACTGACGCTTTTTCTCAGGATCACTAAGTACCGCATATGCCTCTGAAGCCTCTTTAAACTTCTCGGCAGCTGCATCATCTCCGGGGTTCATATCAGGATGATACTTCTTGGCCAGGACTCTGTAGGCCTTCTTTATCTCTTCCTCCGTGGCGTTCTTGCCAACACCAAGGACCTCGTAATAATCTCGTTTCTGTTCTGCCATAAATGTTCCTCTGTATTAATCTCCTATTAGCCAGACGGCATAGACCGCCTGGCTAATAATTATAACATCTTTTTAAGAAAATGCTTAGACCTCTCTGTAGTCACCGTCAACAACGTTGTCATCGTTCGATGAAGAGTTTCCTGCGTTCATGTCAGGACCAGCCTGTCCCATATCGGGGCCTGCACCTGCAGCGCCTGCTGCACCCTGAGCGCTCTCATACATCTTAGCGAACAGTGCCTGAGCATCGTTCATGAGCTTTTCCTTCTGGCTCTTGAGAGAATCGATCTCAGAATCTGAAAGCTCTTTGTCCTTGGTCTGCTCAAGTGTCTCCTTGAGAGCCTTGATGTCGTCCTCAACAATCTGCTTCTGAGAAGCATCGATCTTATCGCCTACATCCTGGAGAGCCTTTTCTGTCTGGAATACGAAGGAGTCCGCATCGTTTCTTGCATCAATGCCTTCCTTACGCTTCTTGTCCTGAGCCTCATACTCCTGAGCTTCTTTAACAGCCTTATCGATATCCTCATCAGACATGTTGGAGCCTGCTGTAATTGTGATGTGCTGCTCCTTGCCTGTTCCAAGATCCTTAGCGGATACGTTTACGATACCGTTTGCATCGATATCGAATGTAACCTCGATCTGAGGAACACCTCTCATTGCAGGAGGGATACCATCAAGTCTGAACTGTCCAAGGGACTTGTTGTCCTTAGCGAACTGTCTCTCACCCTGAAGTACGTTGATATCTACTGCTGTCTGGTTATCAGCTGCAGTTGAGAATACCTGGCTCTTCTTTGTAGGGATTGTTGTATTTCTCTCGATAAGTCTTGTAGCAACACCACCCATTGTCTCGATGGAAAGTGAAAGAGGTGTTACATCAAGAAGAAGGATATCGCCTGCGCCGGCATCGCCTGCAAGTTTTCCACCCTGGATACCTGCACCGATAGCTACGCACTCATCGGGGTTAAGGCTCTTACTGGGCTCCTGGCCTGTGAGCTGTTTAACCTTCTCTACTACGCAAGGAACACGTGTTGATCCACCAACAAGGAGAACCTTGCCAAGGTCTGCGTTTGTAAGACCTGCATCCTTCATAGCGTTCTGTACAGGGATAGCTGTTCTCTCAACGAGATCGTGGATAAGCTCTTCGAACTTAGCTCTTGTAAGGTCTACATCGAAATGCTTAGGACCATCAGCGCCTGCTGAGATGAAAGGAAGGTTGATGTTGGTTGTTGTGGAAGAAGAAAGTTCCTTCTTAGCCTTCTCTGCAGCTTCCTTAAGTCTCTGCATAGCCATCTTGTCGCCTGAGAGGTCAACGCCCTCTTTATTCTTGAAATCCTGAACCATCCAGTTGATGATTGCCTGGTCGAAGTCGTCACCACCAAGGTGTGTATCACCGTTTGTTGAAAGAACTTCGATTACGCCGTCACCGATATCGATGATTGATACATCGAATGTACCACCACCAAGGTCGTAAACCATGATCTTCTGCTCTTTCTCGTTGTCAAGACCGTAAGCAAGAGCTGCTGCTGTGGGCTCGTTGATGATTCTCTTAACCTCAAGACCTGCGATCTTGCCGGCATCCTTTGTTGCCTGACGCTGAGCATCGTTGAAGTATGCAGGTACTGTGATAACTGCCTCAGTTACTTTTTCGCCGAGATACTGTTCTGCATCTGCCTTCAGCTTCTGAAGGATCATAGCTGAGATCTGCTGAGGTGAATACTTCTTGCCATCGATTGTGCGGCCGTGATCCGTACCCATATCCCTCTTGATAGATGCGATCGTGTTGTCTGCGTTGGTTACTGCCTGACGCTTAGCGGGCTCACCAACGATTCTCTCACCATTCTTGGTGAATGCAACGATTGAAGGTGTTGTTCTTGAACCTTCTGCGTTTGCGATAACGGTGGGCTTACCACCTTCCATAACTGCTACGCAGCTGTTTGTTGTACCAAGGTCGATACCAATTATTTTACTCATTTTATTATCCTCCGTAATTATTTACATTTCATCTATATATGCGATATGGCGAAAATTACTCGCCTTTACGGTGTAACACCTACCATGCTGTGTCTGAGCACGGTATCGTGGAACATATATCCCTTTTGAAGTTCCTGTGCCACAATTCCTGATTCGTACTCTTCGCTTTCAACCTGCATTACTGCATTGTGGAAGTTGGGATCGAATTCTTTTCCCACAGCTTCAATCGGGGTTACTCCAAGGTCTTCAAGCTGCTTCATCAGCTGTTTGTAGATCTTGTTCATGCCATCTGCGAATGCCCCGTCCTTCTCCGCTTCCGGAACGGTTGCAAGGCCTCGCTCGAAATTATCTACTATCGGAAGGAGCTTCTCAAGGATGTTGGCCTGGCCCATTTCAAACTGCTGAGCCTTCTCCTTGTCAGTCCTGTTTCTGAAGTTCTCAAACTCTGCCATCTGGCGAAGAACTCTGTCATTAAGCTCATCTACCTTTTCCTGCAGAGGGTTCTTTTTCTCTTTTTTAGAGAAAAGACCTTTCTTCTCAGCCGCCTCTTCTGTGGCAGGCTCCTTGTCTTCTTTTGCATTTTCGGCCTTGTCGGCTTCCGAAGCGGCCTCTTTAGCCTCGGATTCCTTCTTGGCCTCTTTATCCTTCGCTTCCTCTTCCAGCTCTTCCATGATGTTCTCAAGGACTTCTTCCTTGATCTTCTCATCAGCGGCCTTGCCGGACTTAGGTGCTGAAGCGGGTTTCTTCTTAGTATCGCTCAACTTGTATTGCCTCCTTAAATCCTGTTACTTCGCTAGTTCTTTTTATATAGATCATCAAGGGCATGTCTCATGTTCTTGAGGGTAGTGATAACCTTGTCGTAATCCATACGCTTGGGTCCGATGATGCCTACCGTGCCCTTCATGCCATCACCGAGTTCATAAGTTGCTGTTACCACGCTGCAGTCCTTCATGGCCTGAACCGGAGTTTCATTGCCGATGTAAACCTGAATTCCTGTCTCACCGGAATCCGATGAAAGCGTGTCTTCAACGATACTGGAAAGATCGCTGGTGTCTTCAAAAGTACTGATGAGCTCGCTGGCCTTGGCCGAATCCGTGAGCTCCGGGTACTTGAAGATGTTCATGGTACCACTGGTGTATATCTGAAGATCTTCATCAGCCGTAATGGATTCTGCGGCTGCATCGATCACGTTTCCGATGATCTCACTGTGAATACCCGCTTCCTGTTTGACAGCGGCGATGAGGCCCAGGTTGATGTCCTCAACCGCAAGACCATCAAGTCTTGTATTCATCAGTATGTTAAGCTTGAGCATCGTTGCGTCGTCCAGAACTTCCTCCACAGGGATGATCTTGTTCTTGATGACGTTGCCTTCTATAACGATGGTTGCCAGAAGATGTTCGCTGTCCACCTTGGAGATCTGGATGAACTTGAGCTTGTTCTTGCGGATCTGGGGAGCCGAGATCATTGTGGCATAATTGGTATCCACCGCCAGGGTCTTGGCCACCTGCTTGAGCAGGTTCTCCAGCTTCTCCTCTTTATCGAGGAGCATCTCCTTCATATTCTCAACTTCCTTCTCCTTGTCCCGGAGCATCTCGTCCACATATACACGGTAGCCCTGGTCTGAAGGAATACGCCCAGCTGAGGTGTGGGGCTGCAAAATAAGTCCCATCTCCTCAAGATCGGCCATCTCGTTTCTGATGGTGGCGGAGCTTAGGTTTAAGTCCGTATCTTTGGAAATGGTACGGCTGCCCACCGGCTCTCCGGTCTCAAGGTAATTCTTAACTATGGCGTGAAGTATTATCCGTTTTCTCTCATCAAGTTCCAAAGTGCACCTCTTCCTCTGTATTCACCGGTTAAATCCATTGAAGCGGCTTGTTTTTCAGGTTGTTAGCACTCGCCTCTATTGAGTGCTAATATCTTCTGTATCATTAAATTATCACTACTTCTCCCCAATGTCAAGCCCATTACTTAGAATAAAAAAAGTCCCTGCTTTTGGTAGCAGGGACTGATGGTTATTATCTGAAGAATTCCACCGGGGTTACATATACGCTTTTAAGCCCCATGAATTTTCCTATTATATAGCGGTTTGAAGCCGCCTCAAAAATCGTGTACAGTTTTCCGTCCACTGTCACAAGTTCCTCGCACATGGGCGGGATTGGGGTAATTTTTGTGGCATTTTTCTCTGAGAGGATATACAGCGGTATTTCTTTTCCCAGAACAATCTTGGTTCCGGCCTGATATATATCCTTTAAGTTGTATGCCAGGATCCGGCCGGCAAAAACACCTTTGGACTGGGACAGATACACGTAGTCGCCGTCAAAGCAGGCACCCTGGATGCTGTCGGGGATGGAATAAACCTTCCCCAGGGTCGCGCTGTCGCCATCCACTGAAAATCCCATAAGATACGCCTTCTGCTTTACTAAGCCGTCTTCCACCAGGTGGGAAGCATGGGTATAGAAAATCGCTCCCTTATGGAATTCTCCCGCGTAGATAAGAGAGTCGTCGCAGGAGGTGAAGGACACGCGCATGAAGTCATCGGCTGTTTTAAGGCTTATTTTCTGCTCCGCTGCAACACTGCTGCCGTCAGCCGCTTCGAGAAGTTCCTTCAGGGAAAAGACATACATACATGCCTTAGTACTTCCGGCAACATACACCTTGTCCCCAAGCGCCGAGAGTCCTCCGGAGTGGCCGTTGAATTTTTGCCCCGCCTCGTCCTGCATCTTTATCTTCTTAATAAATGAACCGGTCTTTCTGTCCAGGATATAGATGGGAGATTCCGATCCGTTGCCCATATACCCCGTAAGAAAAATGTTGTCCGAGGCAGGATCATAGGCGATTCCCTGGGGGATGTAACCATTATCGATGTCCGGGATAGCGAAAGCTTTTATGCTGTTGTTAAAATAACTGCTGACTTCTGCGTTGTACGCCATAAAGCCTCCGAAAACAAGCAGAACAAAAACTGCCGCAATGATGATTATTGGTTTTAGAATCTTGTGCTTTTTACAATTCATTCTATATTACATTATACCCAGTGCAATGCACAGGAAAAGAGCTGCATATTCAATGATTCCGATAGCTCCGGTAATTCTCTTGAAGCGTGCAAGGCGCCTTTCGTCAAGACAAAAGTCAGCCTCGGTAACTTCGCTGTCATACTCAGGAACAATCTTATCAATAAGAAGTGCCGCTTTGCCGGGCATATCAATCTTTCTTTTATTGATGATCTCAAAATCCCTCATCTTCTGAGTAAACATCAGCTTTGAAAACATTTTAAAACGCTTCTCGCTGCCGGGAAAAGGCACCAGGGCCCATTCGCATATATACTTCAGGTTGTTGAGAAAACGCCTCTTGGTGCGGTCTGTCTCTGTCTCCAGCGGAATCTTGTAAAGAATCTGGTCATACTGCTCATTGATCTTCTTGTGAAGCTCTTTATCCAGTCGCCTGTTGGCAAAAGACAGGCCAAGGAAAATAACCAGTGTCGCAGCCAGAACAAAGTATCTCATATACGAAACATCTGACCCCGTAACAAGGCCATGGAATACCTGGAAGGAGGTTATGACAAGTGCGGCAAAAGAAAATTCATAGCTTACAAGTTCATATCTGGCAAAGGCGAAGTGACGAAGCACATGGCTAAGAAGTGTGATAAGTGCTGAAGCAGCCAGCAAAAGAGCCGTTCCCCCGAAGGTGATTTCTTTTGCAGGGCCGAAGGAAGCGCCTGTCACCAAACCGTACACAAGCACAGCATATACTATAATCAGCGCTCCGAATCCCGTTGCATCAAAGGCAAAAAGACCCTTCTTCTCATCAGGATAATCCAGCGCCAGATCATTGGCGTGGATTGCCCCCGGAACCACATGCTCCGCATCGTACATCATGCTGTCAATCTCCGGCTTACAGGGGCCGATGAGATTCACATTCTCCGCAAAGCTCTCCCTCATTTGATATTTCTTTTTCTGGAAGCGCTGTCTCTTCATAATGGACTTGATAAGTCCGATGAAGCCGCCCTGATTGTTGAAAAACTTGGATTCCTCTATAAATCTGGAAAATGATGGCATAATTGCTACCGAAGCCATGGTAAGCAATGTCTCATTGACGGACCCATCGACACCGTTTCGTTTTAAGTATTCTGCCCTTCCGGAAAAGGCTCTTTTGATCACATCCTGCAGTACCATATAGAAGTGCCACTGGGACATGGCATCGATGATAAACAGCAGAAGCATTCCAACAAACAGTCCAACAAGCTGCGGCTTTGGACCGTATTTCCAGATCAGCAGCATGGAGATCAGTGTCGTTATGGACGAACACTCAAAAGTCACCGCCTCATATCTGTTGAAAGCCAGAGTCCTGATAAAATGGGTCCCGAATACGATGACCAGCATATACAGAGTTATTATAATGATCGCAGTTGTATCTGACATGGTCTCCTCCTGTTAGCTCCAGCTCTCAATAAAATCAATTATATACATAAGCCCATTGCGATAATCCGACTGGATATCATCCAGATCTTCTTTTCCCAGGGCCGGGATACCCACAAGGGAATCGCCGCCTGCCTTGGATTCCTGCGCCTCCACATAGCGCCTTATGGTGCTGATAAGGTACTTGCTGTCCGCGTAGAAGACATTTATCTTTTTGTAATCATCTTTCTTCTTGCTGCGAACCCAGAATCTGTAGTTCAGGATCACTTCCAGCTTGTTATTGACTTTCTGCACGTTGGTCAAAAGAGCTTTCGGCTCATCGTTATTGTCTATAGTCTTAAGACACTCTCTGAGTTCATTAAGAAATTCCTCTTTGCCCTCTATAAACTTGGATTCGTCTTCGCTCAAATGATCCAGCAGCCAGAAATACAGAGTAAACACCAGCGCAAGCACCGTAAACACGCAGGATATGATATCAATAAGCGCATCGTAACTGGAAAGAGTTTGTATTATAGTGTGCAAACCTTTGTCCTCCCTTAACCTTTAGTAACCGTAAATCTGTATGTGACAAATCCGGCAAAAGAGCCGCCGGCGGGCAGTTCACCCATCTTCTGCCGGGAGTATCCAAGCAGTGCTCCATCTCCCAGCAGTTCATCAAAGCTTAAAATCATTCCGTTGCACACTCCGTTACTGTGTATAACTGCGGAGCGTTCCACCATGTTTATGACCGCATCAAAATTTGAATGCACATAGGCCTTGTCCCATACTCTTCCGGGAGTGGAATTTGATGCACTGACCATTCCGAATATCTCGCTGGTATAACCCCTTGGCACCCTGCGGTCCTGATTGATCCTGAGTTTTACATCCCTGGCAACATAGGTGCTGCTCTCTGGGCTGTTGGGATCTGCGTCATTGAAAAACCAGACTGCAACCTCATACAGACCGCCGGGTTCAAGCTCCACCTTATCACAGAGTTTCATGTCCTTCTTATTAAGATCCCTGACCCTGACGAAGTTTCGCTCATCGCCGATCCTGGGATTATCGGTTATTGAATTTATGGTGACAAATTTCGCCCTGCGGGTCCAGGTGAAGGTCTGTCTGTCCTTGGGCCCCCAGGCATCAAAGGTCTCAAGATGCCTGATTCCGCCTGAATATCCGCCCGGCTCCTCCGACTCATGAGCAGGGATCGAGTCTTCCTGAGGCGCCTCTTCCTTTGGTGCTTCTTCCCCAGCCGCGGCATCAGACTCTTTTGCCTGCTTCTCTTCAGGTGCAGGTTCTGCTTCAGGTTTCGCAGGTTCTTTTCCCGGCGCTTCCTTCGAAGGCTCTTTTCCCGCAGCTTCAGCTTCCGCCTCGGATGCAGCTTCAGCTTCTGCCTCCGGTGCAACATCCACATCCACCTCATATCCTCCGGGCTCGGAAAATGCCTTCATATCCGGTACCAACTCCGGGAATTCTTTGCAGAAGTCTTCCACAAACTTATATTTTCCCCGGAGGTTCATGGGTGCCCAGGACTTGAAAGTAGCTATATCAAGGTACCGCATCAGGGTCTTGTGGGCCACGCCCTCCACTCTTGGATCTAAGGGGATCATTCCGAAATCTATGATCTTGCCTGCCAAAGGCTCGGTGTAAGAAAAGAACTCATTATTGTGATGAATGAACTGGGACTCATAATCCATGACAGGGGTACGAGGCTGGTTGATCATCATGTCTGCCTGCCACTTGCGATAATCCTTCTTGTTCATGGCCTGCTTAAGATATAGATCTCCGGCATGAAAGATGGTTTCATCATCTATCTCCACCAGAAATGCCACTCCAAGATCCGTGGACTTCAGGGTCTGAATACTTATCCGACCATCCTCGGACCTTAAGGTCTTGAATCCGTCCACTATATGAAGGTGACTTGCCACGTTCCCGGGAAGCCCCCTTAAGAATTTGTTTGCTTTGGGATTGCTGTTGTCATAGCCAAGAAAAATCTCAGCCTTAGAAAGCCCCTCGGCCTTCCTGAAGGGTTTGGGGCTAAAATGATCCGAATGGATATGACTTATGAAAAAATATACCGGCCTATCCCGTCTGATCCTGGGAAGCTCTCCCTGGGTCCAATCGAAAACAAGGGTAGCACTTTGAACTTCTATAAAGAAACCGCTCTCTCCAAGAAATATGCTCTTCATGCCCGTCTTCTCCTTCGACCAAATCTCTTTACCCAAGTAGTCCCAACAAAAGAGCTGCCGCCGCCGCTCCGTCATCGGGGCCGTCGTACTCTCCGATCTGCTCTCTGCCCCAGCCAAGACCTTTGTAAATTCGTCCGCTTTCATAGGAGCCAACATGAGTTTCGCTCCATCCGCGGCCCGAATATACGTCACCGTTCCTATAGGTGCCAATCTGATCCTTATCCCAGCCGTGACCTCTGTAGACATAGCCATCGGAATAACAGCCAACACGGTCCCTGCCCCAGCCATGCCCCGAGTAGATTGTATCTGAGTCGCATTCGCCTATGAGATCTCTTCCCCAGCCACGACCGGAATAAATACTTGTCATACTTTCACATCTCCAAAATTCTATGGTTATAAAAAAATCAGTGGTTGCTGAACACTATCAGAAGGTCATCAGGCTGCTGATGAGGGCAGAGGGCAAAAGGAAAAACACAATATTGAATGCCAAGATGGCAATCAATACTGTGCGTCCCGGGTGCTTAGCTATAAAGATGCTGAGTTTTTCTTTCAATTTGGTCAAACCATCATTCTCCTTTAGACCTGTAGGCTTCAGGGACATCAACTACTTTTGCCTTCGCCAGAAGTTCAAAGTTTTCCCGTGAAGGAAGGATGAAAGGCTCCGGCTTTCCGTTGTCTTTACGTATGGTTATATGGAAATTGGCGAATGCCGCCTCTTCATCAGTGGGATAGAAAATCCATTTTTCGCCCAGATCTTTGATCTCACTGAGGGTACTGCATCCCCATTCCTGTGTATAATATTCAACCGCCAACTGGCATGCTTTATCAAAATCCATCATCTGTCTCCTTGTTTATGCGCAGCAATCCATAACATAGCCGGAAGGAGTCTTATCGTCAGTTCTGCATATACAGATACGATCTGTTATGCAATGATCAAAGTAATATCCAACCCCTTCTTCTCCCGATTGGGGATCAATAAAATGAGTAATGCCATTTATCTGCTGTGCCACAAATACATGCCCGCCTCCGTGAGCGCCTTGCCAGTAGACCATAACTTCAGCACGGGATCCATCGCCCCACTCACTCATTTTCTTTTCTATATCACCAATTCCACCGGGACAGGGAACCGAATCTGGCGGGATCCATGCATCAAAGGGATGCCATGAAAGATGGTCATCATTAGTAACAACTTTTTCAACTTCACCTGTAAAGAAGCTCTTCTTTAGCACTGTTGGCCTGGGCGTAGCTTTAACATCATATCCGCGCTGTCTCATCTCATAAGCCGGAACGCATCTCTGGCAATTATTTGTCCATTCCAATGCCGAAGAATCGAAGTTTGGATTTACCGCCTTAGCATCAGACTTGTGGTCGTGCTCACCTTCTATCCTCTTCCAACCGGAATAGCCCCCCGGTGCGGAGGATGTTGCTATTCCAGCAGCAGCTACTCCGGCTGCTCCTGCTGCAGCACCGGCAGCTACTCCCGCCGCTGTTTGTGAGCTTCCGCCTCCTGATGAACCTGCAAAAGAAGATTCTGAGGAAGATCCGCCTCTTACAAATCTTTTCTTTGATATGGTGCTCTCATATCTTTTAGCTACGTTTTGAAGTTTCTGTGCAATCTGATTAGCCGGCTCAGTGCACGTCTCTACCGCCTTAGCAATCTCCATCAGAGCATTAGACAATTGCTCTTTATGAGGCCCAAGGGTATCCCTGTAATTGTCAGCCACAGTGCACATAGTGCTTGTGCTTGCTTTTACACTGTCAACGCCTTCAACTATTTTCCCTGCGGCAGTTTGAAGTTGTTGCACCCCTTCATTGCTACATGCATACTTTGCCATCAGCTTTACTCCATTTACTGCGGTTTAGTCAGATCCCATTTATGCTTTATAGACTTGTTGGGACACCTCATTTGATTTGCCCGAATTTTCTCTAAATCATTGGAAGGGCACTTCTGTGAATACTCGCCGTTGTTATAATAAGCGCACGCTTCACATTGGCTTGAAAGGACTTTAAATTCCCCTTCTTTCTGATAGACAAACTTATCAGCCATATATCTCACCTGTTTATATCATTCTTACTGTAATTACTCGTCTTCCGCTATCATCACGCTTTACCGAGTCGATTACCATGTTACTGTCAATATCGAAAAGGACTTCTTTCTCATAGTGCTTAGCCGTGCTGACATGACCTACATAAGTTCCATGTGCTCCCTTAGGCGCATGTATTTCAAGAAGCAGATCACCATCAAAAGCACTGTTACGATCCAGAGACGTGCTCATAAAACCGGCGTCCCAGAAAACCTTCCCTACAAGTTTATCATCCGGCCAGTTTGCCATTTCACCTAATGCTTTCGCAGAGACTCCCCTGTAAACAGTACAGTCACAGGGCAATTCCGATTTTTCCAGAACAGAATGGAGGTTTATTGCATTCTCAAGGTTACCCGGATCAAATTCTCCTACTAACCCTCGTAGTACAGCGTTTATATTCACGTAAGAAACACCTGTGTATTGTTTAAAAGAGCTTACCTGCTCGGGAGTCATTCCATTTGATACTGACTCTCCGTACGAAACGACTGTCTTCTCAATTTCTTCCTGAGTTAATGGGGCATTTTCAGACTGCCCGGGTATACCCCCAATTTCGGAACCGGCCTGTTGGGCACCCGAATTTGCTCCTCCCGATGCAATACCTGTGGATACTACCCCCGCCGAACCACTTATACCTGATGCGCCGGGGGAAGTCAGTTTCCCGATTTCTGGAAGCGCTTTTTGCCTATAATCCCTTCGTACTTCTGCGCAACGCCAAGCAGCTTCTGACATACATTATCTGCAGGCTCAATACACTTAGCAACGGCACCGGCAATATCATCAAGCGCTGCTTCTAAGTCTGCCTTATGAGGTCCTAACGTATCACCATATCCGTCAGCTATCGATCTCATTGTAGTCGTCTGAGTTCTGATATCATCTGCACCTTGTTTTATTTTTCCTGCTGCTGCCTTTAACTGTTCTACACCTTCATCGCTACATGCATATTTAGCCATTGTAATACCTCCTGATTATCAGTCTTCTGAATTAGCAGCTTGCGCAGCCTCTCTAATTTCCTCAAGCTCTTCCTGCAAATCTTTGATAATACCTCTTATATCAGCAACTGCAGCTTCAATGTCACTGAGAGCTTTCCCTAATTTTTCATTACTCTTAACCGCTGCGGGATCTTCTAATGTATTATCTACACAGTCAGCTCCCGCACTTCTCATATCACCGGTTGATTGAGCCACCTGACCAATATACGACTGGAGACTGCTTATCACCTCTTCATAGCTTTGTTCATCTGATACTTGCATTACTTTTCCTCCTTTACCAGTTTTCCAAAATCTACAGTTTGTATTATTTGTTCATATTTGTCTGCAACTTGTTCTATTTCTCTTTCTACTCTCTCTGCAGGCCCGGCACAATTTTCCAAAGAACATTTAATCTGCTCCAGCACTGCTACTTTATACATATATTTCCTCTATGCCATAGGGCTTATCAGTTCACCAGTCTCGGAAACGCCCCAGCCATCCCAGTCAATTCCCTGATGCAGATATGGCCTGAAGGAGAATCCCTCCAACATATCGTAGTATTGGCAAACATGTTCAGGAAGAGTCGATGCAACTTTTGAGTTAAATAATTGCCGTGAGTCATCCGGGTTAAGTTGGAATGATAGCCTGTGTCTGAAGTAGTCCATTGAGAAGGATGTGGCCTTCAGATCGGCAAAATTGCTGAGATATAACGCAAAGTGGTATCCGTAACGACTTCCCTTCATAACAATTTCCTTGAAGTCATTAAGAGCGTTGTACTTCTCCGGCATCTCGTCTTCTGTGTTCTTTTCTTCGCTTATCTCTTCTTTGGATACCTTGTCCGAAGGTGCTTCCGCTCCTGCATCCTCTGCCTTAACATCTTCCGGCTTATCGTTTTCTGATGGAGCGCTGATTCCTTTCGCCAGATTATCCCACTCTTCCACTACCTCATTGACTATACGCTCATCAGCATCTTCCAGTAGCTGATTCACTTCATCGTCAGTAAGGCTCGGATTCTCTTTTCTGCATTTAGCTTCATATTGCATAAGCTTATCTGCATAGCGGGTGTTCTTCCAATCCATTTCATCCAGCGTAGACATGTCTACATCTGCTACTTCAGGATGGAAAAGTGCATCCAGATCTTTATCCGTTGTATTGGATGAAGCAGGAGCTGCGCCATCATCATATCCGAAATCTCCGCAGATTCTCTCCATGCCCAAAAGAATGATAAGTTTATCTTCCGCTTTTTTCGCTTTGATATCCTTGTTCAGCTCCCAAATTCTTCTGCTGATGGCAGGTGTATCTGATACAATCTCACATCCCTGTCCACTGAAAACTTCTCCGTATTTTTTGAAAATCCTGCTCCTGGAATAAGTCCAGATTTCAACATCTTTACGAGTCTGTTTAAACTGCTTGATAAGCGATGTCAATATAGATGCTGCACACATCTGCTCACTGACAGGCGCAAACAAAAGGAAGTTTTCCCTGGATTCCTGGGTCACGGTAGCAAATCTGACATCCGTCATAAGTCGCGGTCTTCCGAATGCTACAGGCATCTCATCCTCTTCCATATCATTTTCGCGCTTATACTCAATCTTGCGCTCCGCAAGACGTGATCCATCAAACATATCATAGCTGTTACCGTCCACAACTACGGGATGCTTTTCAACATAGGTGTTTATATCCGAAGGATCGTATTCTTCAACAGCCCTCATCTTGGAACGAACTTCATTTATAAGACCACGCTGTTTCATATAAGGATCGTTGGGACTGTCCTTGTCGCTGAAGTACAGGGCTTGGCATCTTCTGACAAGCATTCTGTCGTTCCCGTCCTCACCCTTATCTCTGTATTTGATAAGAGCATGATGAGCCGGAAGCGCATCGATCCAGTTCTGAACCTGATCGGTCTTCTGGGCTGCTGAAAGCTCAAGTGTCTCTACAATCTCCGACTTCGCTGCCTTCATGGCAATTCTCATCTGAATCTGGGCCTTGGCTGTAGCTGTAAGTCCAGTTACACCTGTAGTAAAGGTCTGGCTCGCAAACAGGAACTTAATACCCATAGCACGACCTTTAGCCAGAAGGTTCTGTAGCTTTAATCTGTACTGCTGTGAATCTGCAATTGCTTGTGACATTATAGAGAATTCATCCAGGATAACAAAGATGACGGGCATATATGTATCCTGCTTGACCATCTCAACCTTCTTCTGCTCCTTATGCTTCATGAAGTATCGCTGTCGCTCCATGAGCTTATCGGTAAGCTTGTCGATAAGGTCAAATACCAGCTCCTGGGATTCATCCAAAAGAATGTATTTAACATGCGGTGGCATGGGATCTATGTACTGAGAGAACTCAGACATCTTAAAATCAGCCAGCCACAATTCAACTTCATCCGGATGATAGTTCTTGATAATTCCGGTGATCAGCGAGTGAAGCAGTGTTGATTTACCGGAACCGGAAGCTCCCATAAGGAATGACGCAAAGTTCTCTTCCTCAAATGCAATAGTATGAAGTTTGTCTTTTCCGTCCACACCATAAGGGAGCCTTATTATCTTGTTGTCTCTTGTATAGTTGATTCCGCCGTCCATAAGTCCTCTTTCGGCGTAATCGGTCACCTTCTGTCCCTTGCCCTTGGACATATTTCTGACAGCTGTGCAATAGTCGGAGGGCAGATTAAATTTGAATGGATACCAGGCAAAACTGTGGGCATCCTCCTGGCCAATCTGTATAGTGGTTTCCTTCATGGTCATCTTTATATTGATCATGCTCTCTCCGATATAATCGGAGAATCCGGTGTCGTCACCTATATTTTTATCTGAAACAGCAGCAACTTTTACAGCGATAAAAGAAATACCGTAGCGCTCATAGTTACTGAATATCTTCTTAATTCGTTCTGCTGCCTCGCCCTTTATCTCTTTGGGCCATCCCACAACTACAACAACACTGCGCTGCATTCTCTTTTCTGCAGGCATCTCATGATTGTACTCCAGGACAGTGTCATATCCCTCAAGCATATCGTCTATATCACTGAAACCGGCAACAATATTCTCCAGTGTCTGCAGCATCTGCTCTTCGTTTCTTGGTACGGGCTCAAGGACATCAGTCCCTTCAAGTCCCCTAAGTCCTCCAACCAGAGCGGAGTTCTGACGCAATGCATCAATAATATAAATCTTCCTGCTCCCTGCAGGGGATCTGTCTATGATCTGGAACAGCAGGTTTCTGATGCCCGCATCCATCTCATTCAATTTCTTTCTTGCGGGAACACAGGAAATAGCCATGGCAAACTCTTCGTCAGCCTTGATCCTGTACAGAGGAAGATATACCTTGCTGTTCTTCTCATCGTAGAATCTTCCCAGGGTGAGCTTTAAATGCTCTCGCTGTGACTCCACAACATCAATGGCTGTGCCGTAGGCACCGGGGATCCACAGCTCGGGATCACTGTCGTGGTCCACGTAATTCTCGGGAGCCTGCTGGTACATGTGAGCTTCATTCTCACTGCGGACGTTGTCCGCAAAGCTGCTGAACTGATCGCTCTCAAGGAATTCTCTTATCTTGTCCCTGACAGCATCGATTTTCTGATTCAGCTCTTTTAACTGGGCAGGGGCACCTACCGCCAGATCATCCTTAAGCTCCTGAATCCTTGCAGAAAACTCTTCCTTCTTCTGCTCCAGGAACTTCTTGTCGCAGTTGGCCACAAGGTAGACCTTCTGAGCATAGACGTCCTCTTCAGCCATGGGATCGATCAGCATTGACCATGCTCTGAGGCGGTTTAAGTTAACTCTATATCCCTCCGGAGCCTCGATTGACAGCAGGTTCTTACTGGTCATATGCTTCTCGGCAAGCTGAATAAACCCGCTTATCTTAAGCTGGTACTCATCGATTTTCTTAAGCTGATCCTCAAGATTCTTGATGCGCTCGGGAATCTCACCGTCCCTCAGATTCTCCAGCTCGCTGATCTGCGCCTCGAATCCTGATATCTGACCGTTCAGCCCTGAAATCTTCTGGTATATTTCGTTATACTGTTCAATCAATGTCTGCATGTTTTATTGCTCCTGGCGGCTTTATGAGATAGGCGGAAACTGTGCAAATGGCGAATACTTAACCAGTGAAGAATCCTTAATGAAAGGATACTTCTCGCGGAATACCTTAAAGCCTGCTCCGTAGATATCATTTCTCTGCTCCATGATCATCTCCTGATCCCTGGCGTAGGCGTTCTCACCTATCAGGTACAGATACTGGATAGATACCCAGCATGCCATTCCCTCGTAAACCATGTCCCGCACTGCAGGATCCGGATAGAGCTTTCTGATCTCTTTCTCATTCCAGTTGATGTACTGCCAGATGTGGGTAAGCTCATGAACCATGGTATCGATGGTAGCAAGTCTCGGACTTCCGTTTTCGAGATAGATCTCGTATCTGCCGCTTGCTTTTCTGGCGTAACCAAGCACTCTTGAAGCATACTCTGTGGAAGGCTTGAAGACGCTTCCGTATCCTCTTGCTATGGTTTTTGCATCAGTGGTCACAATCTTCATTCCCACAGAATAGTTGATTGCAAAGAAGCTCTGCATAAGGCTCAGGCACTGTTTAAAGATTTCCCTGAAGTCATCAACTGTGGTGATGGCACTGTTTGTACAATCGTTACAACGTATTCTGCCGTCTGTAAGCCTTTCGTAGCTTACTCCGCTGATAGGCATTCCGCAGAAATCACAGTGGTTGACTGCATTGAGGTCGATCAGTGAATCCTCCATGAGATTTCTGGTTCTGGCCTTGCGGAAAGCATTCTGGCTAAATCCTCTTACTGTCAGATACTTCATGACATCCTGAAGCTGCAGTCTCTTATCTATCTCATTGAAACCGAATTTCAGGAAGCATTCCTTCTGATAGCGGGATTTCTCAGCAGTTCCGATGCCTCTTTCTATGAAGCATTCCTCAAGATATTCGTTATCTTCATCGGTTCCGCTCTCATCGAAGATGTCGGTTCCGTCAACGGCAACAATGTCGGGATTTCCTTCCTCGGGCTCAAGCTGATCCTCGGGACGTACCTTCTTAGCTTCATCAGCCTCTTTACCCTCGTTGTTCTTTTGTGCTGTGCCCTCTGCACCTTCAGTTCCGGGCTGCTCCTCTCCCTCGGAATATCTCCACTCCTCGGCAAGGTCAACCTCATCCCGGATAAGCTCCTCAGCCTTAACCTCTGTTTCTTTAGCCGGCTCTTTTCCGGGCTCCTGTTCCTCTTCTGTGTCAAAAGAGAAAGCTTCATCCTCGGAAGTATCCTCAGGGCCGGGCATTTCTGCCGGCTCAGGCACTGCAACTACTTCCTGCGGCTTAGGCTCAGCCTTCGTCTCTGCCTTTGGCTCTTCCTCTTTTACGGGATGAGTCTCAGCATGGGCAACATTGTCTACCTTTACCTCTTCCTTCTTAATACCGAACAACGCACCAATCCTCCGGAACATGTCGGTAAGAAGAGATCTTCTCTTGGCATCGATCTTGGGGAACTCCGGAGTTACAGGCTCGGGATCCTTGAATGCAGGTTCACGCATCTTCTCAAAATGCCAGTACAGGTAGTCTGTGATTATCTCGATAAACTTGATCAGATTCTTCTCGATTGCCTCGATAAGTCCAAGATCAAGCTCACTGTCTTCGATAATATAAATGCAGCCCTCTTCCACCTTGCCGTCAAGACTGTAGAGCATATAGTTCAGCATTCCGTCTACGTTCTCGGGAAGCTTTGTGGTGATGGCGATGTACGGCCATGCACTTGGGAATACGCTGCGCATCAGTTCCGACAGGAGCATTGCAATGGTGAACATCACATTCTCATCTGCATCGGGAAGCTTGATGCGAAGAACGGACTTGTTGCGATATTCTCTGGTATATTCCTCAACGTTAGGATCATTGGCAAAGTTAACCACTCTGGCCGTTCTAAGATCATGGTTCTTGTTCATCTCAAGGAAGCCTGTGGTGCTAACTTTGAAGTTGAGCTTTAGCCTTGTTACATCCACATCCATAACAGTGCGGGATGATATGATCTGCTTCTCACCGTAGGTGTCAATGCTGTACTTCCTGATCTGACGGTAATACTTTCTTCCGTCATACAGGTTTGATGCTCTTCGAAGCACAACACCATTCTCGGAGGAAATACTGTGGACTATATAGCTCTTGCCGTCATAAACCACCAGCTGTCCCGGAAGGACTACCTGAGTTACATGGCCAAAGAGCTTGGCATCGATGTATCTGATCTCATCCTCATCCTCACAGATGAAGAAGGCGTTCTTTAATGTCTTCTTGAAATTCCTGTTGAAGCTGTCTTCTGTAATGGAGTACAGATTCTTTTCATCAAGAGACTTCTCCTCTTCATCCTGTTTCTCTGATCTTACACGGATAATGGTCCTGTCTATTCCAAAATATTCCTTTAAAAGAGCTGTCAAAATGCTGTTGGCATCATCATTCTCGATGCCCACAAGCTTGAACTCGTTGAGAAGCTGAGATTCATGCACCTCTCTTGTGGTCATGAGCATCAGCATCTTGATGAGTGTGTTTCTCTCGGTCTTGGCATAGTCAGGAACTATGGAAGGGATTGCATCCGGGTTGGACACAAACATCATGGGATTGCAGCGCATGTAATCCCTAAGGAGATAGCTCTCGGAAAAGATATTTACAAAGGTCTGCTTGTCCCCCCTTGAAAGGAACATGCGCATAGTGTTGAACATGTTCATAAACTCGTCCTCAGCAATGAGGAATTTGTAATCAGCCTTGGTCGTACTCCAGATATTGGAGATGAACTTAACACGGTCATACAGGCTTTCCTGCTGGATCGGCTGGTTCATGTATTTACAGATGGTTGCAAAATACTGGCCGGCAATCCATTTGATATCCTTGATAGGCACCTTGGATTCACTGAACCATTCAACTTCAGGTATCTGATTCTTGATGGCAACGGCTGCAAGCTCAATTCCGTTACCCATATATTTGGTCTGCTTATCAAACAGTTTTTCTCTGAGGTAATCTCCGTCCGCATCCCAGGCCATAGAAGTATGGATGTTCCTGGACACGGGAGGTGCCTCCACTTCCGTGATATTGATCTGAAGGACATGGGAAATGGAATCCACCAGTCCGTCTGTGATCCTGTCAAGGAAGCAGTAGGTGGGAGTAACATCGTCAACAGTCATGTAATCAGCCAAAATGCTAAGACCGATCTGTCCGGTGTTAACGATAAGTGAAGGCTCAACCATCACAACAAAGCCAACATTCCTGAGAAAATCGGCGTTAGCCTTGATGGATTCGGGATCATAAAACTGGGCAAAACCAAGAACACCCACTTCGCACTCAGGGTCTCTGTGATCCAGCTCCCTTACGCGCCAGAGGGAATCAATCTTGCCGTAATCCACCAATATCTCATGGGCCCAGGCTGCTATGTCACTCTTTACAGACTCTCTTGCTGTAACGATAAGACACTTCTTGTTGGACAGAAGGTTATACAGCATGGGAAGAATAAGATACTTACCAAGATCCCTGTAAAAGGGATCGTAGAATACAACATTGGTTCCGTTAAGCAGCTTAAGAGTAGCGGAGATGTAATCCGCATCATAGGACTTGCTCTCCCCGTTAAGTTTAAAGAACTCTGCTATCTTGCGCTCTGTTTCCGACTCGGAATCACTAAGCTGCTCAATGTAATCCGTAACGGACTTCATTGAGGTGTAATCACATTTGGTCTCAGCGGTCAGAAGCTCATGAGCAAAGATCTTCTCGTATATCTCTCTTAAGATATAGAGGTTTCTGATCTTGTGGGCATAGCTGTCGTCACCGGTTACTGTCTTGGCGTACTCGAATTCCGTAAGGCCGTTTAAAAAGATATATACTTCCGCAATAACAATAAGATAGATAACAGGGAACACATATGCATGGAACGGTGAAAGAGGTCCCCTGTTCCAGATAAAGGCCATGATGATGCCTGTGGACAAAACAGAAGTGATCATGAGCCACTTCATCAGATTTCTGAAGTTGGTCCACTTATTTCTCAAAAGCCACTGCTGACAGGTCTCGTCATACACATATAGCTTGTCCAGAAGTTCCGGGAATATTGGCTTCTTTCTGAAAGCAATAAGTGAGATGACAGTGGGAATAATCCTGCCCAAAACGTACACTGCATACACCAGTGCATTCAAATACAGGATCTCTATATAGGCGTGATCCATCCGGAGTGAGCGGCCAATAGTTTCAAGAGGCCGAACGATATCCTCGTACCTTGTTCTGAGCACAACAACCGCCAAAACAACGTACACCAAGGAAACAGCCGGCAGTAACAGCTGCTTGCTGCGGTTGATCCTTCTGGAATTCACCAGCTGGTGAAGCAGATTCAGGATTGCGAATATCGCTATAGAAGAAATAACCTTAATCATCTCTTCCCGCATCGTAGAATAGTTCCTCTCTTTCGATAATCAGACGCTCTATAAAGCCAAAGGGTGATACCACTTCATCACCGGTATAATTGAGCGGAATATTATACTCTTTGTTGTGCTCGAAGGTGTAGAGCTTGTTGTCCTTGGGACTTACATCAATATCAACCAGATATTCGTTGCCAATGTTTCTGGTAAAGCTTACAGGTATGAAGAATGCCTTGGACCATTTCTCGATCTTCTCAAACATGGCATCGATCTCGGTCAGATGTGTCTGCAGAAGGTCATACTCAGTCTCAAGCCTGAACTTCTTGTGCTTGAGGATCTCCAAAAAGCTTCTTCCTCTGGAAAAAGATACTATGTTGCTGACAAACTTTGAGTAGAACTTCATGTCCTGAGACAATACCGCAAGGTTGTCCTCCATGGCATCGTTATAATCTTCCATTTTTTCCAGGAGTTTATTCTTCTGGGCATTCAATACGATAAGTTCTGCTATTCCGAGAACAGCTATTCCAAATATCAATGCAAGGAGCATTGCTCCAATATGTCTGGTATCTGCATTCTCCGGTATAAGGAATACCGGGAGCACGGAAAGTATCACCACTATCACCACACCGATAAATACTTCCCAGGCAATGGGTCTTGGAATCCTTCCGGCTATATATTCCTTAACAGATTCTGCTAAAGAGCTTATTCTCTCGCCACTTACATTTCTTGTATCAGATATTGTGTTCTGAGTTTTTAATATCTCGTCAAAGGTATTGGATAGCTCCGCCTCCATGTCAATCTTTTCATACTTGTCCATGGGGGTGACGTCTTCCTCATTGACTACGCTCAGCTGCCTCATTCTATTGGCACTCTCATCCAAAACCCTGTCCTGTTTTCTGAAGATGGATTCCAGGGTATCCTCAGCTATGTCCTTGAGGCCGTCCCACTTCTTCATCTCATTGCTTGTACTTCTGGGACAGAGATGGAAAAGATTTGTGTCAACGCTTACAGATGCATCACGGGGAATAGTAACCTCGGCAGTAACTTTAGCTGAGTAATTGGGCTTGGGAT
The DNA here is from genome assembly GCA_015056575.1 of Butyrivibrio sp. GTDB lineage: Bacteria > Bacillota > Clostridia > Lachnospirales > Lachnospiraceae > Butyrivibrio. Next base: position 94,715 of record SVGA01000010.1, read on the forward strand.
GCTTTTCTCCCATTCTCAGTTCCACGTCATGGCGCATCTCCTCTTCCACGTAGTTCCTGCAGCCTATCAGCTCATCCATCTTCTTCTGGAAGTTCTCATTAAGAGCTTCCATGTTGAACTCAATCCTGGCGGAATAGAGCCTGTAAGCCTGGAAGGTACTGGGATCAATGGAATCCGATGCCATCAGCATTACGCAGTTCCAGAAATTAAACAGATCCGCTTCCTTGCGGTTTCTTCCCTCTTTGATGTATTCGTATTTGACGAATCTGCAATTACTGGAATACCTGTTTCGTCTTCCAAATTCGGAACCGTCTTCCTCGGACTTGAACTGCCAGGAGTACTCTGTGCTCTTTCGCTCACTCTTTTTCCTGACATGGGTAAAGGTCATCAGGATGATATCAGTAGGCTTATGACCGTCATACTCATACTTCCTGAGTAGTTCTTCATATACCCTCTTCTCTTCCTTGTCCACAGCCTCAGGAGTATATACCCTCTTGGGCGCCTTGTTCTTCTCCTGCTTGATCTCTTCCTTGAAATGGAGCTCCGGCGCAGGTACTTCCCCCAGCATATGGGTTAGTCGAACAATGGGGATATCACTCTCTTTGATCTTCTGATTTCTTCCCAGCCTGTTCTCCTTAAAGTCATAGGGGTTGCCGGGAACGGTCTTGTGGATCTGCATATCATGCTCGTCCAATTCAACCATTCTGACAATGATGGCCCGCCATTCCTTTTTGTCCAGAACAAGCTCATTAAGGCCGGGCAGGGCGGTGTCAATGGTCCTTCCTGACTCCACCCACCTGCAGCAGCCTATCTTGTCCTTGCTGAAAAGATCAAGGAAAATAGGATAAAATTCCCGGAATAACTGTATTGTTTTTTGATTTTGTATCAAAACTGAATACATATTCTATGCCCTATGTCTTTATACCGTCTTACTTTTTGCAAGTTCCTCGCCTCTTGCCTTAATCTCTTTTGCCTCATCGTTAAGACCCATCTCCTTGAGAGATGATGCAAGCATCTCGCAAACCCTTGCAAAGAGGTAATCGTGATACATGTTTCTCTCGCTGGTGTTCATGAGCTTTAAGTTCTCAACAAGCCTGTTGAAGTGCTCAACGAACAGTGTTCCAACGTTATCTGTGTAATCATTCTCTGAACTGAATCTCTTCATGACTTTCTTGGACTCTTCTATAGCCACTGTGAGGAGTCTAAGGCCATCCCTCTCGTTGTAGGACTCAGAGGTTGTTGACTGCTTGAGAAGGAACGGAAGCTCAAATATACTTCTTACTACAGTGCTGTTCTCATCGTTGACTCTGCTGACAATGAAATGGTTCATGTAGTCAACCAGCTCGTTGTCAAAAGCAGTCTTGCCTGCCTCTACCTCTTTTTCAGCAATCTCATCCCTGGAATCAAGGATTGCACTTACAAACTCAGGATAAATAGAGATTGCGTCCATTACCTCGTAGAGCTGATCGCAAGGTGTTCCGTTGGATACGGTAAGTGTCATATCATCATCGTCATCCACAAGCTTCTCGATCATCTTGTAGGCCTTCTGGTTCGGACCAAAATCATAGAGATCGATCTTATGAGCCACAAATGCCCAGAAGAATGCTGCGCTGATGTCATCCAGCTGTCTTTCCTGATTACCCTCATCAAGGTCGGGCATCATGGTGATGTTGTGCCACCATCTGTCGATGTGAGGTGTGATGACCTTGCTCTTTGAAGGAACGGGATGAACCTTGCTTACAAGCTCGTAGTAAGCCTTGAAGTACTCTCCGCCGCTTCTCTCGTGAGTCTGGCTTGACATAGGAGGAGCAAACTTGCTAAGGTCATTGGCCCTTAAGCCGTAGAATGACTTGTAGAACAGAATCATGTTCTTAGGGATATCCGCATCGGGCTCACCACCAAAGTCAAGAAGCTGTGAACTAATGAGCTGTGCTCTTGGTGAATCATCCCAAGGGCTGAGCTTGTCGTTGAATGCGCAGGAGTTAATGGGATCCTTCTCCTCGCCGATAGGCTTCTCTATGAAGGGAGCTGCCAGTGTCTTGGCCGATGAGATAACCTTCTTTATGTACTGCTCAACCTTTGCGGTATCAACAATGTTCTCTTCATACTCAAGCTCTTTTTCTATAGCTGTGATGATGTCCACATCGATGTCTGTGCCATAGGTCTCCATAAGCTTGCGCTCGAAGTAATTGATGATATCCTTGTCAAAGATCGCGCTGAAATAATCCTCTGTATCAGACTTAACAGAAAGCATTGAGTAATTTCTTACCCTTGTATAAATCGCCTCTGCCAGGTCGTTGTCTATCTCAATGGTTCCGCCGGAATAAGGCATCTTCTTGGCCATTGCCTGGAGGCATTCCTTGGATGCGCATACGTATCTTGCGGCTGTTCCCTTGAGGTGCATGTACTTATTCTCGATCTGACGTGCTTCTTTGGTCATGCCATCGATCTTGCTGTCAAAGGACTTGAAGAAGCTTGCAAAAGACTCACTAAGGCCCCTTACGTAGTTGAGACCCTCCTCAAGAACTGCCAGATAAACGGCGTCAACGCGGTAGCTGTCGATCTTGCCCATGTAATCGTTGAAGGCTGTAATGAGATCTTCCTGGTCGGCACTGAACCTTCTTCTGATCTTATCCATGAGAGTCACTTTCATGTTAATGGTGTCGATGGTCTCCATCTCAGGTGTGGACTCATCATCAATGTAAGTGGTCTCAAATGTATCAAAGAATTTCTCTTCGCTCTTAACCTTGTTCTGGAAAGCAGTCAGCTGAGCGGTCATGTTCTCCTCAACCTTGTAAAGGAAGTAACGAACGGCGCAAGGGTGAATGAATTCGCCGGTCTGGCTTCTCATATGAGTCTCGAGCTGATATTTCTCTTTTCTTCCGAGAATGTTATCTGAATCCGCTCTGAAAATTGAATAAGCGATGGTTCTTGCAGTCTCGCTGCATCTCTTAAGGGCTTTGTTCTTGTAACCTACAATTGCCCAATAAGCCTCTCCATAAAGGGACATAGCCTCATCACTGCTGCCGGGCTGAATGTTCGCAATGGAATCTCTTGCCTGCTGGCCCTGGGCATCAAGATCGCCCACCAGAGATCTGTTGTCGTTCTTGATCTTGGTCTCAAGGGCGTTCATGTATTCATCCCACTTGTAGCCGGTAATGGCAGCGCCGTTGTCATCATAGATAGAGCATGAGTCCCTGATAGCCATGGCAAAGGCATCCTTATTGGCCGCACTGGCTTCAACGGAAGCTATATAGTTTCTGGACTCCTTGATATCTGCTGCATGGATACCCTTCTTGCGCATCTCTGCATTCTGACGAAGGAGATCCTTGAAGGTTCTGTCAAACATGAGCCATATGTCGGAAACGCACTCTTTTGCCCAGTTGATGGCCATGTATCTCTTTACATCAGCCATGGGATAAATGAGCATCGATGTACCTGCGCCGGCATATCTGTTTCTTCCCCTCTCGGAAACCAGCTTTCTGATGGTGTTATCCTCGGAAGAATTGCTCCTCTTGTTCATGGGGCCGATGGACTGAGCATAGATACAGTTTGCGGCGTGATCAAGGTACTGGTTGAAGCTGTTGAGCTTCTTGCCGTCTGCGTTCTGTGCGTCAAAGAGGAAGCAGAAATCGTAAGGTCTTACGTTGTACTCCTCGAACTCACCTGAACTTACCGAAGGGAACTCGATTCTTACGGTATCCTTGTATCTGTCGGGAAGGGTAGAATCTCCCTTCATCATGAAGGCATCGATTTCTCTTAAGGTTGCATAGGCATTACTCTTAAGGTTGTTTCTCTCAGCCTGTCCGGGAATTACGCTGTAGAAAACTTCGGGAAGCAGGAAGAAACCTCTGGTAATGTTGGCGCTCTGTCTGAATCTTGTAGCCAGATAATTCTTGATATAAAGAGCTACAGGAAGGATAAGGCCTGAACCGGTACCACCTGCCAGTGAGCTTACGATGATAACACGAAGAGCCTGCTGATACTCCTCACCTTCAAGCTTGTAAAGATCCTCGATAGCCTTGTGGAGCTCTTCCATCTTGCCTGCACGTACTGCAGTCTCAAAGGCCATTCTTGATACGGCACGAACCTGTCCTGCGCCCTCTGTAAGAGTCTTGCTGTTAAGGATTGCATTAACAGGGAACCATGTATCTCTTGCGTGAGTGTCAATGTCAAGATACTCACCTACCGAAAGCTTTGTAGATGTCTGAATGGTGTGAACAAAAGGGTTCTTCCTCTTGATCTCACGAAGCTCGTTAACATCAGTATCAAATACAGCAAAACCAATCTGCTGCCTTTGCTCTTCCGTAACCATTCTGGAAACACGCAGTGCTACATCAGATCCTTTTCCGCCAAGTCCAACAATTAGTGTAGGTGCATTCATTACTATTCCCTCCGTCTTATCTGTTTAAAGAACAATTGTAAATCGCGTCTCTGGTTTCAAATCCTACTCTAAGGCCTGCCGTTACTACCATCTTTCTTCTGCTTTCTTTCTCAATGGGCTGACCGTTGAAGGTAATGTTCGTCTTTCCGACATATGATTTGGTATTGGTGATCTCCATCTTGTTGCTGCCGGTAGCCTTAACCGAAAGACTTGCCGCCCCGGAGACACCTCTTGGTGTGAACTTTATTGTCCCTCGCTCTGCCACGTATGGCACCATGGTTGATAACCTGTTCTTGGTGAACCTTCCGTTTGCCTTCCACTGTTTATGAGCTCCTGTCTTGGACTCGCACTCGATGGAAGGAAGCTTCTTGAGCTTCTTGGGAAGATACTTCTTGAACCCGGGAACATAACCAAGGATTATCAAAGCCAGAACTCCAAGGCATATGAGCCTTATAAATGTTCCGAAATGCTGTTCCCACCAGGGTCTTGTATCATTCAGTACAAAGGTTGCTCCGCTTTCTCCATACCAGGTACTCTTATCAACAGAATGGGTCTCGGTAAGCAGGTAGTCAATATTTCTGTACAGATCTTTTACCGGCTTCTCACCCTTGAGCCTTGGATAAACATTGAAGGTTCCGGGATCAGCTCCCTTCTCTGCCACGAACTGAACTCTGTCATCCCCAAAGAAGTTATCCGGAAGAGTGATGACGGGATCCGGGAAGTCCGTCCATATTGATGCAGGTATCGGCTGTCCCTCCAGGGTTGCCTTGAATACCATGGGTTTATCCGCATCTGCGAATCCGTCGCTTGTAAGTGTATATTCAGGGATGTCCACAGCTTCTATCTGCAGTTCTTTATCCCGGAAAACATCGAAGTCTATATGGGTCGCCACCGAATTATATTTCAGATATGACGCCGCTGCATCTATGTGGTACTTGCCCTCCTGGATAGTGACCTTGCTTCCGTTGCTGCATTCCTGGGTCTGCTGCCCATTGTTAAAGTCCAGGCTGGCTGCATATTGTACGTTTCCAAGAAGACTTGACTCCGCCACCGGCTCACTGGTTCCGGCCTTTACAAATCCGAACTTGACGGTATAATCACCTGCTCTTACCCCATCCGTGTAGGGAACCTCCTGGCCTTCCTGTCCCACCAGGTACATCATGATCTCCACGTTGGGCTTATAGTAGACCTCTACGGTTTTGGCGTTTCCTGCGTCCACCTTGTACACTCCCGGGGAGAAATCCCCGCTGAAGGTGGCCAGGCTTCCGTTGAGCTTATCGTCCACAATGAAATCTGCATATCCTCTTGAAGAGGGCTTATCGCTGTACTTAACCTTTACCGGAGCTTTGTCATAACTTATCTTGTTGCCGCCGCTGTCTGTGATGCCGCTTATATTGACACTTTCGCCCTGGGCAAACACCACGAATTCAGACATGGGTATGTCAAAAGAGAATTCTCCGCTATTGACATCTACTTCAAGCTTATTGGAATTGAATATCCTTGTGCAGATCTGAGTTATCTTGTTAAGGATCTGATCGTTACTCTGGGCTTTTTCAAAGAAAATATTCTTAGCATCATCGGATTTTATGACCGCTCCGTCTGCGCCCATACTCAGGAACATGACGTTTATGTCCTGAGCTTTCTGTCCAAGATATTCTTCAACCTGCTGATTGGTAAAGGCTCCGTCCTCAAAAGCTCCGTCTGTAAGGATTACCAGCCACTTCTCGTCGCCCTGCATCCTTGTGAGATCGTCGTAAGCTTTCCTCACGGCATTAAAGGGAGTGTTGCCTGCGGCGGTCAGCATGGAGTGAACCTGATTGACATTGGTCTCAGCTCCCGAAGAGCCCTTTAATGTAAGTCTCGGCGGTGCTGACATTGCCCCACCGTCGTAATCACTCATGACATATACATTCATGGTGTCATTATTGCCGAGCATGGCAGCAAAAACTTCCATGGAGTACTTGGCCTGACACCAGGTATCCACTAGTTTGCCGTTGTTGATCATACTTCCAGAATCATCGTAAACAACGTTGATAATCCTTGAAGGCAGATTTTCAGTTGCATGGGAAATAACAGGATCTGATAGAGTAAAAGAACATAACAAAAAAAGAATAGAAAGTACCAACGCAAAAAGCTTTTTTCTCACGGCCCCCACCTCATAAAAACTTATTGTCTGTCTATTTGGATATTCCGATTAAATTCACTCTATATTATTAATGGCGAGCCCAAAAGTTCAGGCTCGCCAGATAATTATATCACAATCATGGGATGTTTATTCACTATTTATAAAAAATCTTAAGAAAATATAAACTTTTTTCAGCAGGTTTCTACGCGTAAATTTCTCAGGTGTCTACGTAAATTTCACTATTTCCACTTCTTTTCCCGCTCTGTTCTCTCTTCTCTCCCCTCCCACTTCGGAATTGGAATGTTCTTGTGGAGTCTGTCCAATATGGTGTCCAGGCTCTCTGGAATATGGTAAAAGAAGCCCTGCCCCAACTCGCAGCCTGCATCCAGAAGGAACTGCCTCTGCTCTTCCGTTTCCATGCCTTCACAGAGGGTATGGATACCGAGCTTGTGGGCAATATCGATCATACCTTTGATAATGGTCCTGTTTGCCCCGTTGTGGTTATCAAGATTAATCAAAAGAGCCATGTCAAATTTGATGAGGTCTATATCAAAATTGCTGAAGACGTTGAGTGATGAATATCCGCTGCCGAAATCGTCAACCCATAGCTTATAGCCGCTTTCACGGATCTTTGCCAGCTGCTCATAGAATTGATCCGTTGCCTCTGCCAGCCCCTGCTCAGTGATCTCAATGATAAAGTAACTCTTATCTATGCCATACTGATCGATGTTGTACTTATCGTAAATCCTGTTGATCTCGCCGATGACATCTATATAGTCGAAGTCCTGCCTGGAAAAATTGATGGAAACCGGCAAAAGAGGCAGTCCCTCATCGTAACGAAGCTTTACTTCTTTGCACACCGTTTCAAACATGTATAGATCCATCTCATGGGTAAGATGGTATTTATCCAGTGCAGGTATGAAATCAGCGGGACTGATCATCCCATACTCAGGATCCATCCACCTGGCCAGAGCTTCAAATCCCATTCCGTTTCCTGTCTCAATGCGCATGAAGCACTGGTAAAAGACCTTGATCCAGCCGTTTTCCTTGGCCCTATCAAAATTCTCAACTATATATCTCTGATGGTTGTATAAAGTATCATCTTCTGCAGTATAGAATCTGTAAAACTTGTTCAGATCCTCCCCTACCAGTTTATTGGCTCTGAGGGCGTGGTCTATAGATTCTGTAAGTGTCGCATCATCCCTGCCAACATATATTCCGACGTTGAGACCGGTGGTTGTACCATAGGCTCTGAGCTTAATCTTTGAATTGATGCTCTCAATCTTTTTTACCAGTTCCTCTTCTCCGGGATATTCATCGATAACAGCAAAATGATCCGAGACAATACGGGCAACTATACCATGGGTAAACTCCGCCATAGTTACATTTGCCACAAGAATCAGGAGGTCATCACCCCTTTTTGTTCCGTATCTTCTGTTATAGGACTGCATGGAATCTATATCCAGATAAAGGAGCATAGGAGTTCCGCCTCTGCGGACAATCTCCTGTATCTTCACATCTCCATGTTTATTTATGAAATTTATGTTAGGGAGATTGGTCAATGAGTCAACATAGAACTCATCCTTTTGAAACAGTCTGTATTTATCCGATAGTTCCAGAAGAACATCCTCATGCTTCTGGACATCAGCATAGACTATAAATGCCAGATCCGTGCCATCCTCCATTTTCTGCCAATACCCGATGGAGTGAACAAGATGATAGCCATCATCCCGTCTGGCTTTGAAGGTGACGTCATACTCTGTCTTTTTATCAAGGAAATCCAGGCTGATGGCACGAAGTTTCGTCCTTTGATCAGGATGAACCCTCTCAAACAGTCCATCATTTAACCTGTCGGTGTAATATTCATAAAAATCTTCCCTGGTAACATTATAAAAATCCAAAAATCCAGCAGAAATAGCAAGCGGCTCATATTTTCCGATTGCTGAAGGTCCCATAATTATCATCGGAACTTTAAGGTTCTCATAGGATTTTTTTATCTCATCAGAGAGTTTATACAAAAAATTCACCCCTTAATTTTATCTTCTAAACATAATCATACACAATTATATTATATTATACCGATAACAATATTCTAAAATAAGGATAAACTTTGAGTAAATTTTGATCCCCTGACTCCGTCCCTTGATCTCATTAATGGTCCCTGGGGACTTAAGTCAGGGGACCATTTTCCCATCAGGATCAATGTCTCCAAGCATAGGCCATGATATATGCCGCCTGCGCCTCAGCTGATGTTCCCTCTCTCACAAAATCCGGGCACCCGCAGACCTGATGTAAAAGCCCATAATCGTCAATTGTATCCGTGACTGCATCAAAAGCCATGTCCACCATCTGCCGGTAATCCTGGGAAACGTAACCATTTTTTATTCCTCGGTAGACCGTAGCAGCCACCATCATTGAAGACGTTCCATCAATGAAGCTCTTATCGTCATCCAATATATCCCGGAATCGCCCATCATCCAGCGCGTATACATTCATTCCCGAAAGAACCTCTTCCAGGAAAAGAGCCAGTTCATCCCGTATATCTTCTCGGTCCTTTTTGTCTGCCTCCTCAATCACCCGGGCAAGCCCCATGAGAGCCCAGCCGTTTCCCGTGGCCCAGTGAAGCTTTCTTACAAACCTTCCCGTTTCCACATCCCTTATATGAAAGAACAGATTCTTTTCCCCATCATAAAGGTGTTTCCTATAGCCTCTTATCTGCTTAAGCGCCTCATCAAGTTCTCCCATTACAGCAAGGAACGGAGGCACCATGTACAAACCATCAATCCAAAGCTGGTATTTGGTATATCCGTCGAATGGCGAAGCATTATTGTGGCAGATTATATTATCCTGCGTCCTTGGCGCTTTATGCACGAGATAATCAAGCATGCTCCGGGCTCCGGCGCGAAAGAACTCATCCCCGGTCTTCTCATAGGCCCTAAGGCACACTTCGCCATTGGAAGCCGGGTCTGATACTGCCTCTCCGCCTCCCGCCATGGCGAGTCTTCCGTCCTTATCCATTCTCTTTATCGCATCGTAAGCCATAGGTATCCACAGATCATCGCATCCCGCCTCAAACAGGGCCTGGGCGCACACTCCCTGCTCCCATGGATAGCGTTGCATCGCCAGCATAGCCTTTATAACCTTTTCAAGCCTATCATCCATTTAACTTATTGCCTCCCACAAAACTTTTACTCTACCCACAAAATGCAAATATATTCTAAAATTCAGTATACATCTTTTTCGAAGTTCTCAATTATATATCTCAAGCAAGTGTATAATATCATTAAGATTGCAGTAAAAGTATAGTTCAGGGGAGTTCTATGAGATGATGCAGGTTAAAACCGGCAAATTGAAGAATATGATGCGGCTGCTGGCCTTGCTGGCAGCTGTTTTACTTACGGTGCCGGGATGCGGTGCGGGATGCGGATCCAAGAAGATGTCCGGCATAGAAAATGCTCCCAAGACTACCTCTAAGGGCGATAATTCTGCTTCCATCGGCACTTTTCAGAAGATATCGGTGAAGAGTGATGTTTCTTTTGACTACTATCTGTACACGCCGGCTACCGGCGAAAATCTGCCTATTGTCATAACTTTCCATGGCTATGGCGAGGATGTTGGCCTGCCGGACACACGGATTCTGAACACGCTTTCTTCTGCTGAGAGCCAGGCTGTCCGCCCCTGCTATATAATCGCACCGGCAATTGATGACAGCATCTATCTGTCCCGGACAAGCAGAGATGGACTCTATGATTCACTCATGAGGACCGCTGACGATCTGATAGCATCAGAGAAAATAGACCCAGGCAGGATCTACGCCATGGGCAATTCCTTCGGCGGCCTTGGTACAGTGGAGTTTGCAGAACGGTTCCCTGACCGCACAGCTGCTGCAATTGTGATGTGCCCTGCCCTAACCTACGACAAGCGCTCCACTAAGGAGCTTGCCAGAATCAAAGATGTCCCCCTTTGGTTTGCTCAGGCCACCAACGACAATGTGATACCCATCGAAACAAGCCGCTCCGCAGTCAGAACCCTTGATGCCCTTGGAGCAAGCGAGGTTCACTTAACCGAATTCACAGACAACGAGATGCTAGCCGCCGATGCCCTTGCAGGCTACCACCAGGCCGACTTCGCAGTCATGGCCGATGAAAGATTTCTTGAGTGGATGTTCGACCAGTCCAGGTAAAGAGAGGGATCCCGGAACGTAAAAAGACACTTCTTAGAATCTCTTCTAAAAAGTGTCTCTCATAATTCGCATCAGTACTGATTACTCAGCTACGTAAGGCATAAAAGCCATCCCGCATGGGGCCAAATGCGTTATCAAAGTAAGATTCGGTAAGCACTTGGAACCATTGATAAACACTGGATTTGTATGCCTTGCCCGTCAAAGTTAAGAGACGGTAGGATTGGTTAGTATTTTTTGTCAAAATAGGTCTTTTTGTGGTCAATCTGACAAAAAGTGGTATGAAAGGAGGCCTCTTTCTAGAATTCCTTCCACTTTGCAGATAAGTTCTGCATAGCCTCCTGTTTCTTTTCGCCTGAAGCTTCGGCGTATACATCCATTGTAGTCCGTATACTCTTGTGCCACATGACGCTTTGAATGACTTTAAGATTTTTTTCGTTTTCGCAGAGTCTGGTACAAAAAGTATGTCTGAGATAATGTACCGAGAAGTGTGGAAGCAGAAGCGGCTCTCTGTTTTCTTTTGCTGCCTTTACTTCCTCTTCCATATTATAAGACTCAGTTATCCGCCTGATCGCAAAATTCAGATTCTGCTCACCATCACTTTATATATCGTTTTTTGGATTTTGCCAGGCATATGTGACTCCCTCCCTAACGATCATCATTTAAGGTCAGTTCGCATTTCAACATTACTATGCTCTTTTACCTTTCGTTACCCATCAATCATTTCAACGCGCTTCTTAGCCTCACCTCATCGTTGTTTTTTGGACGGTATATTAATTTTATAATACTGGCTGAACTATGACCACATTGCCATCGATAAATAATAAAAAATTATTGATATTTCGGTGAATGGTGAGTTAGAGGGGGTATTTTGCTAAAACAGTTATGTATTTTTGGTAAGGGATATTTCATAATTATTTATATAATATTTCTTGTATTCAGTGTCATATAGGCATTATAATGTCGGCGGAAGAATATGGTAAACCCGGAGCAATCCGGCGACACAAAGCTATAGGGACTTAATGAGTCAGCCAGCTGCAACATTAATTTGACACTGCAGCGATGCGGTGTTTTTCTTTTGAAGGTTAGAGAAATGGAAAGACTTGAAAGATTGAATTACAAATGCATAACAAAAATCCTTCTTGTGTTTATGATCTCATGGTTCTTAGGAAACATAATCGATGGAACTTCACTTGTTAGTGAGGCAAAAGAAACCTATCCAGCATATTCTGGAAGTGCATCAGTACAGCTTAATGGTAATATACCAGAGTTTTCTACGGCCGAGGTAACAACCAAATCTTACGAAAAATATGGCAAGTTGGATGGCTTTGGAAGATGTAGTACAGCGATAGCATGTATTGGTGAAGATCTTATGCCAACAGAGGAACGTGGCTCCATAGGAATGGTAAAGCCTACAGGATGGGATCAGAACAAGTATCCAGGAATAGTTGATTCAAACCCTGCATATTTGTACAATCGTTGCCATATGATTGGTTTCCAACTTACTGGTGAGAACGCGAATGAGCGGAATCTTATTACCGGAACTCGGTATATGAATATTGAGGGAATGCTTCCATATGAGAATATGGTTGCGTCTTATATTAGGAGTACTGGAAACCATGTGATGTATAGAGTTACACCTGTGTTTGAAGGAAACAACCTTCTTTGTACAGGGGTAAAAATGGAAGCTTATTCTGTTGAAGATAAAGGCAATGGGGTATCATTCAACGTTTTTTGCTATAATGTTCAGCCCGGTATAGCTATAGACTATGCTGATGGAAGTAATGCTATTGATGAAGGCTTTGTCATTAAGGATGCACTGGCCACTGATACGACCGTAGCGAGAGAGACTCCGACTGCTGCTGAAAATAGTATAACTGAGACAAAAAGCGATACTATAACGAAATCTTCATATGTTGCCAACAAGAATACTAAGAAGTTTCACTATCCATCATGTGGTAGTGTTGAAGATATGAAAGAAAAGAATAAAATGTATTTTGATGGTTCACGTGAAGAATTGATTGATCAAGGGTATGTGCCTTGCAAGAGATGTAATCCATAAATAACAGGAGGATATTTATTACGATGAAGATTTGGAACATTGTGCAGCGGGTTTTGGCAGGTTTTATCGCCTTATTTGCGCTTGTAGCATTTACTACTAGCGGGGGAATTATAAGTGGATTACTATTTCTTGCATTTGCTGTGATAGTATCCCCGCTCAGAAAGAAGATTTTTGCATTACTGCCTGAAAAATTCCAAGGCAGGTTAATAGCTATCGCATCGGGGGTTGTTCTGGCTATAGCCAGTTTTGCCACATTCCCTTCAAGCCAACCGGAAGTGACTGAGAATGCAACGGAGGACATCGCAGAAGAACGATTTGTTAATATTGAAGAGCAGGCGGTTGAGGCATCTTCTGTAGTAGAAGATGAAAACAATATAATTTCATTGTCCTTTTCAGATGACAATAACATAGATATTGTTGAAGGAAATGAGGACTCAACATATTATGTTAAGGCTGACGTAAGAGATAAGGAATTATTCTCTGTTAAAGATGTTAAGTTTGTTAGTTTGGATTCCAAGGTTGCAACCGTTGTCTTTGCCGGAATAAATGAGGATGGGGATCTTCGCTTCAACGTAAAGGGAATTAAACCTGGCGAAACGGAAATCTATGCAGTAACAACTGATGGTTCAGTCGAAACTGAGCATAAAAAGGTAACCGTTAAGGTAGACGAGGAAAAAGTCGCAAAGGAAAAAGCTGAAGCTGAGAAGAAAGCCGCAGAAGAAGCTCAAAAGAAGGCCGATGAGGAAAAATTGGCTAAGGAAAAGGCTGCTGCAGAGGAAGCAGCGAAGAAAGATGCGGAGGTGAAGACAACTGAGGCAGCAGGTAGCGAGCAGGTGGCTGTTGTAGCTGGAAATGCTCAGGAGACTGCAAACGGTACAGGTTCTGGGACAGGATCTGGTGGTAATGCGGATAATTTTGATACCTACAACAACACAGAGCAGCAGAACACAACAGAATATGTGCTAAATACAAGTTCAAAGAAATTTCATTATGCAAGCTGTTCATCTGTTCCCAAAATAAGCCCAGAAAACTATGCTACTGCAACAAATAGAGATGACATAATAGCGCAGGGATATCAGCCGTGTAAGAAATGTAATCCATAATATAGGATAAGGGGTGCTCTCATATGGAGCACCCCTTTAGTCCTTTGAACCAGTGACAAAAGCTGCTTTTGTGCTTTACTTATTTAATTTTATAAGTTCTTATCTCTTGGCGGGCAAGTGTCGTTACCATAGCTGTTACACGTACGGAATTTCCCATCATTACCCTGTACGCGCATTTCAGAGTGCTGATTACAAGCTATATCTCTCGCAATCCTGATTGCTTCGCCTTGTGTTGATGTTACCTTTGTAGCGCGACCATTGTTAGCGCCCTTTACAGCCCATCCATCGCCATGCTTTACAACAAACTGATCTTTACCCATATTCTTACACCTCCTGAGTAATAGAGATGCAAGAATGAACCATCCAACATTCCTGCCTTATTATTATGTTACTTTACTGGTATCTTAAAAACTTTGCCGTTCTTAGGATATATTCTCACGCCATTTTTCGTAAAATATCTACGAAAAATATATTCTTGCGCTTCTTTATCAGGTTTTCCTTTTTTCATAGCAATTACCTCCGTATTTATTTTTCAATCCATCGATTGAAATTAAGATTGAAACACACGGAAGAATTTGCTAAACTAGATTTGATTTTTAAAAATGGTTAGCGGATGATTAAATTCCTCCGTGAGCTTCTTAAGAAGTACAAGGGTCGCAACCTTGTGCTTCTTTTTATGTTAAGTAGTTTCCTACATTAACAACGATAGAATATCATATAAAGCTCATATTATCAACAATATTATGTGGTATGCTAATTGTTATCCACAATATTTTGTGGTTTCGTTAATACTGTGGATAGCTTTTCTAAATCAAGTGGGCTATAATCTACTATCCTTTGAAAATTCAGAGATTCAATCATAGTCTCTGCCTTATCACCTTCATGGTATGTGTTACCACAATATCTGTATAACGCTTTCATCTTAGCCTTACCTTTACGACCAGATAGTTTTTCTGGGACATCAATACCCAAATATGTACACACTCCAGACAAATCCGTAAGAATTATATCTTCTATGTCTGCACTGGCAGCAAGATCAATTATCTCCTCTGCTTTAGCTTTTACTAAATCCTTACGTAATAGTTTCCAGTCATCCTGATAGAACTTGGTAATATCATATTCTGAACTATCTGTGTCATAGCACAGAAATACTTTCCACGGCATCTTATATTTCTTAGCGCATTTATTGGCAAACCACTTTCCGGAATGCGATACTTGTGTAACCGTGCCAACAATATTAAATTTTATCAAAATAGTCTCTGCGCCATTATCCCATTCAAAATAAATATCTCCATTGTCAAGGTTATCGCCCTTCACAAACGAGCAATTATTCTGTTCTGCAAACCATTTCAAGAAAGCTCTGTAAAAAACCTTCTCTGTTGCTCCCTCCAGGACAAAGGCTATGCCCCTTGTATACTCTCCCAAACTCAGTTCACCTCCAAATAGCTCTCTAATATTTCAAATGAATCTGAGTCTCCGGACAAGAGTTCAAATAGGTATTCTCCTACTGAAAGCCCAAGATCACGAGCATTGGCTACGATGTTTTTAACCTTATTCTTTTGAATCCTTCTAAACTCTGCTACACCATTGGCATTAGGAACACCGACATATATCTTCTCTGGTTTAAGATACTGTACAAGGTATGGTGAGTGGCTAGAAACAATAAGTGGCGCATCACCTAAAGCATCATTTATTATTTCAAGAAGATTCTTAATCATTCGAGGATGGATACTGGTCTCAATCTCCTCAACACCAACTATCCCAGCCTTGACAAGATTTGCAACAAAAGCATTAGTCAGTAGCCAGATTGCTCTCTTTGTACCTGTGGACATGTTTGCCATGCTGACAGGCTGATTCATAAACTCACTCTTCACAAACAATCTATATACATGCTCTCTGATTTTGAACGGTATCTCTTTCTCCATTTCCTCAGGAGACAGTTCTTTATCACCCACCTTAACAGTAATATGCTTATCCATATTCTGATCTGCCAAGGTAAATTCATTTAAACTAATAGATGCAAAGTCAGGAAACAGCGTGTATACCGCGTCCTCAAACAATTCATATAGCTCAGGATTTTTCTTTTTTAGAACAAATAGAGCTTTTGGAACATCTGCATCATCAAATCTTATAGAATCGTCCTCATCCTCTATATATTCAAGAGGCGATGGCTGATATCTATCACCAAGATCCAATGACGAGCACACTCTAAAAGTAATGTCATGTATATCTTTTACTACTCCAGAAATATCAATATCATCCAACAGCGCAAGTACGTCAATTGCCAGCTGCAAGTCATCAAGTTCAATCTTCCTATAGGCTACTGTATCTTTGCTCTTTCGATACTTGCCTTCGTTACGCTTTAAGAAGGAATTATATCTGACGCTGGTATTATCTCTTGCTTCAATCCATTCATCAGTAATCACTTCACCAGAATCATCATCTCTGTGCCATTTGAATGAAAAGCCGTATCTTACAAACTTATACTCCGCAAGCTCTTCATCGCAGAATTCAACCTCAAAGTAATATTCATCATCCTGCATGATTGTACATAGAGGAATGCCTTTTATCCATGACATCATATTTTTTCTACCCTTACGAGACTCATGAATAAAATCAAAGCCAAAATCTATGGCCTCCATAAGATTAGACTTTCCATAATTATTTGTGGAAATAAGCGCACAAATGCTATCTAGTTCAAGCCTCGTCTTTTTTATATTTTTAAAGCCTGCTACAGTGATACTATTTATCTTCACCTTAATTCCTCCATTTCTACTAGCAATACAATACCATGCTTTTTCAATGAATTCAACTTATATGTCTAATTCATTTTATTTTTCCTCATTATTTAACAAAAAATCGTATTGTTAATTATAGTTTTAAATTGAATTCATTGCTTTCCACCTTTAAAGCTTAAGTTTAACCTAGTTTAATCATTATATTCCATTTTTCAAATGATATTGATTTACACTTAAAATTGCCCCACTGAGGGTCAATTTTAAGTGTAAATCAATAAATGAACAGCCCCCCATATTGATTGATATTATTTTATCAATGTTTAATTCATTTATATTTTGCTCTCTATAATTACCTAAATAAAAATGAATTAAACTTTTTGCCCCCAAAAAGTTTAATTCATTTTAAAATCTCTCATTATAATAGAAACAAAAACAGCCACTATTAGAACAAGTATCACACCTGCTACTTTTCTCTTTGTGATCTTCTCTTTATGAATCAAATACGAAAGGAACATTGTCCACATATAAGTAAATGATGTAAGTGGAAGAACCACTGAATAATCCAAGTAACGTAACACCCATATATTAATAATAGCTGATAAGAAATACAAACTATCATTCTTCGTCACCTCCTGCTATCAATACTACTCCAGCGATAATTACAATCACTCCGATACATTTAAGTATTGTAATATTTTCCTTTAAAACTAATGCAGCAAGAACCATGCTAAGCAGTTTAGACTCAGCATTGGTTGTAAAACGGATAGCTTTCCATAACGATATGCCACAATCATAACCAATGCTCCAGTTCCATAAAACACGAAACCAGCTAACATAAGCAATAATCCATGCACTGCAGAAAGTTTCCATAAGAGCTGACCGATGCAGACACATAATGAAGAAACCCGCATCAATAGAATGCATTTTTTATTCATCTGTATAGATTTAAGCACAACAGTCCACCACATTTCTGAGGATTATATGCACCAAAGGCATAACAGCAGCCTTTTCTGACTTCCAACCATTTTGGTTGGAGGTTGTTGAATCTCTACTTCCTTGTCTCTTCATAGCATCCATTTTCATTTTCAATGACCATGCGCGTTCACTTGGTAGTATTTCTTCCCTTTGGACATTGGAATCTACCATTGCAATTACTGCTTCATCATCGTCCATTTCCCTCTCTACTGCTGGAACAAGGTCTACATTATCCCTGACATTTAAAACTGCATAGTTCTCTGGGATTTCTTCTTCATTTACGACGTTTGAAAGAATATCCACCAGAGATACTTCCAGCTTGTCCGGCTCATCATATCCAAGACTGATTGTGAGTGATGCCTGAGGATCTCCATCAACAAGAAGGACCTTCTTTCCTTCTGAAGCAAGACCTGTTCCAAAATTGACAGCGGTTGTGGTCTTACCCACCCCACCTTTTTGATTTGCGATAGCAATTACTTTTGCCATTTTCACTTCCTCCTTTGAGTTGTTTTGACGACGAACCCAAGTTATACGAGGAAGGAATTTTCAGAATAACAAAAAAGACACTTTTTAGAATCTCTTCTAAAAAGTGTCTCTCATAATTCGCATCAGTACTGATTACTCAGCTACGTAAGGCATAAGTGCCAAAAATCTTACCTCACACACCCTTATCAGGTATTATTAGTAATTATCGGTAACCAACGCAAAACCGACTACTTTTCATCTAGTAATTATTGGTAATTATTCGGAACAAGAAAGCGGTCAAAAATAGGTCTTCTCTGCTCCATATGGGTCTTTTATCTTGTTTATGTAAGGAGGCCTCTTTCTAGAATTCCTTCCACTTAGCAGATAAGCTCTGCATAGCCTCCTGTTTTTTTGTTCCTGTAGCATGTGCATATACATCCAATGTAGTGTGGATATTCTTATGCCCCATGACTGACTGAATAACTTTTACATTACTCTCGTTCTCGCAGAATCTTGTACAAAAAGTATGTCTCAGATAATGAACCGAAAAATTAGGTAACAACAAAGGTTCTCTTCTTGCCCTGGCAGCTCTGACCTCTTCTTCCATATTGTAGGCTGCGACAATTCTTTTGATAGCAGAATTGAGATTCTGTTCACTAAGAACACTGCCATTAGCATTTTTGAAGATAAAACCGCTCATTCCTTCTATTACAGTCTCATTAAATCCTGTAACCAGCTGTTCTTCGTACACGAGCTGAAATGCTTCATGAACCTGATCCATCATTGGTATGACTCTTATTCCTGACTCCGTCTTTGGTAGAGATACTCCAAGTCTTCTATCAGGATCGTTCCTAAGTCTTTTAACTCTTACCAAGCTATGATTAATGTCGATGGTGCGGTTCTCCATATCAATGTCCTGCCAACGAAGCCCTATAAATTCGCCACACCTACACCCAGTACCAATAAGAACCATGAATACTGGCCACCAATGATCAAAAGTCTCATGACCTTTTATGAATCCCATGAAAGCTTTCTGCTGTTCAACAGTCAGTGCATTTCTTACTCCGGTATTCTTACCAAGATCATTTGATAGTTCTCCCAGGACTCCATGACAAGGATTTCTTCTTATTATATCGTCCCTGACAGCCATTTCAAAAGCGGGGTGTAAACAACTATGGATTGTTGCAACTGTATTAGGTTGAATGCCATCATCTGTAACCATCTGATGATAAAACAGCTTAACGTCTGAATACTTAATAGAGCCAACTTTCCTCTCACCAAAACCTTTTCTGACATGCTTGTTATACATCATTTCATAATTGGCTCTGGTAGTTCTCCGCAGATTGGTCTTAACTGCCATGCATCTGTCAAACAGTTCATTTACAGTGATGTGACCAGCCACATAGTGGTCAATACCATCCAACTGATCTCTTTTCAATTCATTTTCTTTTTCTCTGAGTTTTGCAAGGTCCTTTGCGTATATATACTGCCTAATTCCTCTTGAGTCCAAATAGCTATATTGATATCTACCATCTTGGTCTCTATACCGCTCGCCCTTGCGTAAGACTCTGCCGTAATTATCCTTTCTGGACTGTGCCATTGAATCGCCTCCTTCTTAAAACTAAGAAAGAGACCTTGCGTGGTTATCCCTTGGAATAAACCATTTCTATTCCTTCCATGATAACCTGTGTCATCGTCTTTGAATGCCTTTCGGAGTATTCCTTTAGCCTGGAATAGTCATCCGCAGTCAGCCTGATTGTAACTGGGCTTCTCTTTGGATTTTCTGCAAATGGATGTCCCACTTTTCTCTTATTCTCTGCCAAAACAATACCTCCTTGCATCTATAACCATTATAATTGGTGTATGACATCAATGCAAGAGTCTCCTCTAAATTCAATAGTCCTCTACAATACGGCAGGTCTCTATATATCTGTCTACAAGATGTATATCTACTAAAACCATCTTCCCGACCTTGTGTGTTGCTTTTGCTTTCTTGGCCAGCTTTTCAAATGTCTTCTGACACATATCATAAAGCTCAGCTCCACTATCATATCTAACATACTTTCTATCTATCAGCGCTATTTCTGCTGTTCTTCCCATGTAACTATGCTCCTTTTTTCAATAGACTATAATTCAAGTTGTTTTCAATCTGTGACTTAGCATTCTTTATAAGAAGCTTCTTAGCTCGATAGAAACGAGATTTGATAGCCTCTTCAGAAACGCCCTCTGCTTCTGCTGTCCCTGCAATGCTGTTTTCTCTATTCAGATATTTTACATAACTCCCATATTTTTCATCATCGAGGGCGTAAACATGTGCATTTACTATTGCATAATCCTCACGTATATCCATGAGTGTGATGATTTGCGCCTTATACTTAAAAAAATTGTCAGTGCCTTTAAGTGCTGCCATATAATCCCCCCGTCTGATAAATGCCTGAAGGTCTACATTAGAACAGCCTTCATTGCATGTAGGGTCTGCTATTCCTGATGTCTGTACTTTGATTCCTATAGAATCATTCCCTACAGTTCTATTAAATCTGCGTTCTCTTTTGATGTTAGTGATAAGCCCTATCTCAAAGGCATCAAGCATGTAATACCGGAGCTGAGAACCTGTATAAGATCTATACAATACAACAATATCCGCGTCATCAATCGACTCAACATTCCAATAAACAGTGTATTTTCCAGAATTAACTGTGTCCTCTAAATCTGCATTGTTTTCAAGACAATGCTTCTTAATTGCCGCTAACGCCTGTTCTTCAGTAATACCTACTTCTTTTCCAGCAAGCTTATCCAAAAATGTCGGATAATCCATCCTGCCTGAAATCTGTTTCATTTCATAGCTTTCATAAAGACTGATTACCTCTTTAATTTCGTCCTCAGTCATATCTTTCCCAGTTTCGTTATGATATTCTGAAGAACCAACATATTCACCAGAAGCCTGAAGTTCGTCATCTGAGGGCCATCCGTCACCGTCAAGATCGTTAAAGTTAATGTCTTTTACCCAATAATCCGTCCCAAGTTCACCCTCATCACGCTTAGACATATATGTGTTGTAGTAGATTGCTCCTGCGTAGTCTGCATTTCCATTATAATAGATTCCCTTCTTAGGAGCATAGGAATAACCGCTATTTCCACCAGCCCCATAAGGCCATCTATTCATGAGATAATGAGCCTTACCATTCTCATATGCAACAAGAGAGACCCAATACCCAGCATAACCGACAACAAATTCTGGAATATCGTCAGCATCTGCATAAATAAGATCAAATTGGTTTTTATCATCTTGTATGCTGTAAACTTTTGCCAAATGCATATAAAGATCTTGATAACTGCTATATTGTTCTTTCTGTTTATCACCAAGTAAAGCTTCCTTAACACCGGCTATTGTAAAGTCACACCCTATGTCTGACATTTTTTCTTCATTCAAATCTGCAAAGCTTTCGAATGGATAATCTCCGGGAACTGACTCGTATAACAGAACATGCTTTCCTAAATCCGAATCGCCTATAACAGCTATATCATCCATACCATCACTATTAAAGTCAAAAAAGCCTACTGCGATAACTTTCTTCAGATATTTTGTCCCATCTTCAGAATATATTGATGTATACAGATCTGCTAGGAACTTACCATCTTTAACAATCGTAATATCCGTTTCATCTGGATTTGCTGAATAAGTAACAAAGTGTACCGGTCCATCATACTGCGAAAGCTCGACATCGAACGTCTGCTCCTCATCACAATAGTCGTCCCACTGAATAACATTCGACTCAAAGACCATAGTGTCTGATGTTCTAGTCATTTTGAGAACTCGGTCAGCCCACTTTCCATAATTCTTACCGGCATTAGTCCCCGGTAATTCTTCAGAATTTACTCTGAATCGTAATTCATAATGATCTCCTACCTTTTCACCAGATACACAGGTGTATTGATTTTGATGTGCAGCCCAATGCTCTTTATAATATGAGTCATACTTCGGGACATAATCCCAGGAAAGAACATCATCTGCTATATTGCTTAGACCAGTATGCTGGATAATATATTCTGCAAGGTCACTCTTTCTTATTACGAAGAGATCCCCATACAGGTCCTTCTCACCTATGGACTCCAGATAATCATTAATCTCATCTTCTGAAACCTCTTGTACAGACAGTCCTGCGCCAAACTCCAAAACAGAGTCCCAATTGATTTCTTCCGGTGAATTATATGATTCTAGAAGGAATCCGTTATACTCATCAGAATTAAAAAGCTCTGTAAATTCCTGAAGTTCAGCTTCTGTCAAGGTGACAATCGGCTCCTGTTTCTCTTTAGGCTCATTGCCTGTTACTACCTGCTCCTGCGTTACTTCTTCCAAATCAGACTCTTGAGCTGTATTATTGCTATCAGTTGAATTCACAGAACCACATGCCGATAAAGGCAGCATCATTGCCGATATAAGTATTGCTTTTATAAAATGATTCCTACTGCTTTTCATGAAACCTCTTAATTGCATACAATTCAAACAACATCTCTTTCGAAGTAATTCATCAGAAGCCATCTGAATAATCTAGTTTTCCTTACTTCTTTGATAATTAGTAAAGCCGCCCCACATTTTGTGACGCGACTCAACTTTCTCTCATGTTCAATCCTCTTTTTCAACAATTTCAGAAAGAACTGGTTCCATCTGACTTATAAGATTAACAACAAGAGCATTTCCCATCATGAATTTCCTCTTATTTACCGGCATTTCAACCTTTTTTCCATCAACCAGGCACTCTTTTGTCCAATTAGACGGAAATCCCTGTATTCTTTCCATCTCAACCGGTGTCAAAAGTCGTATCTCACCGGTTTGCTTATCTCTAACAATATGAGTAGTCCGGCTAAAGGATCCTTCACTTGTAAGCATGGTTCTAGCTGGTTTGTCATACTCATCAATCATAGGAATCGCACCTTCTGAGAACACATACTCATGCCCATTAGCAGCAGTACGGCATAGCTTTTTTGCCCCCTTAAGATATTGCCATGTCTGACGTTCTTCTTTAGTAAGCCTTTCTTTTGTTTCATCACTATGAGTTACACTATGACTTGTATAATATAATTTCTCTTTGGGAATAAAAAATTGTTTATCCACTTCATCACTTTCCATAATATCCCCAAGTGTTATCTGCTTACCATTATACTCAGGAGTTGTTTTTATATTCACCGATAAAGTTAAAATAAATTTCAAGCTTCTGTGTGGTCTGTACACTGCACTTACGATCACGCTCATGCACAACAATCTTATCCACGAATTCATTGATCATTATCGGGGTAAGTACCGTGAAGTCAGCGTATCTGTCTACAAGCTTGATGAATTTACTTGCTGACCGGACTTCTTTCCTTTCATCAGCGATAGTTACCCTTAAATCTCTGACTCTCTGTTTAAGAGTGTTCTGCTCTTCTTGATACTTGTTATACAGTGCGATGTACCTCTCTGCATTCAGCTTTCCAAGCGCCTGATCTTCATAGATCTTCATGATCAGAGTTTCAAGTTCATCAATGCGCTTCTCCGCAGTTTCAATCTCCAACATGGCTCCGCTATGGTCTGCTTCTTTTTGCTCCCCAACAACAGACTCGATTTCCGCTACAAATGCCTCTCTGTCAAAGTTCGCATAGTCTATGATGCCTTTAATGGTCTTTGAAAGTATCTGCATCACATCATCAGCCTTTATCCTATGCGGTGAAGCACACCTGTCTGTATCTTTCGCTTTGTTATATCTGCCACAAGTGAAGTACGCTTCTCTTTTACCGTTATTTACCCTGTGAACATAAAGCGTATGACCGCAATCGGCACAATACAAAATGCCTGTAAGCGGATGTGCCTCTCCCCATCCGTCCGGATATCTCTTGACTCTGCTCCTTATCCTCTGGACGTTATCAAAAGTCTCTTGATCAACGATTGGCTCCTGAGTGTTCTTAAAAATCTGCCACTCGGATTTATCAACATAATGGCTCTTTTTATCCTTAAAGTGCTTTCTTGTCTTGAAGTTTACTGTGTGACCAAGATACTCCGGCTTTGCAAGTATGCCCGCTATGGTTGAGCTTGTCCATCTGTACGGATCCTTGATTTCTCTGTTCTGCCACAAGCCAAGTCCCTGCTTTTTCTGATGCACCGCAGGGATCTCTATCTTCTCGCTCTCAAATATCTTGCATATCTGATACGGTCCCTTGCCTTCAAGTGTCAGACGGAACATCCGTCTTACTATCTCGGCAGCCTCTTCATCCACGATCCAATGGTTCTTATCATTCGGATCCTTGATATATCCGTAAGGTGGTGAGCTTGCAACGTGCTTACCGGAATCACCCTTGGACTTGAAGGTTGATCTTATCTTCTTGCTGATATCCTTTGCGTAGTATTCATTGATAACATCTCGGAAGGGAAGGAAGTCATCTTCCATGCCTGATCCCGTGTCGGTTCCTTCGTTCACGGCAATAAGTCTGACATTGTTCTGTCTCAGTAACTCTCTAAAATTTCCGGTCAGAATGTAGTTTCTGCCGATTCGGCTGTTGTCCTTTACAATGACGGTACCGATATTGCCCTGCTTGATTTCTGCAATGAGTGCTTGAAGCCCAGGGCGATCAAAGGTGGTGCCGGATATACCATCGTCCGTAAAGTGCCGGATCCCCGTAAAGCCGTTCTTTTCAGCAAACGTTTCAAGAAGCGCTTTCTGATTTGAAATACTGTTGGACTCACCCTGCAATTCATCATCATGGCTCAGCCTTTCATAAAGAGCTGTGATCTTTTGTGAAGCTTTCTGTTTCATGTACAATCCCTCCTTTCCCTCGTTTTATGCAGCCATCGGCTGTTGTTCATAAGATTGTATAAGAAACCTCTTATAATTTATAACTCCGGCAGCAAGTCGATATTTTGCATACTGCCTTACCGCAAAGTGATTCGGATCTCTTTTCTCAAGTCTCTCAAACAAGATATCCACGGCGTTCTTGAATGATTCATCATCCTCCCTGATCTCCATGGAATTGATGAACTCAACAAGTGTGTTGAAGTTCTTTTCTTCCTCAGGAGCCTCATAATATATCAGGCCGATAAGTGCTGTATAAAGCAGTTTCTCTGCTTTCTCCCAGAAAGGATCTCCTGGAGTGCCTTCGCCCTTGGTGTTAGCCATAAGCGTTGTCACAAGCTTTAAGATATCCTTTTCCGAGTGGATATAGTTGAACGGATTGAAATGCATGCTCTTAGCAAAATTGATGGTATTAAATACCTTAATCTTGTAACCAGCCTGTACAAACACATTGCCAACTTCTCCTATGAGGGTTCCCTTTGGATCGGTTAAAACATAACTACTGTGTAGCTGCAAAAGATTTGGCTTGATCCAGAATCTTGTTTTACCGGAACC
>SVGA01000042.1 GCA_015056575.1 Butyrivibrio sp.
AGTTCCTGTAAGGTCTTTTACCTGTTCCTACTGGATGCAGACTCCTTTCGATAAGCGGAAGGAGTCATTTTTGTGTGCTTTTTAAACTGACGGATATAGTGCTCCGTGGTGTCATATCCCACAGCTTCAGCTATGGTGGCAACACTCATGGTGGAGTTTGCAAGAAGATCCTGACTTCGCTCTATTCGCACGGTCCTGAGGATCTCGGTGTAGGTCATTCCCGTAAGCTCTTTTATCAGTCTTGAGGTGTACTCGTTGGAATAATGGAATTTCTCGGAGAGGTCCGAGAGAGTTACCTCCTTGTAATTCTCCTGAATATACTGGATAAGGGCATATCGCTGTACATCTATGCGGCTGTCAAACAGCGGCATCTGAACGGATTCCGAGTAGTTCCTTATTATCAGATAAAAATCAAGAAGCAGTGTATTTGTAATGGCCTGGTAATGGTACTCCTGTCTGTTGAGGGATTCTGTCAGCATCCAGATAAAGGAAGTGGCTATGCCCTCATCGGAACCTGTGTGGAACATGATGTAGTCGTTGGCCTTCTTGGCATATATATTATTCAGGAAAAAAGAGCTGAGTATATTCGGGGTGTTCAGGAAGGAATAGAACATGGAGTGTAAAGTATCCCTTCTGAGCATTATGTTTATGACTATGGTGTCGTCAAACACGCTGATGGAGTGCTTGATCCCTGGAGGAATAACACAGAAATCTCCCGTTCGCATCTCGATGGTCCTTCCGGAGATTGTTTGGGAGCACTTGCCGTCATAGACATAGCTCAGCTCAAAAAAGGTATGACTGTGCTCGATGGCCGGTGAATATCTCTCGTGCTTCTGTACCACTATACTGTCATTATTTGACAGATCGAAAAAGAAGGAATCTTCGAATACCTCGGGTATTGTCTCGGGCTTTTCGGTAATCAGAAGGTGTCTGTCAAGAACAAGCTTCATATCAAGACCATCAAGAAAAGCCTTCAGACTGTCTTTGTCCTTTCCGGCAAGATAGTAGTCTCTGTAAAATTTCTCAGTTTCGGTAATGTCGTATATGTGCTGCTTTACCGCTGTGTGATCCATATCTTTAATTTCCTTATTATCTTAAATGAACGTCCGGTTAAAACAGGTAAATAATACCCCTAACAGAGGTAAATGTCAAAATAGTTCATATTAGTATCAGAAATAATATATTTTCATCATAATAAGTCAATATAATTGAGCGATTATGTGAATTATGTAAAAGACGTTTGCTCAATATAATGAATCCATAAACAAGCAATACCTCAGACAGAAAGGATTCATTAGTTATGAATACTCCGATTCTGGAAATGAAAAACATAACAAAAAAATTCGGAAGTGTGACTGCTCTAAACGGAGTAGACCTTGAGGTTTACCCCGGTGAGATAAGAGGTCTCATAGGTGAGAACGGTTCTGGAAAATCCACCATATCATCCATAGCGGCGGGAATGCAGAAAGCAACCTCGGGGCAGATGTCTTATGAAGGAAACGCCTGGGAACCCGAGAGCATGATCGATGCTTTGAATAAAGGTATAGGAATGGTGGTTCAGGAGAGTGGAACAATAACGGGGATCACCGTTGCGGAGAATATATTCCTGGCAGAGATGAAGAAGTTTAAAAAGGGGCTCCTTGTGGATAGAAAAAGACTCTTCGAGGAAGCGGACAGAGCCCTTTCCAATATAGGAATAACCTCCATTTCCGGAAAGGATATGATGGACAGCCTTTCCTTCCAGGACAGGAAGCTGGTGGAAATCGCCAAGGTCATACTTAAAAAGCCGAAGATCCTGGTGATAGATGAAACCAGCACGGCACTATCTCATGACGGAAGACAGATCATGTACGGCATCATGAAAAAGATGAAAAAAGAGGGCGGTTCAGTACTTTTTATCTCCCATGATCTGGTGGAAATAATGGAGGTCTGCGACACCCTGACAGTCCTAAGGGACGGGAATCTTATAAGAACTTTCGCTAAAGAGGAATTTGATGAAGAACTTATAAGGACCAGCATGATAGGAAGAGAGATAGAGGGCGATTATTACAGACCGGACTTTAGCTGCAGCTTCCTTGATGAAGAAGCCATTGTGGTAAAGAATCTGTGCTTTAAGGACAAACTTAAGGACGTGTCCCTGACACTTCACTGCGGAGAGATCCTGGGAATTGGAGGACTTGCGGACTGCGGAATGCATGAACTTGGAGAGGCTATGTTCGGAGCGCTTAAACCCGAGAGCGGCGCAGTCATATCCCCAAAAGGGCGGCAGATAAAGTCTCCCCACAACGCAATGACTGACAAGATAGGATATGTATCCAAGGACAGAGACAGAAAATCCCTGTGCCTTGAGGCCAGCATCAAGGACAATATCGCGATTGCGGGAATGAACATATTCAAATCCGGGGCGGGACTTATAACCAGGTCCGCGGAAAGAAAATATGTAGACGCGCAGATAGATGCCCTGAGGATCAAATGCTCGGGAAGAGATCAGGCAGTAGCCCAGCTCTCCGGCGGCAACAAGCAAAAGGTAGTCTTTGGAAAATGGATAGGTTGCGACAGTAAGATTCTGATACTGGATTGCCCCACGAGAGGTGTGGACATCGGTGTCAAGCAGGCAATGTATCAGCTTATGTCACAGCTTAAGAGCGAAGGGAAGGCCATTCTCATGATAAGTGAAGAGCTTCCTGAACTCATCGGGATGAGCGACAGGGTTCTTATCATGAAGAACGGTGAAATAACAGGAGAATTTCAGCGGAGTAAAGATCTGTCCGAGAGCGACATCATAGGATGCATGATCTAGGAGGCAAAAGAAATGAATATAAAGAAAATCATAAACAGGCAGAATATCATAGCTCTTTTGCCCATGGCGGCGCTGGCGGTGCTCCTTCTTGTTTTCTGCACAGTGGTTAATGCAAAGGGTTACAGACTTGATATGTATCTGAAGATCGTGTTCAATGAGGCACTGGTTCTGGCAATCGTAGCAACGGGAGCAACCTTCATCTATACCCTTGGAACCTTTGATATCAGCCTTGGCGCTTCCACACTGTTTTCGGCAACCGTTGGAGTTATGGTCTACAACAGAACAGAGAATATAGCGCTGATGATGGCGGTGATACTGCTTACGGGAATTGTGTGTTCGCTGCTCAATTCGGTGCTGGCCTCAATCTTCCACATACCGGCCTTTGTAACCACGGTCGCGATGATGTCCGTACTGTCAGCTGTATCTGCGCAGATAATTACGGTAAACGGAGGAGCGCTGGGTGGGATAAGCATTCCCAGCAGCGTAGTAAAGCCCTTTGACAATATGCCCTTCAAGATAGCAACTCTTTTGCTGTTCTTTGCAGTCTCAGTCTTTGTATTTGAGTTCACAAAGGCAGGAAGAAGGATGAAATTCGTGGGAGGAAATCCCCTCTGTGCATATCTTACAGGCATCAAAGCCGACAAATACACGATACTGGCTTTTGTTATGGCGGGTATCGGCATAGGACTCGGAGCATTCCTTACTCTTGTGTATACCCCTTCGGTCACTACGACAACGGCTTCAAGTATAGGAATGAATATCTTTATAGCTATAGTATTCGGAGGAATGCCAATATCGGGAGGCGCAAGATCCAGGATATACGCCGCACTGGTTGGAGGCTTCTCATATATGCTGCTGAACGACATTCTGGAGATAGTGATTGATTCCAGTGCAGCATACGGAATAACACAGGTGATCAGCGCAGTTTTCTTCCTGATAGTGGTATATATCACGGGAATGAATTACAAAACCGCACTGTTGCCAAGATAAAGAACTTTAGAAAAAATGGAGGAAAGATTATGAACAGGAAAGTAACAAAGGTACTCGGACTTGCCATGGCAGCAGCCATGACCATAATGACAGGATGCGGTAACAGTGCACCTGCTGCGGTTTCAGACACAACAGATAACAGCACTGATAATACGGTTGTAAGTGAAGCTTCCGCGGATCAGGGTGAAACTCGTAAGATCGGTGTTCTTGTTGCCGACGTCAGCGGCGAGGAGGCACTTGGATTCAGAAACTACTACGAGAAATATATTCAGAACAACTATAACGTAACCTTTGATTATACAGATGCTCTTGCCAGTGCTGAGGATGAGAAGGCAGCCATCGAGAAGTTTGCATCAAAGGGATATGACGCCGTTATCTCGCTCTCCAGCAGTGACAGAGCTCAGCAGATCGAGACCTGTGAAGAGTATGGCATCTACTACGCGGTTGCATCCGGCGTGCTTGATGAGAGTCAGTATGAGACCTACAAGACTTATGAGCATTTTGTCGGCCAGGTTGGACCTTCAAACGAGACAGAGTTTGAAGCCGGCAAGGAGATGGGAAAGTACTTTAAGGATAAGGGAGTAAAGAGCGTTGCCATCTACGGAGCGTTTATCCCCAACCCCATGCACGTATACCGTGCAGCAGGTGTGATCGCCGGACTTGGTGATACCTACGGCGGAACAGATGATATGAACGGTATGATCGGACAGATATTCCAGGATCAGGGTGTTGATCTTACAAAGGTTTCGGGAGATGTTGAAGTGGTAGCTTACCTCCAGGGATATGGCGACACAACCACCGATGAGCTCAATGCAGCAATCCAGAAAGCTCCTGAGGCATTTATCTCAGTGGGAATGGCAACAACTTTCTTTGCTCAGACACTTAGCCAGGAGAACATCCCTTTCTCCGATATCGACTCCTTTACAGCCATGAACAGCGAATCAATGAAGAACGGCTCTCTTGAGTATCTTGCAGGCAAGTACTCTTCTTCCATCGGACCTGTATTTGCTCTGGTAATGGATGCGATTAACGGAAATGTTATAAGAGATCCCGAAGGAAATGCGGTCTCCTTTACTCAGGGCTATCTTGTGGCAACAGATGCAGAATCCTTTGACCAGTACTATGTAAACGACAACGGTGATACACCTATTTTTGACAAGGCAAGTCTTGATGGCATTATCGGTCAGGATGTTACCTATGATGATGTAAAGGCACTTATCGAGAGTAAGTGATGAATGGAGGCAGTTCATGAGCACCCTTAAGAAGATTTTAAAGACATTGGCAATCCCTGCGGCTGTGGCAGTGGTATTGGAAGGAATCTGCCTTGCAAACGGGCAGACCATCATATCGGGAGCAAAGAGCTTTGATAACTTTGTGGTGTATACAGCCATCGTTATGATCACCACCATGGCGCTCTCCATAAACTTAAACAGCGGAAGATTTGATTTTTCCCTGGGGGCAATGGCAGGACTTTCATCTGTGATAGGGGCGAAGATCACATACGGTTTTCTTAAAGGGGGCTCTGGTTCTGCACTTCTTATGCTGATAATAACGGTTCTTGCGGGAGCACTGCTGGGACTTATATCGGGAGCTGTGTACTGCGCTTTGAGGCTTCCGCCCATTATCGTCTCTCTTGGTGTGACCCTGGTATACGAGGGAATAATGTATACCATAACAGGCGGCAAATACCTTATGAGTGAGGTTCAGAACAGATCCATGTCAGGCTTTGTTGGAACCTGGCTTTACGCAGCTGTTATCATTGCGGCGGTTCTTATCTTTATGATCATTGTCTTTGAGCGGACCTCCTTCGGCTATGATTACAACGCCCTTAAGTCAGGGCAGAAGGTAGCTGTAGCCACCGGTATCAATGAGGTTAAAAACGCCCTTATCTGTTACACAATCTGCGGCGGCCTTATGGGACTTGTGGGTATGCTGAATGCCGCAAGAAATACCACTATAAACGGAGGACAGCTGAATTTCGGAAGTATAGCCATTATGTTCACGGCCTTCCTTCCGATGTTCATTGCAGGCTATATCGGAAGGTTCGGAAACGAGAAGGTGGGCTTTCTGCTCTCTGCCCTGTGTATGTCCCTTCTGAATTCCACCTTTGCGGTTTTCTCAAACCGGATAAATGCCACAACTCAGTCGATCATAAACGCAGTACTGCTGGTGATCTTCTTAATATATTTAAACAATAATCATTTGATCAAGAGAATATTTGCACATGTATAACGAAAAATTATTACGGGAAGCGACAGCTCTTTTCCCTGAAATAAAGAAAAACAAGATAAACGAATGCAAGTGTATTGACTTAAAGAAGGATGGGGATGTCATAAAAAGAGATCCCCGTCCGGCATATGAGTCTATCGCACTGAAAAAAGACGACTCCATCATCCTGGATTTTGAGGACCACTATGTGGGGTACCTGTCCCTGGACCTTGGCTATGAGGGGGCACACCCCGATTCACCGGTTCTTTTGAGAATCCGTTTTGCGGAAAGAGAGATCGAGCTTTTTGAGGATGCCTCAGAATATAAGGGCTGGGTCTCACCGGCCTGGATTGAGGAGGAGCTTATCCATGTGGACATAGTGCCGTCTGTTGTGGAACTGGACAGGAGATACTCCTTCAGATACGTGAGGATAGAGGTGGTTGATATCAGCTCCAGATTCTCCTTAAGGGTAAATGATGCATCCCTCACAGCAGTATCCTCTGCCCCGGATGAAGTTCTTTTGCCCTACTACAGCAGTAATGAACTGGACAGGGAGATTGACAGGGTGGCTGTAAAAACACTCCATGACTGTATGCAGACGGTCTTTGAGGATGGACCCAAAAGGGACAGAAGGCTTTGGATCGGAGACCTGCGAATTCAGGCTCTGGTGAACTATGTCACCTACAACATGAATGACATGGTAAAGTCAAATCTTTATCTGTTCGGGGCTCTGACCCAGGAAGACGGACGGGTGGGAGCCTGTATCTTCCTTGATCCGAAGCCTGAAGTTGATGACACGAATATGTTTGACTATTCCCTGTTCTTTATTGTGATACTTCGGGATTACTACAAAAGGACCGGGGATAAAAAAGCTGTGCTGGACCTTTTCGACGTCTGCAAAAGACAGATCCAGCTGGCAAGTAACAGCCTCGATGAGCGGCATGTGGTAAGGGACTCGGATGTTCTTGGCTGGTGTTTTGTGGACTGGAATCTTGCCCTCAACAAACAGGCCTCCGCTCAGGGAATCTTCATGTATGCCCTTGAGGCAGCCATCGAGCTTGCCCAGTGCGTCGGAGACGTTCTTGCGGAGGAGGAATATGCGCAGCTTTATCTCAAGCTCAAGGAAGCTTCCAACAGATTCCTTTATGATGTTGAGAAGAAGCTCTATGTAAGCGGAGCGGAAAGCCAGATCTCTTTTGCCTCGCAGATATGGATGGTGCTTGGAGGAGCAATGGAGGGAAAGGCAGCAGAGCGGCTCTTTGACAGAATGGAGGCCTGCCCTGAAGCAGTGACCATGGTGACTCCCTACATGTACCATAACTACATAGATGCGCTTATTAAAATTGGAAAAAAAGATGTGGCTCACAGTAAAATGTCAAAGTACTGGGGAGGAATGGTGGCAAACTGCGCCGATACCTTCTGGGAACTGTACAATCCGGAGAATCCCAACGAGTCGCCCTATGGTGGGACCATTGTGAACAGCTACTGCCATGCATGGAGCTGCGGACCGGCATATTTTCTGAGAACCTATTTTAATGATACGAAGGATGAACCGTAAATGAGCATAAAGATTGATTATAAAGCAAACCCGTTCTGCCTTGATGATGAGGCTATAAAGTGGGTAGAGGATACCTTTGCCTCAATGACGGAAGATGAGAAGTGTGGACAGGTATTCTGCCCCATGGGATTTTCCAATGATGAGAATGTTCTTCGGGGCATAGTTGAAGGCGCAGCTGTGGGCGGAATGATGTACAGAAGCGGCCCGGCAAAAGAGCTGAGAGCCACCCACAGGAAGATACAGGACATGGCCAGGATTCCTCTTCTTATCGCTGCCAATACAGAGTCCGGGGGAGACGGACTCTCCTTTGAGGGGACGAGTTTTGGAAAACCAATGGCGGTAGCTGCAACAAACGATCCGGAAAACGGATACCGGATGGGATATGTTGCCTGCAAAGAAGGCGCAGCGCTTGGGCTTAACTGGTCCTTTGCCCCTATCGTGGATATCAACAGGGAATTTCATAATCCCATAACCAATGTAAGGACCTTCGGAGATGACCCGAAGAAAATCGAAGCCTTTGCCTCAAGATACATGGATGGAGCCGATGAATGCGGCGTAGCGGTATCAATCAAGCACTTTCCCGGAGACGGCATAGATGAGAGGGACCAGCACATCGTTACTAGTGTTAATTCACTTAGCGTCAGGGAGTGGAATGAAAGCTTTGGCTATATCTACGGATCGCTTATAGGTAAGGGAGCAAAGACCGTGATGGTTGGACATATCGCTCAGCCTGCCTATGTAAAGGAGATTAACAGGGATGCCACAAAAGAGGAGATGCTCCGCCCCGCCTCTCTTTCTAAGGAGCTCCTGCAGGGACTGCTTAGAGGAAAACTTGGCTTTAACGGTCTTATCATCACTGATGCGACCCCGATGGTGGGCTTTACCTCGGCAATGCCAAGGAGCAGGGCCATCCCTACGGCAATTATGAGCGGCTGCGATATGATCCTCTTTAACAAGGATCTTTCCGAGGACATCGGCTTTTTGAAAGATGGACTGAAAAGCGGTCTTCTTACAAATGAGCGTCTGGATGAGGCGGTTCTTCGCATCCTTGCCACAAAGGCCTCACTGGGGCTTCATGTAAAGCAGAGGGAAGGAAGACTTGTTCCCCCGGAGGATGCCATAGACATTGTTGGCTGCAGTGAGCATAGAGCCTTTGCAAAAGAGGTTGCCGATAAGGCCATCACCCTTGTCAGGGATGAGAAGGCTCTTTTGCCTGTAAATCCGGGTAAGTATAAGAGGATATACCTTAATGTTATAGACAGAGAGATGGATCCCTGCAGCGATTTTGCGCTGATGTGGAAGGAAAAGCTTGAGAAGGAAGGGTTCGAAGTTACCGTAAGGGACAGGAGAACGCGGATAACGCCCATGGATTTTATGGATGTTGAAAACCTCCCGGACAAGAAGAAGGCTCTTTTGAATGAAATGTACAGAAGCGTTTCCGAGATGAAGAAGGATTACGATCTGTATATCTATGTCTGCAACATGGAGAATGCATCCAATAACACTACCCTGCGTCTTAACTGGAATGTGCTCTTTGGCCTCGGTGATGATGCTCCCTGGCATGCAAAAGAGATACCGATGATAATGGTCTCCACTGCATACCCCTATCATCTTTTTGATGCCCCCATGATCGGAACCTATATCAATGCTTACAGCGGTAATGAAGACTTCTGCAATGCTGTGATTGAAAAACTCATGGGAAGATCGAAGTTTGAGGGAGTAAGCCCCATAGATCCCTTCTGCGGAAAGGATTACATATAAAGAGAGGGAGAAAGGATGGGCAAGATGAATATAAAAGGGATAATCTTTGACCTGGACGGAGTCATCTGCAGCACCGATGAGTATCACTATCAGGCGTGGAAATCTATCGCGGACGATGAGGGGATATATTTTGACAGAAAGATAAATGAAAGACTCCGTGGAGTCTCAAGGGCAGAAAGCCTTGAGATCATACTTGAGAGGGCAGCAGCTGTATACAGCCCGGAGGAAAAGGCTGCTCTCATGGAAAAAAAGAACAATATCTACAGAGAACTTCTGAAGAATATGGGCCCCGGGGATGTCACTGAGGAGGTAAGAAGCACCTTAAGGGAGCTTAAGGAAAGAGGATATGGTCTTGCCATTGGCTCTTCCTCAAAGAATACCCGGTTCATCCTGGAGAGGACAGCCCTTACTGATGCCTTTGACGGTATCAGCGACGGCAACATGATCTCCAGGTCCAAGCCCGACCCTGAGGTGTTCATCAAGGCTGCGGGAATTCTTGGGCTTAAAAACGAGGAGTGCCTTGTGATAGAAGATGCAATCTCGGGTATAAACGCGGCAAATGCAGCGGGGTTTCACAGTGTCGGAATAGGCCCTGCCGCGGAGTG